>JAJFIW010000010.1 GCA_021774615.1 Alphaproteobacteria bacterium | reverse complement strand
TAAATCGAGGTAAAACAGGCTAAACTTGCTGTTGGTGTCCATCCCTTTAAGTTCTGTCATAAACTGTAGCTTGTTTGCTAACCCTGTAAGCGAGTCCGACTTTGCTACATTTTTAATGTAGTTCTGCTTAATTAAAGCGGCAGTGTCTTTACGGATAGAATAAGTGGGGTTCTGCTCAATAATATCGTGCAAATCATTAAGCCCAATCTCTAAAGCTGCTGCTGTATTCATATAGTCATCTTTAAAGAATATGGTTGCCTGCATTACTAGGTCTCGGGCTTCTTTTATTTCAGCGTCGTCGGTAAGGTCTTCGGCTAAATAACGGCGGACTACTATTATGATGGAGCCAGCGATGATTAGTATGCTAGCAAGTAGGAATTGAGGGGTTATTTCTAGGTCGTCCCGATACCAACCAAATGGTGCAAAAGATTTTTCAAACAACATAGTTAATAGAGGTAAAAGAGCTGTCAGACTAGCAAATATTTCACTTTTAACAGTTTGAATACACTTAAACATTAAATATCGTAAGGTGCTCACGCATATTACACCATAAAAAGCTGCGTGGATTACAAATAGAGGGTCATAGAAATGATAAAATTCAGGTGCGAGTGGTAAATTATACCCAGTAGACCATCCTATTAAAGTAGCAAAAAATAATATGGTAAGAAATGCTATTGACGTTGCCATTAGAATATAACCAATAACACTGAAATCCTGTAAATAATGTTTAGTTTTGTGACCAGCACTATTTAATTCTAGACTTATATAAGAAATACTCTCTGTGATACTCATAGCAATAATTAGGAATATAATCTTGCCTAAATACTCTCTATCTACACCGTAAAAAACAATTCCTATTCCAATAATAATGAATGGTATTCCTATAATACCTTTACCAACAACATTCCTCTTAAACAAAACATAAGAGAAAAGAAGGGATACAATAATAGACATTTTTGCTAATAAAGAGGAGTTTGTAGCGCTGATAAATTGTAGAGCTTCAATTATTAGAATAAGATTTATAATGTAAGTAGCCCCATAAATCCATGTATAAGGGGATTTTAGAGCTTCAATAGCTAATGTTGTTTTTCCTCCAACAAAAATAAGTGTGGTTCCTGCAAATATCATAGCTATGGTAAAAAATAATGGTGCATTAAAATCATAACCAGCAATGGTTTTTAAATATACATTTAATATAGCTATGAATACCATTGCTACTACACCATAAGTTAAACCTCTTACATGACCCATCTAGTTTATTACTCCATAGTATTTTAGAAATGCTAAAATAATTATTGTTCCGAGAATGGAGCAGCCTATAAGCAAAGTGACAACCCTAACCCGCTGCGACATAATATCCTCGTGGCGTTTTCCGTGGCTGTGTGGTTTGCGGCGGTCGTATCCTGTGGAAATAGCCCACGGTTTACGGCGGTCTTTGTCAACACGGCGGTTAACTGGTGGGAGGTTGGCTTTGGTTTCTTTACCCCAATCCCAAGGCTCCCAATTAAGGCGCATAAATTTGCGCTCGATGCCGTCCCATATTGGGGTACCGTCTTCGGTTTGTGCAGTAAAGTTAGTATACTCTTTAGGGGTCATAAACTCGGGCTTTACCCGTTCGCCACGTTTGCGCCAGCCTAGTGGTTTTCTGCCTTGTTTGTGGGCTGATGGGTCACGGTCTATAATAGACTGGATGTCGGCCTCTTTTTCAGCGAATGATTGGTGCGTGATATGGGTTTGGTGGAGTTCTCTGTTGTCTGTGGATGCTCTGCCAGTAACTACGCCCCCTTGGATAGTAGCACCGATAACAACACTGTTTCCATCACCTGATATCTTAACCGTAGGTATTTCAGCGGGTTTTTCCCGCTTTTTTATCAGCTCGCCTGTGATAACTTTTAGCTTCTCATCAACTTTTTTGCTCATGGGGTTTCCTGATGTTTCAAACTATATAACTACAACCGTGGAGGCTCGATGTGGACTTGCCCGCCAGGGGCAACACATTTACGGGGGAAATCTACAATTAGCGGGTGGCCACCGTGGAGGCATTTATCAAAATTGGTAATGTCTCGGTATTTATCGCTAAGTTTTTTGTCTATATCTAGGAATGTTGTGCCATCGGGCAAAATGCATTGGCGAGGCATTGTGTCCATTAGTGTGTGGTTTAGGGCTTTGCACTCGTCAAAACTCATAATTTTAAGAAGTTTTGTTATTGCACTGCGTTGGGCAAATGTTTTAGCTGTTCCCATAGTCCACATCTCTAGCTCTCTGTTCTCGTCTTCAAGGGGAATATTTATACCAGGGACTCTAATTCTGTTTTGGTAGATATTGATTGGTTGGTATACCACCCCATTTTTTGCAATTAATCTTACTTGCAAAAAGCGGTATTCTGTACCAGATGGTGTGCCTGTTACCTGCCCACTTAAAGCAGGTTCTATTTTATTAATTCTTTCAAGAAATACTGGTAGTTCTACTGGGTTTAAATGCCAACGTAGTTTTTGTTGGGCTTCTTTGTCTTCTTTTAGCAAAATTTGCACTTCGGCTGTGCGTAGCTCACCATTATTTAAGGCGAGCTCTTTAAGGTTAGGAATAGGGTTTTCTATGGTGCCTCTGCGTTTTTTTAAACCTTTAGCAGACGATACCTTAGACATATCGGGGCGCATTTCTTTTTCTTTATGTTTATCGGCAAGGCTGGGTAGTTTTGGTAATTCTTCAACAGAAACAATATCTGATTGAGGAGGTGGTGGCGCTTCGGGGATAACCCCAGCACGACCAATAAGAGTAGGGCGCATCTTAGTTACATATTCTCCACTATGTTCGTGCGGTGTCCATGGTTTAAGTATTGGTTGTGCTACCGCTGCAGATATTAACCCTAATATAACAAGACAAGCAGCTATAATAAAAACCAGGATAACTGGTAGTTTTTCGCGAATGTATATCATCTTAGTTCGTCCTCAGTGTTAAATTCGTTTACGCGTGGTCGGTCTAGTAGCATGTAAAAAGTGCGCTTGGCGTCAATATCGCCGTTAATAATGCTGTGGATTGCCATAATAATCCCCATATCAATCCCGTGGGATGCGCCCTGCATAGTTAAAATAGCGGCGCTTTTAATACCTTCAACTGTAGAGCCCACAAGCCTTTCGGCTTGTTGTACATCTTTGCCTTGCCCTAGGTAGTAGCCAAAGCGGTAGTTCCGAGACCCCTCGTGGGATGAAAGTATTAAGTCTCCAAGGCCAGACAAACCAGCCAAAGTAATGCGTTCCCCGCCAATGCTTCGGGTATAGCGCATCATCTCAATTACGCCACGGCAAAGTATAGCCGCTTTAAAATTTTCACCCATTCCTAACCCTGCTGATATACCAGCAGCAATAGAAATAACATTTTTAACTGCACCACCAACTTGTGCACCAATAATGTCTTTGCTGTAATAAAGACGGAATAAAGTAGACGAAAATAAGGCATCAATCTTGCCAAGGGTATAGGTATCTTCGCAAGCAATTGTTGCGGTAGTGGGTTTTTTTGTGGCAACTTCTTCAGCAAATGTTGGGCCAGCTAAGATGGCTATTTTATTTAGTTGTGGTGCTTTTTCTAGCCACACATCAGACAACAGTGCACCGTCATCTTCCCTAAAACCTTTAGAGCTAATAACTAGGATTTGGTCTTCTTTAATATCTGGTGCAATTAAACAAGCTATTTCCGAGCAAAAATGGGCTGGTGTAGCGTAAATTATTATTTCGCAATGCTTGGTGATATCTTCTATAGATGTTGTAACATCAATATTATCAGATAGATCAATATTAGGCAAAAACACCGAGTTTTCATTGTTCTTGCGGATATCTTTAGCAGCTTTTTTATCGTACGACCATAATAGTACATTATGCCCGCAACATGTGCCAAGGTGTTCAGCCAAAGCTGTTCCCCAAGCGCCAGCGCCAATAATCCCAACAGGGTATTTATAAGCCATTACTATTTTATTTCCTTATTATCTGGTTTGTTCATAGTTTCTAGTGGCAAGCGTGGGGTGGCATTACTGTCAAGAGGGTGGCTTTCCCCTGCTAATAGCCTTACTCCACCTGCATAAGCAATCATGACCCCATTGTCGGTACATAGTGGGGTTGGTGGTGCTGTAAACTCTATATTTTCTGCTGCACATACTTTTTTAAGCCGCCCACATAAAATTTTATTAGCAGCAACCCCACCAGAAAGCACAAAATGCTTGGTTTGTTTAAGTTGCTGTAAAGCACGTTTAGTTTTTACTTCTAAGGTTTGTGCTACGGTTTCTTGGAAAGAAGCACATAAATCTGCCAATGTTTGCTGTGACATATGGTCACCCTGCTCTTGGATAAGTTGCCTAGTGGCGGTTTTTAAACCCGAAAACGAGAAATCAATCCCCTTGTTTTTAAGAGGAATTGGTAGCTTAAATGCTTTAGGGTTACCTTTTTCGGCAAGTTTCTCAACCGCAGGGCCACCGGGGTAGCCAAGCTTTAGTAGTTTTGCAACTTTGTCGAAGGCTTCACCAACTGCGTCATCTAAAGTGCCACCAATAGTTTCGTATTCCCCAACACCACTAACATGTATAAATTGGCAATGCCCCCCCGAAACCAGTAACAATAAATATGGGAATGGTACATTGTTAGTAAGCCTGCAAGTAAGGGCATGCCCCTCAAGGTGGTTAACCCCAATGTAGGGTTTACCCATGGTAGATGCTAAAGTTTTGGCATAGCTTACACCAACTAGTAACCCCCCAAGTAGCCCTGGGCCACAGGTTGCGGCAAAGCCGTCAATGTCGGTTAGTTTTACGCCCGCTTCTTTTAATGCTTCGCTAACGATAGGCTCTATTTTATCAACATGGGCACGAGCCGCAATTTCTGGAACAACCCCACCATAATCAAGATGTTCTTTGTGTTGGGTGTATACAATATTAGACAGCACAGTAGGCTGCGCATCGTCAGCAAAGGCGATGACAGAGGCTGCGGTTTCGTCGCACGATGATTCTATACCCAATACATGATACATAGAATTAAGTATAACTAATATGGTACTGTATTTATAAGGATTTTATACACAAAGTATCTTTATAAGCACATTCTGTGTCTTAAATGACATATCTTAATTTAACTTAAGGCCTATACGGTCTTAAGTTGTCGCTAAGTTTCGCTTTAACTGTGGCAAAGCCACAGTTAGACTGCACTTGCGGGCCGCAAAACAGTTTGCGGCCGTAGTTGTTTAAAGCTCAACCTTGAGCTTTAAACAACTACGATTACTTAACTATCTGGCATTTAGGGCAGAAAAAGGTGGCTCTACCACCTTGTACTATTTTCTCGATTGGGGTTTCGCAAACTTGGCAGGGTTGTTTGTCACGGCCATAAACTTTAAATTGATGCTGGAAATAGCCCAAAGAACCGTCAGTCTGTACATAGTCTTGCAAGGTAGAGCCACCAGCAGCAATAGCATCGGTAAGGGTTTGTTTAATAACGGTACATAAAAGTTTTATTTTACTTTTAGTTACAGTATTTGCACTTTGGGTGGGGTTAATTGCAGCTTTAAATAGAGATTCGCTAGCATAAATATTACCAACTCCAACCACAAGGTGCCCATCCATAATGGCTTGTTTGATTGGGATGCGTTTATTCTGCAAGATTTTATATAGATAATCCCCATCGAATTGGTCTGTAAGAGGTTCTACTCCTAGTTTTTCTAAATGTTTATTGGTTGCTAGGTCTTTGGTTGCGGATATATCAACCACTCCAAAACGGCGGGTATCATTTAGGCATAGTTGGATGTCGTCTTCAAAATAGATGCTAAGATGGTCGTGTTTTGCGGGTGGGGTGCCTGTTTCAGGGAAGGTAACTTTACCGCTCATCCCCAGGTGGATTATAATAGTTTGGTCATTATCAAGGTGGATTAATACAAATTTTGCGCGGCGTATAACACTCTTAACCGTAGCATTATTACATTTCTGGGCTAAATCTTTAGGGAATGGCACCCTTAACCCTTCACGCCGAGTTACTACCTTCTTTATATGTTTATTAAGAACTTTTTTGGTGATTCCTCTGCAAACTGTTTCTACTTCAGGTAGTTCTGGCATATTGCTACTTCCTTAAAATTTGATTATAGAATATATATAGCATATAGAAATTAGGACTTATTATAAAGTAATGGCACTTATCAACAACCATATTATTGCAGCAGTTGCAACCGCACCAATGGCGGCAGGCGTAGCAATTGTGCGCATTTCTGGGGTTGGTGCTAAAGAGCTAGCCGATAAACTGTGCCCATCATTTGCAGGAATTAGTCCTCGTAAAATGCACTTTGGGAAGCTAGTAACTCAAGAAAACACTCTCGATGAGGGGCTTTTGGTTTGGTTTGCTGCCCCCAATAGTTTTACTGGCGAAGAAGTGGTCGAATTTCATGGTCACGGCGGTAGAGCAGTTGTAAAGGCAGTTCTAGATGCATTTTTTGCTTTAGGTGCGAAACCTGCTGAGGCTGGTGAATTTACTCGGCGAGCATTTCTAAATGGTAAGCTCGATTTAACCCAAGCGGAAGGTTTGGCAGACTTAGTAGCCGCCAGCACTGAGCAACAGCGCCAGCAAGCGTTGCGGCAAATGGGTGGCGAGCTGGGCAACAAGTTTGAACAATGGCGAGCTGACATTATGCACCTTGTAGCACATGCTGAAGCAGCGATTGATTTTCCTGATGAAGAATTAGACGTTTTGACCGAAGCTGGGCTTGATAGTAAAGTGGATTGTATACTATCTGACTTTACAATAGCCATAACCAACCAAACAGGGCAACGCCTGCGTGATGGTTTTATAATGGCGGTTATTGGGCAGCCAAACAGTGGTAAGTCAACGCTTACAAACCTTTTAACAGGTAGAGATACCGCCATTGTTAGCCCTATAGCTGGCACCACGAGAGATGTGGTGGAAAGCCACCTTGATATTGCAGGTTACCCTGTAATTTTAGCAGATACCGCAGGGTTAAGAGTAGCTAGTGATGTTATTGAAATAGAAGGAATAAACCGTGCTGGCAAGAAGGCACAAGAGGCCGATTTAGTACTTTTAGTAACCGATGCTGCAAAATGGCCCAATTTAGACCCCCAAGTTACTAAATTTTTAAAGGGTAAAGAGGGGGTTATTTTGGTCTCGAAAACAGATATTACACCTGTTGAACTACCTAAAGACATTACAATTGATGATATTGTATACAATGTGATTGGAGTAGATTTAACTAACCCTGCTGCACTGCCAACTATATTAGAGCTTATAAGAGCTAAACTTGACGATACATTTGCTAATACTACCAATGCAGCACAACTAACCAGACAACGACACCGTCAAGCAGTGTATGATGCCACTACACATCTAAAACGAGCGCAAGAACTACTAGCGGCATGTGCTGCTGGCGGTAGCTTTTCTGCCGATATGCTAGCCCAAGACCTACGCGATGCCGCTAATGCCATCGGTCAAGTAACAGGGCGTACCGATACAGAGGATGTATTAGACTTAGTCTTTTCTACCTTTTGTATTGGTAAGTAACAGCTTCTTAGTTAACAAAGGCGGTATCCCGATTTGCCGTAAGGCAAGAGGTTACCGACAGTCTGCGGAACGCAGCACCAAGAGTTAGGCTATGCCTAACCGCAGGTGTATAAAGAACTTACAGAGGATGTATTAGACTTAGTCTTTTCTACTTTCTGTATTGGTAAATAGAATTTTTTATTATGTATAGGCTTTGGGATGTGGCATATATGTGCTATATTTTGGACAGTTTTTAATTTGCTATAGGTAGAAAAAGCCATGAAGTTTTCAATCACCCGTGAAGTTTTGTTAGAGAACCTAGGTTACAGCCAGTCTGTAGTCGAGAAAAAAAGCAGTATTGCAATTTTGTCGAACGTACGGCTGGAAGCTAAAGACAATAAATTAGTTACAACAGCTACCGACAATGATATCGCCGTGCAAGGTGTAGCAGACGCTTTTGTAGAGAATGCTGGTATTACTACTGTAAGTGCGCACAAATTATTCGAGATTGTTCGTAAGCTCCCTGAGGGTGTTATGGTAAATGCCGAACTTACCGAAACTGGCGACCGTTTAGCTATATCTGCTGGTAAGGCTCATTTCTCGTTAGCTTGTTTGGATGCTGCTGCATTCCCTGACTTTACCAGCATTAATGATAAAAAATCTTTTATGCTTAGCGGCACAGAGCTTAAACGCCTTTTAATTAAAGCCCAGTTTGCGGCATCCCAAGAAGATACCCGCAAATACTTAAATGGGGTTTACCTACATGTTGCTGATGGTGCTGAAGGTAAAGTGTTGCGTTGTGTTGCAACCGATGGCCATCGCCTAGCTAGTGTTGAGCAAGCATTACCAAGTGGGGCAGAAAGTATGTCGGGGGTTATTATCCCACGTAAAACTATTTCTGAAATAAAAAGACTAGCTGATAAAGCCAAAGAAATTAAGGTAACTATCACTGACAAGAAAATCCAGTTTGAAACCCCAGAAATGGTTATTACTTCAAAAGTTATTGATGGCACATTCCCTGACTACCAAAGGGTAATCCCTAAAGAAAATAACTTTGAGATGGATGTAGCCCGTTTACCGCTTTTGCAAGCTGTGGACCGTGTTGCGGTGTTGTCGCACGAAAAATCACGCTCGATTAAATTTTCTCTAAAGTCTAACCAGTTGGTTATTAGCGCTAATAACCCAGATCAAGAAAACGCAACCGAAGAAATGCGGGTTGACTACGACAATGGCGATATAGACCTTGGTTTTAATGCTCGTTATATGTCTGAAATTGGTAACCTTATTGAAGGTGACGATATGCAGTTCTTCCTAAGGGACGGTACTTCACCAGTTATCCTTAAAGACCCTAAAGATGTGGATGCATTGTTTGTTTTAATGCCAATGCGTATTTAGTATAATTAGTATATAAATTCTCTACACCCCTTTTGTATAAATATGCAGGGGGGTGTTTTTATGGTTGAATAAGATATTATGTTAATATAGGTTGTATATGTAAATATATACATCTTATTATATTTTTCTCTTTTATAGGAGGAAACTTATGTACTCCCTTTTAAACAAACTAATGCTTAGTGGCGCCCATAGCGGCGATTTTGTTGTTGTTAACAGGATGATAAAACTTGGGGCTGACCTTTCGGCACAAGATGAGTGTGGTAATACTCTTATTATGATCTTGGCGTTTAATAACAATGCTTATGAGGCTATTAAGCTAGTTAAAAAGTACCCAGAGTTGTTGTTACAGACTGGGGTAAGCAATAAAACTGCAGCTATTGTATTTGCAGAACATAATAATATAAATGCTATAAAGGCCTTTATTAAAATAAACCCTGCTATTCTAGATCATATTGATATAAATGGTAACACCGTTACCACCATATTAATACCTAGGAGAAGCAATACTAAATTAATACCAGCTTTTGCAAAGAAGAACCCAAGTATTATCGAGCAAGCTGATGCAAAAGGCGTAAAGCCTATTATATGGCTGGCTCGGCATTGTTGCTCTAGAGGGGTTATGGTTTTAGCTAGGCTTAATAAAAAGTCTTTGTACCATGCAGATGGTGGTGGTAGTACAGCTGCTATTATATTTGCTTGTAAAAACTATGTTAAAGCTGTGCTGAAGTTAGTAAAGTTAGAGCCTAAGGTTCTTACCCAAGTGGACGGATATGGCAGAAGTATAACTACTTGGTTAGCACGTTATAATAATTATAGAGAAATCAGAAAATTAGCTAAGGTAAACCCATCGGTATTAGAGCAAACTGATGAAGGTGGTAGATCTGCTGTTTTTTGGTTGTCTTACCTTAATAATGATGGTTGTGCTAAGGCTATTTTAGCATTAGCAAAAATCAACCCTCTCATCTTAAAACAAGAAATGGTTGTTACAGCTGCTATTATACGAAGTAACCTTCCTTTGTTAAGATCACTGCTGGATAATAGCTTTATGGAACCACCAGATTTAGAAATGCTATTGATTAGATATAAGCTAGATATACCATAACATTTGTATGCAAACCCTCTAAATATATAGAGGGTTTGCTTTACTGCTAAGGTATATCAAGTAATAACCTTAAACCTCGACCTTCCTTTTTTACTTTTATAGGAGATTACTTATGTCATTAACTATCAGAGCTTTTTCCCTTGGTTTATACAGTGGTGTTCTTGGTGAAGTTGAAGCTACTAACAATAGTGCTATGGAAAATTTAATGCTATTTGAAGCAAGAAAAAACCGCTGGTTGTCTGCTAAAGGTTTCCTTGTTTGTGGTGCAGATATACTTGCTAGAGATGGTGAAGATGGTGCAACCGCACCAATTATTTTTGCTTCTCATAATAATGCTGATGCTGTTTCAGAATTAATTGATAGCTACCCACATGCACTAAAATGCAGAGATGCATTTGGTAACAGTGTTACTAGTTGGATGGCATATCATAATAATGCTGATTTGGTTATTAAGCTTGCTCGGATGGATGAAAACGTTCTTCTTTGCCAAGACGAAAGCAATTGTTTGCCTATTGAACACCTAATGAACCACGGTAATGTTGCTGCAGTAAAGGAGTTAGCTAGTATTAGCAAGCTTGTATTGGGTAATAATGCCGTGATTAAAATTGCAATCCGTAAATTTAGGGATCCAAATATGATTGCAGAATTGCTGGTTGCTGGTTTTAGAGAGCCTGATGATTTTGCTGAATTTATGGCAGCTCATAGAGTTAAGAAGCAAGAAGTCTATGATATTGTCATGAGTATGTCCCAATAACGAACTTTGGGTAACCCCCTATATACCGTAAAGTATATAGGGGGTTTACTTGTTTGGTGATAGTTAGTATAGTCTCGAGATTGATTCTTCTTTTCTTCCCTTTTTCTATTTCTAAGGAGCTACCTTAAACAAGGTATGTAAAAACATATGAATCCAATTAATAAAATTATGTTAAATGCAGCACGGCGAAATGACTGGCCTACCGTTCAAGATTGCCTGGCCTATGGTGCTTATATTCTTGCTAAAGATAATAATGATGATGGTGTTGCAACATGGTTTGCCTACCATAATAATACCCAAGCTGTTTTGGCGTTAGCAAGGCAAGATGCGTCTATCATTACACAGACAGACACACATGGTAACTCTGTTACTACGTGGTTGGCATATTATAATAATACTGTAGCAATACTATTATTAGCTAAGATTAGCCCCGAGTTGGTTGATATCCCTGATGATATCTACGACTGCTCTTCTAAACTATTAATAGACAATGGTAATATCGGTACGGTTATATTATTGGCGACTATTAATAATAAAATCAGAGAAAATACTGCAATAATTACTGAGGCTATTAGCCTTAAAAATACTATGTTCATAGGAAT
Organism: Alphaproteobacteria bacterium; assembly: GCA_021774615.1. GTDB lineage: Bacteria > Pseudomonadota > Alphaproteobacteria > UBA1280 > UBA6503 > UBA6503. Next base: position 63,934 of record JAJFIW010000010.1, on the reverse strand, counting down.
GTTATTAGCTGCAGGGTTTAAGAAACCCCAGAACTTTAAAACCTCTATGAATAAAGCAAATTTAAGCTTAGCTGGCTAGTAATAACTACATGTAGCCTATAAAAATACGAAATAAAAGCCCCCACATACAATATGTGGGGGCTTTTAATTTATATATAATGAGTATATATGTTTATGCAACTATAAGTTTCCTTCTTTTCATTTTTTATATTTTAGAGGAGCCGCCCTAACAGGTGGAACTAGTTATGTTTATTCTAGACAAATTAATGCTAGAAGCAGCCCAAGCCCGCAATATATTACGGGTTAAAGGGTTTATCACATCTGGTGCTGATATTCTAGCGCAAGATATAAAAGGCAATACTGTTGCTACTATTTTTGCAAGCCATGGCGACTTTGCTGCTGTAGTAGAGCTTGTTAAAATTGAGTTAGAGCAAGCAGAAGCAAAGGTAAATAAAAAGAAAGATGAGATAATAGAAATACCGTCTCAACTTCTTGAGCCTACTAAAACTGGAACCCTTACACCTGCCGAACATTTTGCAGCAAAGGGAATGTTTATAGAAGTATGTAGACTTCCTTTCTATAACAAGAAGGTATTAGAACAAGCAAATGTACTTCGTTTGGTTGCTTGTAATTATGGGGTCAATGAAATTGTCCCGATATTACGGGCTGGTTTTAAAGTGCCTTCTGACTTTAGAGAAATTATTCGTAAAAGAAAAATTTGGAAGAAGGACATTAAAAACCAGTTTGTAATGCTGAACCATGCTGGCAGGAATGATATATCTGCAGTATTAAAGAAAATAGAAGCTGGTGCTAATATTCTGGCACAGGACCATAACGGCGACACAGTCGCTACTATCTTTGCTAAGCAAAAGAATGTAAGTGCAATAGAAGAGCTGATTAATATTGAACCAGCTGTGCTAGACCATTTGCATGGTATGAGAGAGTCTGCTGTTATGTATTTTATTAATTATGATGGTAGAGGTGGAGACACTGTTCTAAAATTTGCCAAAATCAGGCCATCAATTCTAGACCATAAGGATATATATGATAACTCGATAGAGTCCCTTTTGGCTGCTCGTGGTGGTGGTGAAACCATTATAAAGCTAGCTAGTATTGAACCTGATATTGCATATCGAACTTACCCCAGGAATGGGAAGAATGCTGTTATGAAACTAGCAGAAACTACCGACTGGGAGAGTGTTGTTGAGCTAATTAGGGTTAGACCTAGTACTGTTACTCATATGGATAAGTTTGGTAACAATGTTATGATAACTCTTGCTACAAGGCTACGCTTTGAGGCTATTGAAGAAATTGCCAAGATTAATATCGAGGCATTAGACCAAAGCGATTGTTTTGGGAATAATATTACCTTAACTATGATGGTTTATAGAAAGATAGAATATATAATCAGAATAGCTAAGTTAAAGCCAGATATTCTTAGCCATCGTGATATTGATGGGTATACAACTCCAATGGAGTTGGTATCTAGTGATAATATAGATGGTCTAAAGGTATTAGCCGAACATTTCCCCGAAATACTCGAGCAGGAAGATGTTTTTGGTGTTTCTACATATGTTCTAGAGTACCAGCCTGAACCAAAAGCTCAGAACAAAGAAACAAGGAAAGCTGATAGAGCTGCAAGGATGGTTAAAGTTGATGCTCTTGTTGCTGATGGCAAAGATAGAGCAGAAGCAATGGACCTGGTTAAAGCAGCAGAAGAAGCCGAAATACAAGCAGCTAGAGAATTAGAGAAGGCTGCCTTCGATAAAGCTGAGAAAGATAGAGCTGTTAGAATAACAAAGGCCTTAATTGGTATGGGGTTCAAGCAGCATGAATCTTTAGAAAAGTGGCTTAATGGAGTTGGGATAGAAATGTCCGAAGTGCTCTAAAAAAGCCATAAATTAGCGAATAAAACCCCCTGTAGCAATGCAGGGGGTTTTATTTATTAAAATAGTTCCTATATTAGTAAACGATACACAAAATAATCTGTTTTTTTTAAGCACTACCTTTTTTGGAGCCCCTCTTAGAGGGGGTGAAATTATGTTAGATATAAATCATCATTTTGCCGCAGCACATGCGGGCAATGCAAAACTTGTTTTTGACAACATAGAGAAAAAGACCTTCTCTCCTTTCAGAAGATCTACTAACGGTAATACTGTTGGTATGATATTCGCAGCTGCTGGAGATAATGACTCGCTCCGGAAGTTGTTGGAGATAAATCCAGACCTTTTGAATCAAGAAGACAGTTTTGGAGCTTCGATCTTCTATTGGCTTATTGCCAACAAGAATTTCGAGTTCTTTTTAGAGGTTAATATTACTAACCCAAGTATTATTGACCTTAATAAGCTTCTTGTTCTTACACAGCGGATTTACCCTGGTGATGCTGCTATGGAAGAATTGGTCGAAAAAATTGTTATGATTAGAGGTCTCTTGAGAAGAGAGGATTCATTTATTTATGACCTGGCGGAGATGTTTCCGGCAATCATGAATAACGAATTCTTCGTTGAATTCGCTCTTTCTTTGAAAAACTCTAAGCTTGTTGGCAAGCTTGTTAAGGCTGGGTTTAAAAAGCCCAAAAACTTCAACATGCTTGTTAATAAACAAGGAATTGATAAGCGTTCTCTGCCAAAGGCAAAGCTATTAGCTACACCAAAGGTAAAGAAACGTAGAACGAAAAAGAAGAAAAAGTAACACTTCTTCTTTAAGTAAAGCCCCTTGACACAGTTTTGTGTTTAGGGGCTTTACTTTATAGGAATTCTTTGTATACTCTCTTAGGTTTAACTTTTATCTTCTTTTCTTCTCTTATTTTATAAGGACCTACCTTAACCAGTAGGGTTCAATTATGAAAAATCAAAGAACTATTAATAACCCTGTGACTCAGTTATTTCTTGGCGCGGCTGAGAATAATGATTGGGAATCAGCACAAAACTTTATCTCAGAAGGTGCTTTAACCAATGGGGTTGATGAAAATGGTAATACTGCCATCATGTTATTTGCAAAAGCAGGCAATATGAAGTCTGTTATTTCCCTTGCTAAGGTTATGGACAAAGAGGCTTTGCTTTTTAGTAATGATGATTGTGATACTGTCAAATCTATCCTATGCGGTAATGATGCCCTTAATGACCCAGAGGTTGTTACAAACACCTTTACAAAAGAAAGAAACTTTAGTGGTGCCAATAACCTAATAACCATTGGGTTTAAGCAGCCAGACAATTACGGCAGTCTGGTTGATAGTAATCTTGATATTGTTGCAGAAGATCAACAATTTAAGGAGGGTTAAAGCCATGGATATAACCAAACTCATACAGGAAGCTAACATTCCTGCTATACAAGATGCGGTTAGAGCAGATTCTGAGCTTAAGAATGATACCAACCTTCTTAAGCTAGCAATCGAAACCAAAAATGCTCATCTTGTTAAGGCGCTTTTGCAAATGGGTTTTTCAAGGCCATTAAGCTTCGATGCTTTAATTGCCCAACACGGCTTAAGCATTGAATAATCGAAAAGAATAAAGCCCCTGTAGTTTATACAGGGGCTTTATTGATTTGCTATTGATGTTTAAACATCAAGGTTTTTAACTGAGAGCGCATTGTCTTCGATAAACTCACGCCGTGGTTCTACAACGTCACCCATTAATTTAGTGAATATTTCATCAGCTCCTGCACCATCATCAATACTTACACGCAGCAAAGTGCGGTTTTCAGGGTTCAGGGTTGTGTCCCATAGTTGTTCGGGGTTCATCTCACCCAGACCTTTATAGCGTTGTACGTTAATACCACGCTGCCCTTCTTCAAGAACCGTTTGGACAAACTGGTCGGGGCTGAATATTTCTTGCTCGCGAGTTTTATTGCGGAACACCCCACCATTAGATAACAACACCAATGTATCACGCTGTGCCATTAGGTTGCGTAATGCTGGTAAGGCTAGCATTGCAGGGGTAATAACATGGTGCTCTTCAGCACCAGAAATAGAGCGATTAACTGTAATTGCTAAACCAGTATTGCCTTCGTCGTCAATTACTTGGTTTTCTAGGATATCAACATTCCATGCTTCAGGGATAGGCATATCGCGGTTAATAAAAGCCTTAAGACCGTCTATTAGTGGAGTTGCTGTTTGTTTGCTATCAAGAGAATTAACCTCAGAACCTGTAGCAATAAGGCCATGGACAATAAACCTAGGTAGTTGCTTACGTAAAGCATCGGTATATTTAGCTGCTTTTTGCGCTACTTTAAATAACTCTGTAAGTTTGCCTTCTTCCCAAACATCGTTATTTGTAGTGGTAAAAGTACTAGACTTAAGGCCACTGTCTGCCAAATACTCTTCCAAAGAAGCTTGGTCTTTAAGGTAAATTTCAGTTTTACCGCGTGCCACCCGATATAGTGGAGGCTGCGCAATATAAAGGTGCCCTTGCTCGATTAGGTGTGGCATATGGCGGTAGAAAAAGGTTAGTAGTAGGGTACGAATATGTGCCCCATCAACATCCGCATCGGTCATGATGATGATTTTGTGGTAGCGCAGTTTTTCAATATCAAAACCTTCTTCACCAATACCTGTACCAAGTGCGGTTAAAAGTGTGCCAACCTCATTATTTTTTAGGATACGGTCAAAACGGACTTTTTCTACGTTAAGAATTTTACCTTTTAGAGGCAGAATAGCTTGGAAAGCACGGCTACGGCCTTGTTTTGCCGAGCCACCCGCAGAATCTCCCTCAACTATGTATAGTTCGCAGTTTACAGGGTTCTTGTCCGAGCAGTCTGCAAGTTTACCAGGTAGGTTAGAAATTTCTAAAGCTGATTTGCGGCGGGTAAGCTCGCGTGCTTTGCGTGCTGCTTCGCGTGCGACAGCACTCTCTTGGATTTTTTGGATAATTTGTCTGGCAGCAGCTGGGTTTTCTTCAAAAAACTCGGACAAACCAGCACCAACAGCAGCTTCAACCGAGCCACGCACTTCAGACGATACTAACTTATCTTTAGTTTGTGATGAAAACTTAGGGTCTGGTACTTTAACGCTTAGTACACAAGTCAGCCCTTCGCGGCAATCATCACCCGATAGAGAAATGTCTTTCTTCTTAATTAGGTTATTAGCTGACGCATAATTATTAATTGAACGAGTTAACGCAGCCCTAAAACCTTGGATATGCGCCCCACCATCACGCTGGGGGATGTTATTTGTAAAAGGGAATACGTTCTCAGCGTAGCCATCGTTCCATTGTAGAGAGCACTCTACTGTAATGCCAAGTTCATCTTCTTCGCTGTTAATGTAGATGTCGTCACCAGCGTGGATAGACTGGCGCATCCGGTCAAGGTGGTGGACAAATGCTAGCACGCCACCTTCGTAGTGAAGGTCGAGAAGTTTTTCTTCTTCGCCACGGCGGTCGATAACTGTAATTCTAACCCCCGAGTTTAAAAATGATAACTCACGCAGGCGGTTAGTAAGGGTGTCGAATGAAAACTCGATAGTCTTGAATGTTTCAAGGCTAGGGAAAAATGTAAGAGTTGTTCCTGTTTTATCGCTGTCAGCAACAGCCGCTAGTGGTGCAACAGGTTCGCCATGGCGATATTCTTGGGTCCATTTTTTGCCTTCACGGTGGATTTCCAGTTGTAGTGTGTCAGATAGTGCGTTAACAACCGAAACACCCACACCATGCAAACCACCAGATACTTTATACGAGTTAGAGTCGAACTTACCACCAGCATGGAGCTGGGTCATGATAACTTCAGCCGCACTAACCCCTTCTTCGGTGTGGATACCAACAGGGACACCACGCCCATTATCAGAAACTGAAACCGAGCCATCTTCATTTAGAATAACTTTAATTTGGTCGCAATGACCGGCCAATGCCTCATCAATAGCGTTATCAACAACCTCGTACACCATGTGGTGCAAACCTGTGCCGTCTTCGGTTTCACCAATGTACATTCCAGGGCGTTTACGTACTGCGTCTAGCCCTTTTAGAACTTTAATCGAATCTGCGCCATATTGGTCTGGAGTTTGTTCTGTCATTGGTTGTATTGCCTGTGTCATTGGTTGTTTACCTGTAGATTGTTTTTAGTCCCCAAAATATACCACAAACCCCCAACAAAAGCACAAAAAAACCGCATATTTACACCATGTATACAACAAAAAGCACCCACTGTAATAGCGGGTGCTTTTTCGTTAGCAAGATAAAGCCATTAATACCTCTTCGCCGTGCTCTAATACTTTGATAATAACACCGTTGCCAGTATATAATTTAAGCTGCTCACGTAAGGTTTTGGGGGTATTAACCTCTACCCATTTACTGCTATTTGGAGGTTGGATTGCAATAATAACTTCATCACCCAAAAAACCTTCTGCAGCAGCAGGGCTTCCGGGTAATACGCCATTAACCTGTACCCCAATACAGTTATGAGAATTCTTTAGCTTAAAACCATATTTATCAAACCCTCTTATGTTCTTCACAACACGTTTTCTGTGCTTTAGAGGAATATACAGGGGTATTTCTACTATTTGTGCAGCACGACTAATAGATATAGTTGTGCGTTTGCCTTCTGCATGCATTGATGCGTAGGTAAGAGCGGCTACACTGTCGGTTAGTATATGACCAACTTTTAATATAAGGTCACTAACCTTAAGCCCAAGACTTTCCGCAAGCGAACCTTCTGTAACGTTATTAATAATAACCCCTGTTGGTGCAGGAAGGTTATGTGCCTTAGCCATAGCTGTAGTTACAGGTTTTAGATTAATACCAAAAGCAGTCTTCCAAGGGCCATAACCAGTTTTAAGGATACTTTCAACAACCCATACCACATCACTGCTATTAATAGCTCCTGAAAAGCTAGCGGCTACTTTATTGCCTAGAATAAGGGTGTTAATACCTACCAAATGCCCTTCTCTGTTAAACAGACCTCCGCCAGAGCTACCTACAGCAAGAGAGATATTAGACTGTAGTATCGGTAAATAAATATCAGACTTGCTTTTAAAGCCGAACCTTTTAAGGTGGCTAATGTAGCCAAATGTTGCGGTTCCTTTTAAGTGTTCTATTAAAGGAGAACCAATAGCAAATACTTTGTCGCCAACGTTAGCTTCATCATCTTTTGCAATTGTAACCGCTGGTAATGGTTTATCGTAATCAATCTTTAACACTGCAAGGTCGGTAAGAAGGCTTTCGCCAATTAATTTTGCAGGTAGAATTGTTCCGTCATAAAGTTCGACAGCAAAACCCGTACCTTCATTAGTAATGTGTGAGTTGGTAACTATAATTCCACTCTCGTGGTAAATAATACCAGACCCTTCCAACCCGCTTTTTAAGCAATCATCATCTGGGTCAGTTTTTTGGACATGAATATATACAACTTGTGGCAGCGTTTGCTGCACAATACCTTGTTTGGAGAACATTAGTAGCTCCTTTTAAAGAAAGAAATAGAGGAAGATAAAATAAGAAATATTTATATAACTTTAACGGTTTATAATTATGAAACAAGTTAAAACTTAGAATTCGGGTGTTATTTGCCCATTGTTAACTCTTATAAAGTAAGGTTTTTGTAAGTTCCCGAAAAAACTTTTCTCGGTTCCAGTTAGCCATAGCTGCCCACCCATAGCCATTAATCGTTGGTAAAGGTCGTCTCTAGAAGTTTCATCTAAGTGGGTTGCTACTTCATCGAGTAGAATGCACGGTGGCTGGCCATCTGTTTTGTATTGTAGTTCGGCTGCGGCAATAAGAATATGGAGTAAAGCCTTTTTATGCTGCCCCATAGACGCCCGAGACAGAGGTGTGTCGGTATATAAAACCCCACTTACATCGCTACGGTGCGAACCAAAATGGGTAGTAGCAAAACGAGCATCACGGCTACGGTTTTGTAATAGGGTTTGTGCAAATAAGCTTTCAGTCTCTTCCTCAGAGTTTTCTGGAGATTCTTTGATTATACTTTCAGCATTGCCGACTAGCTCCATTGTAACGTCTTTTAACGAAGGTTGTAGTTGGGTTAGGTAGTTTAGGCGCTGTTGGCTAACTTTTACTCCAAAGTGTGCGGCTTGTTGTTCCTCGATGGTTAGCCATTCTTGGTCGGGGGTGTTTTCCTTTAACAACTTTGCGCGGTTTTGGATATGCCTAGTATAACGGTTAAGGTTTAGGGCGTGCTCGGGGGTAATACTAAACACTAAACGGTCAAAGAAACGCCTGCGCGCAGCGGGGCTATCGTAAAATAGCCTGTCCATTTCGGGGGTAAACCATAGTACCGAGCCTAGTTTAGCAAGCTCTGCTTGGCTGGGCATGTCTTCCCCGTCGAGTTTAATTTGGCGGCGTTTTTTGTTGTATACCATACCTAGTTTGCGGTTTGTATTAAGGCTGCTTATTTCAGCGAATATAGACCATTCCTTACTGTTTTCAGCTGTCATATGGTCTAGCTTAGCACGGTGCAGCCCTTGCCCTGGAGAAAGGAGCGACAATGCTTCGAGTAGGTTTGTTTTGCCTGCACCATTGTGCCCATACAATACATACACACCAGACTCAGGCAAAGTGATGTCTGTTGGGGTTAGGTTACGGAATTGGTTTATCTTAAGACGATTTATCCACATAATTGCAGCATACAAGAAGTTAGAAGAATTTTACATATAAATAGTTATGTAGCAGCCTAACTTTATATCTACTTGACTATTTTTCGGAAACGTATACATAGTTATATACAAGTACTTTTCTTGTACCTTTCTTTTCTTTTCCCCACTTTTATGGAGACTATTAACCATGAATGAAAAAATAATCGCTTGGCTTATGGAAACCAACCAAGCCAACGGCATTACTAGGTTTGACAACAGCAATAGTACACTGCTGGTTAGTGGTAATGGTGTTGTATATAAAATATTTACTGGCATAAGTAATGTTGGAGACCAACTTACAGAAGCTAGCCGTGATGTTTTCTTTAATAGAATACTTGCACCACATAGGTTTTTTGAAAAATCTGAAAGCGTAGTTAAAATTGTAGAAAGTGGTAGCTCGTTTGAGTTCACTACACTCGAAAATGAAGACCACCGCAATACTGCTGGTTATATACTAAGAATGCGGCCGTACTCACCTAGTTTAGTGCTCCAAGAGATGGTTAAAACCACAACATTGGGTGAGTCATGGTTGCAAAATCTTGGCACTATTGTTGGCAAATTCCATGCAAGTCTTTTAACAGAAACTAGTAACCAACCAGGTGACACAACAACAATTGCTTATTTTAAAAGCATGATAGATGAAGAAATTAACAACTTTATGGGCAACCAAGAAGTGTTGCAACTTCTAGATTGCATAAAGCTAGAGTTAAGCAAAAAGACCACAAAAATCACCCACACTATTTATAGTCGGGTTGATTGCGTAACCTCGGTGCATGGCGATATGCGGCTGCATAATATTGTTATAATGGGTAATGCTATTAATATCCTTAACTTACAATGGAAGGCAGAAGGCACAAACCATGATGTAGCAAAAGATGTGGGCGATATTTTATCAGGCCTCTATTTTTATGGCCGCCATGATTTGGCCAAAATATTTTTGGAAAGCTACATACATGCAACCGTCAATAACACAATTAATTTTGTTGTTGATTATTGGGTGGCTTTTGCATCTTTCCGAAATGGTATTGATTTGCTTGGTAAGGATGATAGGTGCTCAAATAAAATGGGTGTGTCATACCTTAAGCAAGCAATAGCAATGCTAGAAAAGATAGAGCAGTAATTACTCTGTTGTTTAATCGAAAAAGCCCCTCTTTTTAGAGGGGCTTTTGCTGTTTGTTGTATCAACTATCACTTGACTTATACCAAAATGTGTACTTTTTATACAAAGTTAAGTTTTTAACGTATCTTCTTTTCTCTTTTTTCTTTACGGAGGTTCTTATTATGAGCTTTTCAAATTTGAAACAACAAAGATCTAAACAACAAGAAGCGCTCTCTTGGCTTGAAACAATGGGCGGCGGAAGTTTTGAAGTAATCAAAAATGCTTACGACCAGGTTGTTTTAGTAGGAAGTAGAGCATATAGGTTTTATGGCGTATCTTGTAATGAGCGTGATAACTCTACATTAGATGGGCGCCTTGAAAGCGCAAGGTCAGAACTAGAGCTTAATGACCTTGCTCCAGAATGTTATATCCGCGTTGTTGCGATTGTTCGCAATAGTAGTGGCAAAATAAAGATTGTTGAAGCTGGTGCTGAAGGTGATTATACAGTCCTAGACTATGCACTAGAGATGAGAAGATTCCCGCCAGAGCATACTATGGCTAACCTTCTAACAAATTCGCAGTTGTTTTATGACGATGTATACAGCCTTGGTGCTAAAATAGCAGAGTATCACTATGGCAGAGTTGTTGTAGAGCTTAATAGCACAAATACTGGCACAGGCTTTGTAGAAGACATGGCCGGTCTTACAGACCCTATGGGGCTGGGTGAAAAAACTGATTCTAAAGTTTCACTAAGTGAAATTAGAGCCCTTGTAGGTGAGAAGGCTCCAAGCATCAAAGCGGCCTTTAAAACCCGCTCGGCTTGCTGTTTTCGTTTCTTGCATGGGAATATGTGCCCTAATAATGTTGTCTACATAGACGATAATATAAATATTAGAAGTGCCCAAAGCTTTGGCATACTTACTAATCAAGATATTGCAAAAGATGTTGGATACTTCATGTCGTCACTATATTTCCATAAGCGTGATGATTTGGCAGCAGCATTTCTAGACGGTTATTTGTCTGTAAATGACGATGACACCATCCACAATGTAATTAACTATTGGGTTGTACATGCCTCAGTAGTTAGAGGTCTTTGGTTGTTAGTGCTTTCTGACATTCCAAAAGAAAAAACAGCAGGTGGTTTGTATCTTAAACAAGCACTAGATTTTTTGCGGAAGTAATTGCAGGTCTAGTTACATCATTTAGCGAAAAAGCCCCTCTTTTTAGAGGGGCTTTTGCTTTATAGTCGTTTAACTTTGTACTTACATGGTTAAATTACTATATTACAAAAAGAACCCCGCCTTATTATAGGCGGGGTAAGTTTATCTAACATAATAGTAGGCATATCACTTCCAAAAGAACATCTGATTAGCTTATTTAAGCCAATCATATCCGAATTAACCATACGTAGTTTACTCGCATATCTCCCTAGTTCTTTTTTCATATCTTATTATGGATATTTATTTTGTGTTTTTCAACTTTTAGTTGACGATTATTTTAATTTTCACTGTATTGACTTTAGGTATGTAATCGTATACAGGTTGTTTATAAGGCTTTACTTTCTTCTTTCCCTTTCCCTTTTCCTTTTCGGAGAACTTAAAATATGAAAAACCCACAAAAATCAGTTATTGATTTTCTAGTTAAAGGTAGTTCTTATTTCCATTTTACCCATAACATGAGAAGAATGGAAACAGACCAAAGTATTGTTTTTCTGGCCGGTGATTATGCTTATAAACTGTATAAATCTGCTGTTTGCAGTCGTGATAACACTACGGTTGCCGCACGGCTTAAAAATGCGCAGCTAGAAATTGAGGCAAGTAAATATTTATCTACAGATGTATTGGGCAATAACCTTTATATCGGGGTTCGTGCAATTGTTAAAAATGGCAAAAAGCTAGAGATCGTCGATATTGGTGCAGAAAATGGCCGCAAGGTTGTGGACTATGTAATTAAAATGCATAGGTTCCCACAAAAGGATGTGCTGTATCGCCAGATTTCTAGTGAAGTTGTTGAACCTTATGAAATGTTCCAGTTTGGTAAGATTGTAGGTCATTACCACGAGAAATCACCAGCCATTACGATTTTAGAAAACGACATACGTAAATCTTTCAGGCAAGAGTTTACAAGCTTGGTAGACCTTGGGCTTAACTCACAGCTATGCTCTGACTCGATAAGGGCTTTAGAAACCATTAAAGCTTTGATGGCTGAAAAACTTAGTGTTCATGGCGGTGTTCATGCCTTTATAGCACGTGGGCCAGAGTGTTTTAGAACCATTCATGGTAACCTAGACCCTAGCAATATTGTTTATGTAAATGGCGGCTTTATAGCATTTAACCCTATGGTTGCTATTGATGGCTTGCGTTATGACGATGTTGCTAAAGACGTTGCTTTTGTACTTGCGCCACTCTATATGTATGGTTGTGAGGATTTAGCCGAAACATTCCTTAGAGGCTACATGCTTGCCAATCCCGATGAAACACTCTTAGGTGTTCTACCATTCTGGATAGCATATGCTTGTGTGGTTCGTGGCAAGTCTTGGTTACTTAAGGTAGACAAAACCCACGACCCCGAGCTTGCAGACAAATACAGGCGTTATGGGTATTTATTTCTAAAAACTGCTCAAGATTTTTTGAATGGCAACAAAGAAATAAAGTTTGAAGCTTAATTAGCGATAAAAAAAACTCCCCTTTTTGCGAAGGGGAGTTTTTTTGTGCTTTTTTGTACCAATTTTGTGTTTGCAGGTTAAAATGTGCTTATGTCAACTGCAATTGCCCATACAGTTTCTTTACAAGGTATACAGGCCGTGCCTGTAGACGTGCAAGTACAGGTGCGCCCGGGGTTGGCTGGTTTCCAAATTGTGGGCTTGCCCGATAATGCAGTTCGTGAAGCACGCGAACGGGTGCAAGCGGCATTCCATAGTGCAGGGGTTGGGTTACCAGCAAAAAAAATAATTGTTAATTTATCTCCTGCTGATTTGCTTAAGCAAGGCGGGCATTACGACTTACCAATTGCGGTGGCGTTACTGGCAGCATTGGGTGCTATCCCTAAAGATGTGGTAGAGAGTGCTATTTTTATGGGTGAGATGTCGTTAGGTGCAAAATTAGAGCGTATTACAGGCGCATTGCCAGCAGCTATGTATGCAACGGCTAATGGTATAAAGGATGTATACATCCCTCAGTGTAATGCGGCTGAAGCCGCGTGGGCAGGGGAAGTTAATATTTATGGGATTGATGATTTACACACACTTGTAGCACACCTAAAAGGCGAGAAAATCCTTAAAGCAAAAGAACCTGCAATAGTAGATGATAAAAAGAGCGAATACCTAGACTTTAGCGACATTAAAGGGCAAACCACAGCTCGCCGAGCAGCCGAGATTGCTGCCGCTGGTGGGCATCATCTGCTAATGTCGGGCCCTCCGGGTAGCGGCAAAAGTATGATAGCAAAACGCTTATCTGGACTTATGCCAGAGCTTACCTCGCAAGAAGCTTTAGATGTGTCGCTAGTCCATTCAATTGCAGGTACGTTACCAGTTGGTGGGTTGGTCAGACAACGCCCATTTAGAGACCCACACCATTCGGCGTCAGCCGTAGCGTTATCGGGTGGCGGGCATGGGGCAAAACCGGGGGAAATGTCGCTAGCCCATAGTGGGGTGTTATTCTTAGACGAGTTGCCCGAGTTCCCACGCCAAGTTTTAGAAACTCTGCGCCAACCGCTAGAAAGTGGCGAAATAACAGTAGCACGTGCCAATAACCACTTGCGGTACCCTGCTAGGTTCCAGTTAATTGCAGCGATGAACCCTTGCCCCTGCGGTTACCAAGGGCACCATACTAAAACTTGCACCGATACCCCGACCCAAGTACAAAAATATTTGTCGCGGTTGTCGGGGCCATTGCTTGACAGGTTTGACTTATTTGTAGACGTACAAGCAATGCCAATTAGCGATTTATCGAACGCACCAGTTGGCGAAAGCACAGCCACTATTGCAAAACGAGTGCAAATAGCCCGTACAACCCAACAACACCGCTATGGTAGCTATATGTGTAATAGCCAAATTGACGGCAGACAACTAGAAGAAGTTGCAGCTCCTGATGCAGAAGGACGAAAACTTCTAGATAAAGCTGCCGAAAAATACGCATTTTCAGCCCGAGGTTATCATCGAGTGCTACGGGTGGCACGAACTATTGCCGATTTAGCAGGGGCTGAAAATGTATCCCGCAATCATATTGCCGAAGCTTTATCGTTTAGGCAGGTAGCGCTATGAGTAAACTAGTTGTTATAATTACACTATTACTATTTCTAGGGGTTAACACTGCACAAGCAGGGCCCGATCGAAGTTTTGTGCCAGTTGCAGGCAGTATTAAAAGCCATAAAGTTAATGTCCGAGTGGGGCCAGGGATGAGCTACCCTATTTTATGGGTATACAAATACCGAGGCTACCCAGTGCGAGCAATTGCTAGGTTTGGGGGGTGGTATCAGGTTAGAGATATTGAAGGGGAAGAAGGTTGGATATACCAAAACTTCTTTTCCACCCGTAAAACAGGGCTTATTAGCAATGGTGAGCCTGTAACAGTTTATAAAGACCGCGATGGCAAACGACCAGTGCTGCGCCTTGAAGCTGGTGTTGTAGTACTAGTAACCCGTTGTGCTTTAGGTTTATGCGAAATAGAAGTAAGCGGAAAAGAAGGTTGGATTAATAAAAACCGTCTGCTGCAGCCTTAATCCATCCTTAATATATCTTTTTATGGGGTAGCACTTGTAATGGTTCCTAACACGCCTATACTATTAACGTGCTGCAGGTAATGCAGCTGATAACTGGGTATATTTATATTATATAATGTACCGTTCTGTAATAAACTAAAACTGTGAGGAGACATTATAATGTCTAATACTAAAAAAGGGCAATTCCAAGCTCGCCTAGATAGCCAAAAAGAGCAACTTGAACGCAATGGCTATAGCGCTGAGGTGATTGTACGCACAACACCAGAAGCCACCGACATGATTAATTTTGCCCGTCTATGGGAACATATCTTGGTAACATCAGACCGTAAAACTCGTGGTTATATGGCCGCATCAAAACGTGGCGACTACGAGGAAACACAAAAAGCATTTTTAAGAAGTATTGACTTCATGATGGAGCAAATGAAAGCCGAAGTTGAGCGCCACAACATTGACTTAACTGGTAATAACTTTGTTAGCCGTGTAGCACAACGTTATGGTTTGTCTACAGCTGTTAAAAAGGCTAAAAAGGAAGCCCCTGAAGCTAAAGAAAAACCAGCTAAAGCTGCAAAGGCCGAGAAAGCCGAAAAAGTGGAAGCAGATGTGGCTGAAAAAGCTACAGCTACTCCTAAGGTAGAAGCTGCACCTAAAGCCTCAGAGCAGGTTGAAGGTCTATAGAAAAATATATTTCTATTAAAAATACCCCAGTAGAAATACTGGGGTATTTTTTTACTAAATAGCTTTTATATTAGCAGTTTGTTGCATTAATTTTCTTCGTCGCCACAGAATGTATATTGCAAAGCCCCACTCGGTAGACATTAAAAAGAATGGATAGAACAAAGTTTCTGCTGATGCATCGGGAACGGCGAATAATGTTAGGAAAAACCTAAGCCCAGCCCAAAAATATGTCTGAGGGGGCTCTCCCCATGGGTCTCTCCAAGATTTACGAATAGTTGGGTAATAAGTAAGGATACTAATAGTAACTACAATAATTAGTACTATAAATGGATCTTCTGCTATTAACCATGCCGGAATTGCTAATAACGCACCGATAAAAGTTAGCCAATCGCTCTTGGTAATATTCTTTTCGCCAATAAAATAAGCAAGAAATGTTATAAAAAAACATACAACGGCAATAGTTACAACAACCCAAGCCGAAGGCCCGCCGCCTATCTCTAGCTGTGCATAAGCACCAATAGCACTAAGTAGCCCCCAATTAAACCAGCTGAATATATGGGGTCTAGTTTTCTTTTGGTAAATTGACCATAGGTAAGTTGTGTACACAAGCACAGACGACAATATTGCTAATAATGCAAATAGCTCGAAACGGTTAATGTCTATTAATGGCATGTGTAACCCACTCTATATTTATAGTTACTATATATAGCAAAATATAGCAAACTGGCAACATAGGTAAGTTAATGTTATTAACATATTATAGTTAATAACTGTTTTTTCTACAAAAAGATGATAAGTTCTCCCATATTATTAATTTCCTTGGGGGGAATATTGTGGACTTAGTACGCACTATATTTTTATTAGCATCAGTTTTGGCTTTTTCTTATTGGACTGGTCTTGTTATGAAGGCTGATGGAGAAGACAAACTAACTGAAGCTTGCCACCCTGTGGAATTTGCTACCGACCAACTTATCCGTATTACTACTGGCCTTTCAGGTTTTACCCCTAACTGGACGATCCGTACTAAAGAGGTTTTGCAAGGCGGTTGTTATTACTTTTTCTCTACTTTCTTGTTTAGCGAGAACCTCGACGAGATGGGAGATGGTCAAGAAGGTGGCATTCGCCAGTAGCTCTATTAGAACTATAATGTAGAGACCACCCTTAGGGGTGGTTTTCTACTTGAAAAGTATGGTTACTCCCTCTATTGTAAATAATAATCCGATCTAGGTTTCCCTTTCTTTTTAATTTTCCTTTCTTGAGGAATAAAAACTATGACAGATTCAATACTTATTAGAGCCGTAATGAGAGTAAGAAATATAATCTCACCAAACACTACAAAAGAAAATGTTTTGGCTGGGGTTTACACAGGGGCTGAAAAATTAATTAGTACCCTCCCTGAAATAGTAATAAACAATGGCACTTATAATAATATACCAGCTAATTCTGTTGTTAAGATAAGGCTATTACTAGTAATTAGTGACTCTTATATACTCAGTCTTTTGTTAAAAGACCCATATTTCAATAATTGGGTGCATACCAGCCTTGAATATATATTTAGGAACAAATGTATTGAATATAACCACGAATTTACCGTAGCTATATCTAACCAGTAATTTTTTAAAAGTAGGAGGCTACATGTTGCTTTTAGACGAAGCTGTTATTGATTACAACCTAGAAACATACCTTCTTGATGAAATTGACGCTAGAGAAGACTATATTATGCGTGCTATTTACCAAGGGATGGTTTCTTTTATAGATAACCTCCCTGATACCCTTGAAGAAGGGTTCGGTCATCTACAAGCAGAAGATATTAAATTAACAATTAATATTTTTGTTGAAGGTACTGCATTAAGTGCAATCAGGGGCTGTGAGAGCACTTTTAAATTATGGTGCGATAATAAAATTGCCCATTTAGAAGGAGAGCGCAAACTTTACCCTGTTGTTAATATTCATGATGTTTGTGCATACGTGCATTAAAAGCATCTGCCCTAGTGTCTATCCCACAAAAAGCAAAATCTCATCTCTAACTGCCATTTCATGGCTTGGGATAGATACCTACGAAAGAAAGCCGCCATTATGGCGGCTTTCTTGTTTATAGTAATATATGAGGTATAGTTTAAAGAGCGTCTCGTGCTTGAGTAAGTAGCTTGTCTATACTATTTGCTGCAGTGGTGATTTCTTCTTTTAGCGAAGTTTTATTTTGAACTACTTCGGTTAAACCGCTAAATTTAGGTAATGCATCCAAAGAGTTGCGCAGTTCTGCTTGGCTAACTAGATCTATTTTTAATACGATACTATTAATAAACTCTTTCTCACCAATTTTTATATCAAATAAGCCATTCTCAGTTTTAGTGTTTTGGAATGTTTCTACTAAAAGCCCCATACTGCGGAAGGCTTCAACAAATACAGGCCAACAAGGATGGGGTTTTCCGTCGAGCCGCCACATAACAAAACGGCGGCGTAGTTGCGGGCTTAATGCTGCGGCAAAAGCGCGTACAATGTTGCTCATCCGAGCAATTAAAATCCCGTCGCCAATATAAACCCCATCACTTTTGCTCGATTGCCCTGCAGGGTTTACTTCTAACCCCCTTATGATTGAACCAAAGAAAGAGTTTATCTCTGCTTCAAGGTGTTTAACATCCTCAGGTGACGCTTTGCCTTGGGCTTCTATCCCTTCAGCTTCTTGGACTTTTTCTGCTGCCATGTGGATGCTCTCGTAAATTTCTAGAGCTAGCGGGTCGCAGTTAGCAGGGATATAAATAGGGTTATCCCGAAAACGAACCGCAATCAGGATAGCGCGTCGTGTTCGTTCGGGCATTGCCATAAAAGATGGCATTGTACCAAGAATAAAAGATGAAAGACCACCATGCTCGATACAACGCCTAGAAAAAGCAACCTTATCTTGCTTCCAAAACTGGGACGTAGGAAAACGTTTGCGAGTTTCTTTATACGCAAAAACTTTTGCTAAATCTTGCGCTAAAACAGCAATGTGATGCGGCGATGAAGTGTTGGGAATTTGCCTTATCTCACGCCACTGTTTGTAGGTGTGTGTGTAAAGGCTGTCGCTATCTTGGCCAGTTATGTCGTAAGGCCAGTTACGGTAGCCGTTTAAGAACCCTAGTAGCTCTGCCTCAACCGGGTGAATATTATTATTTCCTGGCTCGGCAATAATATCAGGCAAATATTTACTAAGAGAAACAGGGAAATTAAACCCTGTTCCGGTCTCATCACGGAACACTGGCTCGAACCCTGTTTTTCTAAATCGCTCGAATGTGATAAATTTAGTACACACCAATACAAAAATGAAACCACTAAGAACAGCACTTCCAATAGACGAAACCTTGACCATATAGTCATCAAACATAAAGTTGGCATCGCCCACAACATATTCAAATATAACGTTAATTACGGTAAATAGGGTTACCGCAATAGATATAAGAATAGCCATCCTAAACTTAGGATCATACATCTTTTGGGGCCTCCCTTTATTGTTTCGGTCTTGAGTTTAACACTTTAACAGAATAATTTTATACAATATGATTACAGGATTACTTATAATCAAGCTTAAATTGAATATCGCCGTCAACAAAAAGGATAAAAGAACATGCCAATGACGACGCACCTTAGCGTTTTTGCACTGACAATCTTTTTCAGTAGCTCTGCTTGGGCCCAAGCTGTACCAGGCTATGTACCACCAGTTGCACAAGTTCGTGCCCCTGCATATGTGGATGATACTCGTGGGGTTTATGTGCCAGACCATCAACAATTTAGGATGAAAGATCAGGTTGAGCTCCGCCAAAACCATGAACAAGCCATATTAGCACAAGCGGCAGGCAATAATAATGGTGTTGGCTCTGACGATTTTGAGCGTGAGATGAACCGTATTGCAGGTTCTGGTAGCGATATTGACACTGAAATGAACCGCATTGCAGACCAACAAAGGAATGGTGCTGCTAACCCAAGCATGGGGCAACAACGACAGTTTGACCCTAGAGGTCATCAACCAGCCCCAGCTAATGCTGTAGGTGGTTTTGTGCAACAGACCCCAACCTTTACCGCAAATGGCGGTGTTGAGGTTGCTGTTGGCCAAGTGTCTGGCCGTGCAATGGTAGACATGAACAATAGCCTTATCCGAGTTCGCGAAGAACGGGTAACTGTTCGTCGTGTACTACAACGGATGATGGACCAGATTGGCGCTAACGACTGGACTATTATGTGGGATTTATCCGAGCAAAATATGCCTTTAGCAGAAATGGAGATATCTATCGATGCACACGAGCCATTCGTTAATGTTCTGAATGCACTTCTGGCACGCTTACAGACTCGGTCTGGGCAGCCATTACGGGTAATTCGCTACGATAATACACACCGCCTAGTTATTACAGACCGTGCATCAGGGCATAGGTTAGCACAGAACACTGTGTCACCAATAGGTGTTGAGGCAGAGAAAGACCCTATAGTTACAGAACATTTCTTAAAAGAGTCTATGATCTCTCTTCATTACGACGAGATACCATTAGTAGATGCACTAGAAAGTATGGTTAACCAAGCTGGTAAAGGACAATGGCGCCTGCGTATTTATGCTGGGGTTGACCAAGTGTTAAAACCTGCACATATTGAAGAGCCGTTCTCTGTAGCGATGGAGCGTTTGCTTAGGTTGTTTAACTTGAAGTACGAGATCTTCCCTGGCGGTAAGCTAGTGGTTGTGACACAAACTAACCGATTTGGATTTAATGGGGTTCAGTAATGCTTAAGAAGATCTTATTTGTTTGCCTAGCAGTTACTACAGTTGCATTAGCAGCGTGTGATAATGTTAGTTATGTGCAGCGCGAAAGCCCTGCTAATGCCTTTAAAGACTATCGCGAGAATGGCTCTGCTGTAGTTGGTGTTGGAGAGCCTATCTCTAGCCGCCAAATGCGTGCGGATGCTATTTTAAGAGTTGAAGGGCATGTAACGCTAAGTGACTTAATGGAACAAGTAGCAAACACTTATAATGTTGCTATACGTTATGGTGCTGGTATTAGGAAAAATTCTGGTAAAGATCTTTTAATCGCAGACTTAAAATTTAATGAAGCTCGTAGTTATATAGAAGATGTTTATAAGGTTCAGATCGTCCGTGAAGGCGAGCGCCGTTTATTAGTTTTGCCAGCGGCTGATGTTGCCAGAATTGAACAATTCTCTCCTGGGGATGATGTCGCTTTGGTTGATGCAATCCGTGGTTTAGCAAAACAATGTGACATGAACTTAGTTATTACTGAAAACCGCGAGCGTTTAGCGAACACACGAGTTAGTGCATCTTTTAAAGATATAACATGTACCGATGCTTTTGATGCAATCCTTGTTCCTCATGGGCTAACATTGGTTGAGCAAGGCGACTATTTCTCTATTGGTGGCCTGCCTACAAGGACTTGGAAACTAAACCTATACGAACCTTTACGTAGTGAAACACAAAGTATTAGTTATAGCGCTTCATTGAGTGGTGGCTCTGCTAGCTCTGACACAGGAAGTAATGAAGCTGGTGGCAGTGGAGACAATGCCGTAGGTGGTTCTGCTGAGGTTGTTATTCGTCAAGATAGAGACTTGATAGATGAACTTAAGACAGACCTTGAAACATTGATAAGTAATTCTTGTAATACCAGTGATGGTAGTAGCTCATCAGGGTTATTATCGCCTCCATCTAGTGTTGGCGATAGTAGTGGCAATGTAGCTGTAGAGCTCCCTTGTGGTTATGTACGCTTAAACCGTTCGGTGGGTGTAGTGCAAATGCAAGCTTCTCGTAGAGTGCTGCGTGATGCTGATTTAATCATTAAACAAACAGAAGACATCGCAAGCCGTCGCTTACTGGTTGAAGCCCGTATTATTGCGGTTAGTAAAGAGCGTTCTTTTGAACAAGGTACAAAACTTGCGTCAATCTTAGATGTAGGTATTAAAAATTCTAATATAGGTGTTGGTTTTTCAGGTGCTGATACTCCTAGAATTGGTGGACCTAACGACTCTATAGCAGGTATGTTGGCAAACCTTACTAGTGCGGGTGGTTTTGCCGGTATCCGTGATAACTCAATAGAGGGTGTGGTTAGGTTTATCGAGAGTTTCTCTACTACTTATCAGCTTATGAAACCAACCTTAGAGGTTATGGATAGGCAAAAGGCTATATTAATTGATGGCCGTAATGATGTATTCTTTGTTCGTGAGAGTGAGGTTATTGCATCTGACGGTGGTAATATTGTAAATACTACAGCAACACAGAAATCTCAATTCGAAGGGATCCAGTTTGCGGTTACTGCACAAATTGCTAGTGGTAACGACCCTCATACAATTGCGGTGCAAATCCCTATTACGGAAATTGTTGCCCAAGAAGCCTTGATCCAAAACTTTAATGGCCAGCAATTTTCTGATGATATCCCAGTTGTAAATACTAGGATTATTGACCAGAAAGTGCGGATGCGTGATGGTGAAGTTAAAGTAATTGGTGGTTTAACTCGTACAATTGCAATTGATAAAGAGTCTGGTGTTCCGATTCTACGTGGAATTCCAATTGCTGGTAAAGGTGTTAATGAAGAAAACATCTCGTTTGAAGATGTGGAGTTCTTGGTATTAATGCAGGTTAGACGGCTTAAGTAAGAGGCTTATTTATAGTAAAAGAATAATAATAACTTTAAAAACAAATGGTTCGTCACCATATTAACTAAGTGTGTGATAGAATACTAAATATTAAGCTTAACATGGGGAAAAATAAAATGAGTTACTCTAGTTTTAAACAAAATTTACGTCGTCAAGCAGGTTACACCATTGACCAAACAATTCTGATTGTTGCGGTTATTGCAATTCTTGTTACGATGATTATTGGCTCTGTTGGGTGGGACTTACTTACTCGTGCAGGTAGTACTAAATTGCAGTCACATTTGGTGCAGTTCGAAAATGCTACGGGCTCTTTCTTTGCTCAGTATAACTTGTGGCCACATCAGGCTAGTGCAACACCTGCTGATACTACGGTTACATTCTCAACTTTAATCTTAGAAACTGCATTACAAGCTGCGCTGCAAGGTTCTGGTAACTTCCGTAACTATTTGCAGGGCTACAGAAATGATGGGGGTACTGTTAACCACCCGTTTGGTGCAGGTACAGGTACAGTTGGGTTAACAACTGCTGTTGATGCTGGTCAAACATTTATGGTGTTTGAGATGACAGGTGTACCGTCTGACGAGTTCGAAAGTGCAGATGAAGCAATGGACAATGGTGCAGATTGGCAGACTGGGCGTCTTCGTGCAGCTACTGACCCTGCTCTGACAGCTACTATTACTTTACGTTACTTTGCAAACGTTGTGCAGTAAGATTAGTTTGTTAGTAAATGAAGCAGACAATAATATAAGAAATAACTGGTTCATGAATGGTTGATGAAAAAGAAAAGTCAACGTCGTCTGCGGTAGAAGAAGATGCCGCAGACAGCGTTGATATATCCAAAGAACAAGTAGAACAGCAAAATCCTGATCAGCAGTTGCAAGATCAGGATGTTGCTGTTTCTGACGAAGACATACTAGAAACTATGCCACCTTCACCAAACTCTCAAGAAAGTCATGATGACAATAACATTGAGAAGAGTGATGATGAAGTGCTAGATGATTTTCTGGACAATAGCTCTTCTGAAGAGCCTATCCATGATTTTGTAGAAGATGTTTTTGATGAAGTTAGCCTTGATGATGACTCTGTAAAAGATGAGGGGCATGAACATGAGCTATCAGGCAAGAGTGATGCTAGCAGTTTAGATGACTTCCTTGATGACGAAACAGAGAATATGGTTATGTCAGCGCCAGTGGGTAAAAATACTGGTAAAGCAACAGATACAATAGATGGCTTAGAATTCCAAGAGGTTGATTTGCCAGAAGAAGATGAATTCTCAGAAATTGATGATTTATCCTTCGGGTTTGATGACTTACCAGATACAGATCTAGTTGCAGATATTGAGCATGGAACAGAAGATTCCCTCCCTGATCTTGTTTTAGAACGTGATAAAGAGACTGATGATCTATACGGCCAAGGCGAAGATAATACCCGCCCTTCTCATGAAAGGCTTTATTTACGAGCGTTAAATGTTTTACGAATTAGTGAAGATTTAAACGTTGATAGCCTTGCTGTAGCACGTATTAAAGAGCTTATTGAGGAAGACCGCTTACCACAGCTGTCAGTAAGAGACCTAATTAATGAACAACTTATTGACCGTCAGCAATTAGCAAGGGCAATTGCTCGTAGCCAGAACCGGCTAGAAATTATGAGTATTCAGGATTTGCCCGATGGTGCAAGGTCTTTACGTAAAGAGCTTGATATCAGGATACAAAACCTGCTACGTGAAAGAAGGATTATCCCACTACGTAAGCGCGAGAAAGATGCTCACGAATTACACCTTGCACATGACAGCGATATGAGAGACTTAGTACTAGAGTCGATGTTGCTCGAAGTTATGCCTGGGTTCCAGTTTGTCTGGCACTTTGCAGTTAAAGATGTTTGTGGGCAGTTCTGGGTAAGTGGAGACGAAGGTGCTGACCTTGATGAGGGGATGGAAGCTGAAGCATTACTTGACCGGATTGTAACAACTGCGGTAGATGCTAAAGCATCAGATATTCATATTGACCCCAATATGAAAGGGGAGAATAAAGCCACTGTTAAATACCGTGTCGATGGTATGGTTCGCCCGCGTGAGGTTGTTTCCCTAGATCAGCTTGAGCGGCTAAGAGTGCGGATTGAGAACATTGCACGGATGCCTAAGGTAAACCAAAACCACCCTAATAAAGGCGCATTTTCTCGTGCTGGTTTTGACTGGCGTGTTCAGATACAGCCCCATTCAGGGCGTCTAGGGCCTGTACCACGGATTGTTATCCGGCGTTTGAACCCTGACTCTTTGTCAATGGAACGTTTAGGTTATTCTGACGAGTTTATTGCAAGTATACAAGCTGCGGCCAGTGCTTCAAATGGTGTTATATTTTGGACTGGGCCTACAGGGTCTGGTAAAACAGAGTCTATCCACTCGGCTGTTATTAGTGCAAACCCAATGGCACGTGGTTTAAGTGTTCATACCATTGAAGACCCTCCCGAGAAAAGGGTTGAAGGTTACGCTGTACAAATGGAAGTAGCTGAGGGTGATAGCTCAAGGAGTGGTACAGAGTTACTTAAGTCATCACTTAGGGCTGACCCTGATGTTATTATCTTTGGTGAGGTTCGTGATAATACAATGGCAAAGTTAGTTTTTGAAGCTGCTAACACTGGTCACTTGGTATTTTCTACATTGCACACTAATACTTCTGTTGATGCAATTGTTCGTTTGGACGAGTTAGGCATTCGTGGTTTCTTGGTTTCGTATGTTCGTGGTATTGCAGCACAAAGATTGGTCCGGAGGTTGTGTACCCATTGTCGCCAAACGATGGACAAGCCCGACGAATGGACGCAATTTTGTTTTGATTATTACAAAGTTCCTGTTGAAGGGTCGGAGCTATATCGGGCAAGCCCTGATGGCTGCCCTAACTGTGGGTTTACAGGTTATCGTGGGCGAATAGCCGTAGCTGAGTGGTTGGTACCAAATAAAGAAATGGTTCAAGCAACAGCCGACCGAGACTTTAACCGCCTTGAAGAAATTGCAATTGCGGCAGGTTGGAAGCCAATGGGGCATATGGGAATTATGCACGTTAAAGCCGGTATCACTGATGCCGAAGAGCTGGGGCGTGTTATCCTTGAGCTATCTATAGAAGTACGTGATAAAGACGTGGTTAGAGAGAAGAAAATTAGTAAATCAGCTGAAGATGTACGGATATAAAACCGTAGGTACTTAGTAGTTTAAGGGATGACTATAGGTTATGGGAATCGAAATTGGCATAAGTAGTTTAGCTCTTGGGGATAGGATTGAGTTTTTCCGTACATTATCCTCATGGTTAACCTCTGGTAGCGGACAAATGCCTGTTAGTGAGGCTGTGCGCAATACTTGTGACGCCTTCTCCCGTGACGAATACAAAACCTTAGCAAACCGGATGAATCGGGTTGTTGTTGAGTTCGAGTCTGGACAAACAACACTAGTTCATGCACTCAGACAAGCAGGACTAGGCTTTACAGACCAAGAACTATCAGTATTAGATGCTGCCGAACGCTCTAACCAGCTACGTATTGCTATCCCAGAATTAGTGGAAGCGCTCGAGATGCGCATGAACTCTACACGATCCTTATACCGCCAGCTAGCAATGCCAGTTGTTGGTGGGTTTATGCTTATTGTTATGTCGTTAGGGGTAGCAATGTTTATGCTACCCCTAGTGTTAGGCCCTGTTCTTGACCGTAAACCTGATGCAATTAATGAATTCCCTAGTATTGTGCGTGGCTTTTGGTATTTCTCTGTGTGGATGCAAGACAATTGGTTTGTACCTCTGGTTTTATTAGCAATTCCGCCTGTATTATTTTTAACCCGTAATACTGAGACTATGAAACCGTTTGTAGAGAGAATTATTTGGCGGCTTGCACCATTGCGGCGTATTTCTATAGCATTTAATGGAGTATTAGTAGTATATTTTATGCCAGCGTTGGTTCGCTCTGGTATGCCTATTCATGATGTATTGCGTGCTGTTGCACGGTCGCTAGAAAACAGGATGATAGGTAATAACTTTAGGATTGCTGCAAGCGAACACGAAGCAGGAATGCGAGTTGGTGACGCTTTAGCACGGGTGCCATTAAAAGGCTCATTCCGTAGTGCTGTTGAGGCTGGGGAAAAAACTGGTCAAATAGCCGAACGAATAGAAGACCTTAAAAAACCTTATGCAGCAGAGTATGATCGAATAATGCGTAGAGCTGTTGGTACACTAATGTTAATTGTGATGGCTGGATTGCTACCCTTATTTATCGTAAGTATGTATACTAGTCTAGTAGCACCTATATTTGCATTAATGGAATTTTAAGAGGGAGGAAAAAGATATGAGTAAAAATATCATGGTATTCTCCCGTAGTGGGGTTCATTATGCGGATAAAGGTCGTTCAGATGCTTTAGCACTTTTTGTATCTTCACGAGAGCAAACAAGACAATTTACAGACATTGGCACTATTAACACCAGCAGTGTTAAAGAGCGCTATGGGGATATCCAGCAAATTCCGTTGTGGCGTCAAGAAGGTGGCACAGTTGTTGTTTATGGCTTGCTTCCTAAAAATATCCAAGAGCGACGCCACGGTTTAGAAGTATTTCTACCAGAAGATTTCGCTCCTGATGGCACAAGTGTATTTTATTATGTATTCCCTAAAGGTGTTGTTATCCACGGTGTACGTAATGTTAATGACGATGGTTCTGTTAGTTGGGGTATCTCACGCTTTAATAATACTTCTACCGATGCCCTAAATAGCATATTGGTACAGTCTATATCTGAGCGTATTGCAAGTGGTATGCGCGAGAATATATGCGTAGCAGTGCATGATGACAAGATATACAGCAATATTGTAGAGTCCTTAGAGCCTTTATCACAAAATGTTATTCGTTTTTCAGAGTTGTCGCCAGCTAAAATAGCTAGACCTCTTTATGTGCACCGTGACCACGGCCTTGTATATGTAATTTTTGCTATGGTTGCTTTAATTTTGCTTGTGGCATCTATTATTTCTGCTGTAACAAGCCGCCTAGAACTAAGCGACTTAAGAGATGACATTACTAATATTGAACGGCAAATTAAAGAAACAAAAAGCACGCAACGACTAGGTAATGTTGGTAACCCCAATGAAATACTAGATTTTATAAAACGCCCTCTTAAACAAAGGCCATCTTCTGTTATACATGCAGTCGGAGAGGTAGCTTCTATATTAGGTGAAGTTAAAGTAGTAGAAGTGGAAACTCGCCGTGTAAGCAGTAGTCTTGTTAAAAAAGTCTCTGATACTGGCAATGTTGGCTGGGCGCAAGAAAGTGTATTACCAATAAAAGTAATTGTTGAAGGCGGGGAGAAATACCTCCTAGTAGACCAAGAGCGGGTTGCTGAATCAACTTTAAAAGATAGACCTTGGATTCGCTACATAGAGCGTAGTGGTAGTGGTGCAACTGGTCAGAGTATGGTTCTTGAGATAGGAGTTAAAATAGACTGATGACAAGAACCGGAACAAGAAGAATGTGGATAATGATAGTGCTACTACTACTAGCAGGGGCATATTCTACGATGCGTAAAGCACAAGAGTTCCACGTTGAAATTGCTTCTGAAGAAGCCAGAAGAGAACAGCTTGCACGTGATCTGCGAGCAGGTAACCTATTTTCAGCAGCCTTAGCCGATCTTGATAACTTTACAATTAACGAGAAAGAGTCAACAACACTAGACATCTTACGTTATTTAAACCTTGAGGAATCAACCATAAAATATGAGACACGTTCTCATAGTGTTAAGCCAATAGCTGGAACTAAGCTAAATATTCGCCAATTTAGCCTTTCTGGGAATATGGCTTATGCAGAGGCTCTAGGGCAGGTTGATTGGCTCCATAATACAAATAAAGTAGTAATCGAGAGGGTGAATTTATCACCAGGTAATGATTTTGGCGATAATGTTTTATTACGAATAGAGGGTACTTTATATGGCCTTAATAAATAACAGTATTATAGCTATAGCCATATTTGGCCTTACCATATTATTTTTGCAGCCTGCGCATGCGCAAGTTCGGGGTGAGATTTTATGGCATGTTGGTAATGAGCTAGAGTCAGAACCTGTACCTTTATATGAGGGGATAGGCACAGTATTTAGTATTAGGCTCCCTCCAGTTGAAGAAGTAGAAGATGAAGAAGATGCTATTGTTAGTGCTGAGGAAAATGTGCTTATGATGGAGGAATTGCGTGCACAGCAATTAGTACGCAGTGCTGCATCAAAAATGTCCAGAATCAGAGACTTATTAAAGGATGAAGAAGCATTTATCCCAGATGTTAGTAGTATTAAGATAAGCGCTATTACCTCAGGTAAGGCTGGCCCAATGGTGCTGATTAATAGAAGGTGGTTTATGGAGGGAGATACTCTAGAAGCCCCTGTAGTTACAGCAGAAACCTTGGTTGGTTTGCTGTCTGATCTTGAGATGATAGACAATAACTTAGCAGATATTGTCCGTGAAGAGGTGGAGTCCCGCCTTTCTTCTATTGGTCCTCGTAGAGTGATGATTCGTAAAATTAATAATGACGGTATTAACCTAAGAATGCCAAGCGGTAGGCTGGGTGTCATTTCTTTTGTTAATAAAGGCTGGTGACGCTACCCATAAGTAAATAAGTCAGTTCCTATAGTGTTGCTGTAGGGGGGGCTTAGCATACTTGAGTTTGGGGGGTAATATTTTATGCAGGCATTGTTTTACATAGGACTTTTCGGGACATTCTTTTTTGTAATGTCTGGTATTACTGTTGGCATGGCGCGTACTACTATGCAGCTACAGCTAGACAAAGAAAACAAAGCCCAACACATCTTCTCCGATATTGAATATGCTATTAATAAGATTGTTCTTAGCGAGAGACTGAGCCTAGATGGAGAGTCTACAACAAATATTGACTATGTTATTAGATATTTGTCTTGGGGGGCTGACGAGGTTAGGCAAGACCCTTGGGGCGCTAATATTAATATGATTCGTTTAGATGAGAACCAAGTTATTGCTGCTTTTGGTGGTGGGCAAAATGCAACGGCTCAGGTTTCACATTTTGCTATTATTTCAGGTGGTAAAGATAGAGCCATCCAAACAGCAACACCAACTACAATTACCGAATGGCGCACTCTGCATTCTGCAGGTGCTGTGGGCGATGATATTGTTAAAACCTTCTCGACACGTGGCCCAATGATGAAAATATGGAATAACGCCACTGAAGTTGAGGATAAGATCCGTGAAATAGCAATTTCTGACTACCAACAACGAATTGAGCAATATAGCCCAATAACTGTTGCAGGTGGCGACAATGATGTTGGTGATTTTACAAATTGTGCAATTATTGGCCAAACAGGGAATGCTGGCGGTTTAAACTGTGCAAGGTTTACAGCAAGTGCTATTACCGAGTGTGGGGCTATGCATACTTATAATTTAGCTGTAAGAAATGGCAGTACGGCTGTAAGGCCTGTAACTGCTGTAATGCCATCTACCAGAGATATTGATGTAACAGATTGCTGGAAGTTTGACCCGGTTTTAAAAGCTAATGTTCGTTTCCCTACAATGGCGGGTTCTCCTAACAGTAGCACTGCTCGTAATTGCGCGGGGCAAAGTAATTGTACGGTTCTTCCTTATAAAGTAGGTATTAGCTCAACAGTTGAGCGAGATCCATTTGGTGGTTTGAGATTTGTTTATAATGACAATGAGCCAGATACACTGCGAGTTGTTCGTAATATAAATGCTAATGGTTGGAGCATAACAAAAGATACTCCTATTCGGAGCAAATAATAGTTTATACTACGAGTGGTAGAATAAAAATAAAGGGGTGAAGTTAAGATGATAAGGAAAATGAAAAACCGATATCAGGCGAATAGTCGTAGAGATAGCGGCTTTACAATGCCAGAAATTATTCTTATTATCTCGGTTTTAGCAATTATCAGTGGTATGGCTTTTCCAGATATAGCCCTTTTCTTTAGGCGCCAACAAGTAGAGCAAGAGAAGATATCTATGTCTGAAATCCAGAAAGCTATGGATTCTTACGCCCGTGAATGTAAGCGTTTGCCTGCTCGTACTAATAACCCAACTCGAGCAAACTGTACAGATGCACCAGGTGCTGCTGGTATAGGTTGGCACGAGGCTTTGGCATCATTTTCTAGTATGGCACCAGATAGCATCTTAAACGATGTTATAGGTACCGAGCGTAAATATACCCATTTTGTTGAGTCACGCAATTATCGCGAAGGGGCGGTTGACTTCCATTATGCTACTGTTCGTAGTGTTGGCGGTAATCAGTGTGATGATACAGGCACAACAGCAACTCCAGCGTCGCCAGCTTGTGTTAGTGGTGGTGTGCAGGCTAATGCTGCTAATAAGGCTGCTAATATTAGTAATTTCCGTGATAGAGCAGGGATTACAGGAACATATCAGGCAGATTGGGCGAACGTAGACCAATATGGAGCATACCAGCTACTTGGTGATGATATTTTGGTTAAATACGCCGATAACCAACAGAAAATTGATAATCAGGACGAGACAATCCATCGTCTAGAACGTATTATTGACGCTTTAGATAGGTATGCTCAAGGGCGGCTTAATGAAGATCTCTTACTAGGCACAGCATGTTTAAGTGAGTTAATATTCTACCCTCCAAGTTGGTCTACTGAGCCTAGAGCGCACAGTAACTCTAACCACCCTGACGTTGGCTGCAGGTCTTTAGGTAGTAATATAACCAATCGCTATAGTGGTAGAGTGCGGGCAGATGTGTCTGCTATTCGTGGTGACACAAACGAATTTGTTGACACTATTAATGCAACTACAGCAACACGGATGGCTGAGATGAGAACATTAATGCGCATTTTGGGTCTTCCCGAAGACCATTGCTGTAATGCTGTTACTGGCGAGCCTTTTTATTATTACTCGCACCCTGGTGCTGTTATAGGTGCTAGCTGTACATATTCACTTCAGCCTCCTTATTACCCAGCAAAAGTGGCTATTAGCCCTATTACTTGCGGTAACTAAGGGCGGCTTCTGTTGGAAGATATTATAGGGCTTGTAATAGTAGAGCTACCATGGTTTTTCCCTTTGCTAGCTGTGGTTGTTGGTGGTGTATTTGGCTCATTTCTAACTTGTGCTATGTATCGGTGCCCTAGAAATGGCAGTTTATGGCACCCGCCAAGTTCATGCCCCTATTGCAATAAAGGCCTAAGAGCTGTTGATTTAGTTCCAGTGTTATCATGGTTATGTTTTAGGGGGAAATGCAGGCAGTGTGGTGCCTCTATATCTTCTCGATATCTTGCTACTGAGTTGGTCAGCATTATGTTAGCAGTTGTTAGTTTGTGGATTATAGGTGAGGGTTTCTTATTTATAGTTTTATATGCGGCGTTGATGGCATTTTTCTTTGTGGGCTATATTGGGCTAGTATGGCGACAGGTTGCTTTTAAAAGTGTGGCATTTGGGTTGCTATGCCTTGTTGTTTTATTGCTCTAATATGGTCTGTTATTTGCCTATGGTAGATAGTTTCTTTATTATTTAAACAGGAAACTATTAAGATAAATCCATAAAAAGACGGCTTGATGCTAAAAATAGCCATATTTGTATCTTTATTAACAGTGTCGTTAGCTGGTTGTTCTATTAATCAACAGCACAAACAACAACGGGTTGTTCCTAATCATTTTGCAATGAAACCTGCTCGCCTCGAGACAGGGCATATTTTTATGCGCCGAACCGGAGGGTGGGCTGCTCTTACCCAGCAAATGAAAGAACAAAAAGAACGCCGAGAAGAGTTAGCCTTAAACAATACAAAAGAATACATTAAACCCGACGGCACAATTGTTCGTAAACGTGGTATCGTAGGAAGTGAATATAATAAGGCTATAGAGTTTCTGCCTCCTCACGAGTGGATAGACATTAGAACAGCTCGGGTGGCAGCACATGTGGAAAATAAGCCATTTAAAGAGCTTATTGAAGACGTTATGCGAGACCTTATGCCTTATACAGGTCCGTGGAAGCTACAATGGAAGGTTAGCTACGAGAACCTAAACCTTCTTGACGAAAGGTTTAGCTTAAACACAGAGACTACATTTAGTAAGTTTATTGCTGACATGTCGGCATTTATTTTGAATTATAGCGGTTTAGAATTAACATTTGAGATGTTTGAAAAAGAACGAGTATTAATTATTAGCGATAAGATGTAGATAGAGGTTAAATAAACTTGAGAACCATTAAAACCATTACAATAGCAAGCATTGCCATTATATTGGCTGGCTGTGCTGTTGACGATGGTAAACGTCTTAATGTAGAGGCATTCCCTATTCATGATGATGGGGTTTTACTTGCAAGTACTTCCATGGTAGGGAGTGTCACAGCAACCAAAACAACACTTACTCCGTCAGATTGTATAGAACAGCTTGGTGTTGGTGTTTCTGTGCATATGGCTAAAGAAGACACTAATTATTTGTTCGATAAGGCAGGGGAGCCATGCGTGGCTGCTAATATTATGTTTGACGGTAGAAGTAAAGCAGCACAACGAGCAGCCTCACTTGGTGTAGATATTAACTTTGTTGATCCATTCGCAGAGAGACTATTACCTAAAGAGCCAGATATCACAGACGATATACCACTAATGCTTTCTAATCAGGCTTTGATGATGCCTGACCAAGTTTCTGGTTTACATGCACCACAAAGCCTCTCTGATTTTGTAGAATCACCAGACAAAATGCCTGCTGATGTTGCATCAGTAGCGGATAATTTGCGTGACGGTAGCCCTGAGGCGATTAATAGCCGTCTGTCCAATACAATTAAAAATTGGCGTTCTGACGAAAACAGAGAACGCCTTTTAAAAGAAACCGAACAAATTCTGGCTGATGTACGCACAGTTAAACGTGTTGCAACACTAGAGCAAATGCGTATTCAGCAAGACCAGATTCTAGAGCTAACAGCTCTTCTCCGCGAGACCGAGCGTAAAGCACAATTACGCAAAGAGCAGCGAGAAAGCCTGCAAAAAGCAATTAGTAAGAAAACGGTTCTGCTCGAGACCGAGCGTACAGTTACAGGGTTAGAAAATAACAAACTGCGCGAGCATGTAGAGCAATTACAAGCCCGTATAAAGGATTTTGATAGGTATAACAGGAAGTTAAAACATAATTATGATACTCGCCAAGCAGAGCTACAAAAGAAAATAGCAAATCTCTCTGCAGATTTAAAAGAGTCAGAGAGCCGCTCGAAAAACACTCGCCAAGCGGCAGTTTTGCAAGCAGCGCAACAAATTGCCGAGTCTGAACGCCTAGCGTATGCAGCACAAATTGCCCAACGCCAACAGCTAGAGATGGAAGCAGAGCGTCTGCAAATGGAAGCTGTTAGGTTAGCAAGTAAAGCAACTAAACTACCAAACAGAATACCTGATAACGTTGGGCCAGAAGGGCTAGATAAGGTTTATGCATCTATTGTGTCAGGGCGGATTGTAGATGGTGACATTGAACGGCTTGCTAGCGTTGTTATAAACGGTAAAGCAACTGCGCATTCATTGGGAGAAGCAAATGTTGCTCTTGAAGTAAAAGATATGTCGCTACGCGATGTTTTTGCACTAATAGTAGCTAATGTCGAGAACCAAGCAGGTTCTTGGCGCATTTCATGGCAATTACACCCTAAAAATGCACATATAGCTGAGGAAGAGTGGACTGTTGCTGTAGAGGCAACGGTAAGCGATATCATCTCGTATGTTGGTCAAAAAGTGTTTGCTGCTCATAAAGTTAAGTTATCATTTAAAATGTTCGGTAAAAACAGAGTAGTAGTTATAACTGATGATGAATCCTAACATTTCTGCCATATTTAGCTGATATAGGCATACCTATATTTATGTGAAAAATGCCACGTATCGCCTAAACAAAGATATTTTATATAATGATAGGCTTGATTTATTGATAATAGGCACCATAATTGTTTTATGGGGCTTGTTGGTATTGTTCTTTTTAGATATATAGTTAGAAAGAACAATCCTAGTTAAGCTTAGGGTATAAAAAATAATGTTGGGAGTATAGGAAAGATGAGTAAATTATCATCAAAAAATATGGGCTTATTTGTTTTGGGGTTATTAGCAGTTACATTTGCATTACTTCCAGATATTGCTATGGCGCAAGTTGGCGGCGGCGGTACTACTAGTAATGTGGGTAATAACTTGTTTAATGATGTTCAATCATTAATCAGAGGTAATATTGGTGTTCTTGTTGGATTACTTATTTCACTATTTGGTTTGTGGATGTGGCTTGTACAGCAAAGCTCTTTTGGTCTAGTTATCGTGATTGCTGGTGCTGCTGTTACAGCATTCCCAGGTATCTACGCAGGAATTAGCCAAGGTATCAATAACGCTTTCACAGACATTGATAGTAACGCGAGTGCCGCTCGTAACCCTAACTAAGTCTAAGTGTTATACTATTAAAGAGCCACCGTATGGTGGCTCTTTTCTTTGGAAGCTATCTAAGGTATAATTAAGTTAGATTGTTTTAAAATGAGGTATTAAAGAATGGTTCGCCAAGTTCCACGTAATATTGATCGCCCTAACCGTAATGCTGAATATGCAGCAACATTTATGTTTGGTTGGTATGGCACAATGTTTATGACAGGCAAGCCTCTTTTAGCCATTGTTGTTACATTTATGGCATTTTATATAACTTATAAGCTAACTCTTAATAAACCAGAAGGTGCCATGTATAGGGTTGTGTACCGCCGTTTTGGATTAGGTAAGATGATCCCCCCAGCTAAAAAAGTTAAAAAATTCGAAATATAGCTACTACCACCTATAGTAATTTAACTTAAGACCGCACACAGTCTTAAGTTGCCTCTAAGTTTCGCTTAAACTGTGTCAAAGCCAAAGTTTAACTACTATGTGTAAAAGTATGTGGAAATTTGTTGTTTTTAGGGTATTATGAACAATGAATAATTAACAAAAACCTGAAAAAGGTCAGACTAATGGAATTTATTGCACGGGCTGGTTCGTTTATTGATCGTTCTCATAGAGTTGCTGGGTTTTTTATGGTGGCAACTGTATGTTTAGGTTTTATTGCTATGTCATTATCTCAATCTAATGCTAGTTTAAGTAACGAGATTGAGCGGCTAAGTAACACTCGCCAAGTTTACATTGTTCCTGGTAGCCAAGCTGGTTTTTATGCTCCTTCTCAGTCTGAGATGTTGCTACAAAACTTTGGTGAGTATATCTTGCAATCGCTTAATACTTATACCTACAATAATCTCGAGCCACAATTTGCAGAAACACAGAAGTTTTTTACCCCGTCAATGCTGTTAGATGCTAAACCTTTTTATGCTGAGCGGATTAAAGATGCCAAGCAAGATGAGCATTCGTCGATGCTGGTGGTTAAACGCAATACCATTAAAATTAAACAAACATCTGCCCCATCTGGTGGAGATAGAGGTTTTAGTTATTACGAATATAGTGTTGAAGGAAAACGACAAGATATTATTGGCTCGCAGATAGTTGCAGCTCGTGATATTCGTATTATCCTTACTGTGCGCCAATCTAGTATTAGCCAAACAAACCCATGGGGTTTTGTGTTGGCTAAGTATCGAGAGGAATCCCTATGAGTTTAAGTGCAGTGATGCGTTCTAGTAGTATTATTCTTACGGTTTTGTTGTGGGTGGTGCTTATTGCTTTACCACAAACTGTTTTAGCTGAGGTTATACCTTGGAAAGGCCCAACCCATACAATTACAATTGGCTTAAACGAAGAAGATATTTCCCATGTTGAGTTCCCTGAGGAAATTACTAACGTTACAATCGAAAATCCAGATTATGTAGATATTCTTGTGGTTGCAGGCCGTAATAACAAAGCATTTCGTATGCGTTCGTTGCTACCAAAAATGGCAACTCGGATGTTCATGACAGGTGCCAGCCAAAAAACATATATTGTAGTCTTAACAACAGATGTACCCTACGGGGCTTTTGTTGAAGTTGTTGATGCATCAAAAATAGATGAGATTGCCGCATCTCTTAGCCGCAAGTTTGACTCTCGTGATTTGGTCCGTGCAATGGCTATGGATAAAGATTTGCCAGGAGTTCTGCGAGAAACACACCTAATTCCTGACTGGTTCCGTGGTGGTGGGGTTGCTTTTGAACTATCAGAAGTTTGGCAAACACCATTGATGACAGGTTTGGTAGTACATGTAGCAAATGAGCGCCGTGAAGCAAATGAGGTTAATTTACCCGCATTAACTATTCCTCGCACCGATGAGTGGGGCGTTTTGCGCCACGCTGCAATGGAAAATATGCGTCTTGCCCCAAGAGGTATGCCTAATGACAGAGGTGTACTGTTCTTAGTATTTAAGCGCTAGTATTTTTTATAGAAACAAAAAACACTTGTTAATCACAGGTGTTTTTTTGTTTCTATAGAGTGTGTTATTGCGGCTAGTTTGTCACAGTTGTTCTTTCTCTATTTACAGGAAACCCCTTGCTTTTTGTTAGTTTAATTCCCACATGATAAGATAGTACTCATGGAGAATTTTATGCGCAGTAAACCATTATTAATTATATTCCTGCTATCATTTTTGGTGGTTGGTACACATGTTAATATTGCTGCAGGTGCAGATAAAACCGTAGCCCTTAGTGCATGGCAAGCGTTGCATGATGCTGAGGCAAAACATTCTATCCCTCGTGGGTTGCTACATTCTATTAGCCTTGTCGAGACAGGGCAAGGGCTTGGTAACCAGTACATGCCATGGCCTTATACAACAAATGTTAATTCATCACGTTCAATAAAAGCGCCAGCTCAAAAAGCTTTGCTAGAGATGAAACATCTACAAAATCTGGGCTTTAAGTCTTTCTCTATTAAAAAAAGTTCTGGTAAGTTCTATAAGTCTCTTAGCCCAAAAACAGCACAAGCAGTATTAGTAGCTATTGATGCTGACGACGAAGTTGTTTTACGTGGACTGCGGTTTTCTAAGAGGTTCAAGAATAAATGGGAAGCCACATTTTTTGTGAACAGACTACTTGCAGCAGGGCATAATAATATCGATATTGGGCTAATGCAGGTTAATTGGATGTATCATGGTAGTAATTTTGCCGATATTGCACAAGCATTTGACCCTTACCATAATGTGCGCTATGCAGTATCATACTTAATGGAACACCGCCAAAATCATGACTGGTGGACAAGTGTAGGTCGGTATCATAGCAAAACAAGTGTTCATGCTGACCGCTATGTTAAAAATGTGTGGGCGATGTATAA
Organism: Alphaproteobacteria bacterium; assembly: GCA_021774615.1. GTDB lineage: Bacteria > Pseudomonadota > Alphaproteobacteria > UBA1280 > UBA6503 > UBA6503. The sequence goes on along the minus strand of JAJFIW010000010.1, from coordinate 27,040 downwards.
AAAGGTACATCGGTTAAATTATGATGGTAGCCAAGGTTAATGAAGTTTAGTAAACAACAATCAGCTGTTATAGCTTACGACAATTCTTGTACTGTTTTAGGGGCACCAGGCACAGGTAAAACTTCTGTTATGTTCCGTAAAATTGCTTACCTTGTCGAGCAAGGGGTTAGCGCTAACAGCATTGCAGTTCTTACTTTTTCTTATCGGAGCTTAATGGTTATGCGCCAGCAATTAGCTGCTAGGCTGGGTAGTGCTAGTGCGGGGATTGTTGTAGGAACTACGGTTGACCTGCCCTTAATGGCGATGGGCGCTACTGATAAAGATAACCTGCCTAAGGTGGCAGATAACAATTTTGTGCGTCGTTTACTGCGACAGTCTATGGAAGAAGTTGGCTTTAAGGGCTATGTAAAAGAGGCTGAACATATAATGTGTTCGTTTAAAAGCCGTGGGCGCAAACCTAGCGAGACCGAAGACCATTTTGACCTTTTCAATACCTATAAGCAGCGCCTAGAACAAGCTGGCCTTTGCGACCGCTACGACCTTGTTCGGAGGCATATTATCGGTATGCGTAACGATATTTATGAAACGGTAAGAGTTAAACATATTTTTATAGATAACTTCCAAGATGTAACGCAAATCCAGCTTTTATGGTTGGTGGACCACCTAAAGGCAGGCACAAAAATTTATGCTTTTGGTTGCGACGACCTAATGCTTTTCAAAAGAGCAGGCGCCCTTGGTAAAGATGCATTTATTGACTTTGAAGAAATGAACGACCTTAAACGCTTCACCCTAACAGACAACTACCGCTTACCAAGCCTACTTGTTGACAGCTCAGATAAGCTAATATCTCCACTAGAAGATAGATTGGTGCTACCTAATAAAGCTGTTAGCCAAGGTGGGCGATTCTCGATTGTTAGTTGCCAAGGTGTAGAGCAAGAAATGCGCGAGATAGCAAAATTGGTTAGCAACTGGGCAAAAGACAGTAGCAACAGTATAGGGATTATTACCCGCCACGACATACAAGCCCGTCAAGTGGAGCGAGTTCTTAATAATATTGGTATTGCTCATAGTAGTTTTGCCCGTTCAATTTGGGAAACTCCAGGTGCTACCTTGGTGCTCGACTTGCTAGAGGTTGTCTTAAGCCGAGCGAGTAATAACCGTTTACGTAATGTTCTGTCAGTTTTTGGTTTGTCATCACAAGTTATTGACACTTTATTTTCCCATGGGCTTATGGCAGACGGTTGGCTTAAAAGAGGTGCTCCGATCCCCAGTGGTGTTGAGGCTGACCTCCCGTTAGCAGCGCTAAAAGAGCTAGGTGTTTTACGCCAAAAACTGGTTAACTACAGTAAAATGATGCCAGAAATGGGCCCGAAAGTAGTTTTTAAAGCTATGATTTACCATATGTTCGAAAAATTACGCCAAGATGACCGCCAAGACGCACTACTAGCTTTAGATGAGTTATTGTCGACAAAAGGTAGTTTGGTACAAATACTTAAAAAGTTAACGCAACACCGTAAACCAGACCCAACTGCAAAAGTTATTGTTAGCCCAGTTCGAGAAAGCAGAAATATGGCATTTACCCATGTAATTGTGCCATTTACATCTAAACATAATTACCCATTTTCTTATCGGGTATTGCCCCAATTGGGCAACGCCGAACGTCGCTTGCTTTATATGGCAGTCACTCGCGCTAGCAAAGAGTCTATTCTACTATACAGCGGGCAACAAAGCTCGTACCTAGATGTGTTCAAAACAAAAGCAGCTAGTAGCGCTGCCTAGTTAAATACCCCCCCCTACTAAGTAGCTTGCTTGGTACGCTGTATACTTTTATCCTTAATAGTAAGTAATGGGTAATATGCTATTACAAATCTACAAAGCTGACTGACAAATTAAGCGCTTTTTGTGCAACATCTATTTATTATAATCCTATTTAGTAGTAATTCCTGACATGTTAGTTATTTTGTTTTTTTGGATTATATTCTACAATGTTCTTTATGCATCTAGATAGTGCGAGTACCTATAGTTGTATTTTGCTTGTGCTTATAGTGTCAGAAAATAAAAAGGAATTGTATTGTGCCAAGGAAAACTACCAAAGCTAGTTTAGAGAAAATGAAACAGCAAGATAAAGGCTATTGCTTAGCTTTTGAAGATGCTGTTGCTTACCTTGATAGTAGAGGTGCCGCTATTGGGAGTATCTCTCGTAATTTTCGTCTAGATCCTGATGAGTTAGCACAAGAAGGCTACGAAGTTTTATTAATGTGTGTTCGCGACTATAAACCAGTTATCGAAAAAGAAGATGGTAGCGAAATTTCGGTAAAGTTTAATACATTTTTTGGTAGCCGCCTTGAGGCACGAGCAATGGAAATGCGTAATCGTGACCCCGAGTACCAAGCACGCCAAGCAATGACAGACCAAATGAACCCATCTGAAAAAGAACGTTTTAGAACAGACCCTCCTTTGTTGGTACAACACCTTGACCATGAAAATACTTTGCAAGAGTCTTTACGAGGTGAGGTAGCAGAAGCCTATGGCAACCGTGAAGATGACGCTGTTTTTAGAATTATGCGTGATAGTTTCTTTGACCAAAAATTGTCGGAACTAGTAGCCAAAGAGAGCGATGAGAAAAAACAAGCTGCTTTATTACATGTTAAAGTTGGCGGTGTTTATAACTTCCAAGAGATTGCCTACCATTTTGGTGTAACAGACTCGCGTGCAAGCCAAGTCATGAACGAGCTTATGGACGCTTTTTATGTACAACGCCTGATAGATAGAGACTTAAAGTCTGTTCATAATGATTTCATTAAATTAAAATTTAATGAAAAACGAGTACTACGCTTGCTTTCAGAGGCATTCCAAAATGCAGACGAAGACAGAGCAAAAGAGATTATTAACACCTTTAAAGGTGACTACAAAGACTTGGATGCTTTGTGTAAGAAAAATCAAAGTATAAAGCTATCGAAAAAAGGTCAGGTTGGTAACAAAAACAACGATAAGAGAGATGCTGATTTACCACCTGCTTACGAGAAGGTGTTCTCTGAAGAAGAAAACAAGAAATACCCTTTAGCAGAGGTTGGAGTGCGTCCAATTAGTAGCCTTAAAGAGATGGAGTTTGAGTTTAGGTCTCAGGAGAGTGAAGAATCCTTTATAGATTTTGCCAATAATTTCGACATTAATAGCCCTCAATACCCAGCAGTTGTTAGTGAAGATGGCTACATTATCGACGGGGTACGACGGATTCAGGCTGCTAAATATAGAGGTAAAAATGACTACTTATGCATAACCCGTAAAATAGCTTCTGATGAAGATAAAAAACGGTTGAGGGTTGTTATTAATATGCGCCTTCATAGTGCCAGTAAAACAGAGATGTACTATGCAATTGGTGTGTTAAGCGATATGGGCTTTTCACAACAGAAGATATCAGACTATTTGGGCACAAGCCGTACTAATGTATTAGTATATTGTAAGGTGCGTGATAGGGCTATCCCCACTTTGCGTGGTTTATTCGAAGATGGGTTGATTCAAATAACTAACGCTGCAACCTGTGCAGATTTGCCCGAGGAAGGGCAAGAAAAGATAGTAGCGTTTATTCGTCGTAATGGTATCCAGTGGTCTAAAGGTAAGAAGTTTAACAAGCTTTATGATGCCGCTGTTGAAGGTAAGGTAGATACTCTTGGTAAACCTTCTGTACCAGCTGTTGATACTAAAGGTGGGCTTGTTCCACAAGGTCAGGATGTTGCAACGCAAAAAAGAACAGAGGCCCTACAAAAGCAGATCGAAACTTACGCCATGGTACTAAAAGACCAAGAAATATGGGCAGCACAACGAGAAGCAGTTATTAACCAACAACGAGAAGAGCTAACAGACATTAAAGGAGAGGCTGAAGCTTTACGCCGTGAAGTAGAGGCTGCTGAACTTATTAAATTTGGCAACCCAAAGGCGATGGAGCAAGAATTAAAGCAACTACGTGATTTTTTTACTGTCAGCGAGCGTTTAGCCTCAGCTATTAAGAGTATCCAGCATGCTGGCAAGGATTTAGCTCGAATTGATGTTAGGCGTAAACAAGTTGTTGAACTTAATTCACTTTTTGGTGAACTCGAGAAATCTATGAACACATTACGTCTTGAAATACATAATAGCTGTAGGTTCCTCGATGGGGTTTCTAATTCTGACTAATTCCCTGTCAGGAATTGATATTAGTTATATTAGTACCTATATCTATAAGTAATACAGGGATTATATGGGATTTCGGGAGAAATATTAAAATGCAGGGCTACAAAAAAACATTTATATATGTTATTGCCGCTATTATTATGGCGGTTCCGCTAGTTTTTGCTCCTAATGCTTATAGTGAAGATAATAGATTTCTGGATAGAAACTCCAACCTTGCTCGTGGCTCAAATAATGGTATGGGTAGCCCCGATTATTCTCGTTCTTATGGTTTTGGTGGTGTAATGCGTTCGCCAGACAGTTTGCAACAAGGTTCTGGGCCTTATCAGCGTCCAATTCTTGATGTTAACTCAGGTATTAATATGGGTGGTATATTGGGTTGCTCGGGGTTAGATATTGGTGGAATGCTACAGAATACCTTTAATCTTGGTAATTTGGGTGATGAGTTTAAAAGCTACCTACAGAATACTATTGCTACCGAAGCATTATCGTTATTATATTCTCAACCAGGTGTGGCGCAGGTTCTTGACGGGATGAAAGCAATTGGCCATGCACGGGTAAGTATTTTACAAGAGAAATGTAATGCTAACGAGATTTTGGCTGATGTAACCAACAAGCGCCTTAAGGACGAAGGTTATGCACAATGCTTGGACGACTCTGGTGGTGATGCCCAGTTCTGTGATAACCCAGCAAACTTACAGGCTGGTATTGATAAAATTATCGGTTCTAAGCGCTGGAGTGGAACACTACATGATCAAGTATGCCCTGAGGGCAGTGAAAGTGGTGTATGTCGATTCCTTCCTGATTTTGCGTACGATATTGGCTCTGGTCAAGGTAAAACAGGCGAGGCCGAGATACCTGTTGGTGTGGTAAGCGCAGTTGCTGAAAATGCTGCGATGGAATGTTTCGAAAAACGAGAAGAAATGGCTTGTAAACTCATAAGTGAAAAGGGTTACTCTGAAGCTATGCGGTTAGTGCAAATTGGTGAAGAGAAAATCCATTGTGGTGCAAATGCTAGTTCTAGCTCAGCATCATCTGCTAGCGCTAGTGCTACTACAACACCTACTGCACCTTCTCCTAGTAATGGCTTAAGCCCTATCGAGTCGTGTCTGGTTGATGCTGGTGAAGGGGTTGATATAGACACTTCAGATTTAGGCTCTGCTTTAGAGGAATCAAAAAATGTTAACCCAGTTGCACTTGTTGCAGCGCACACAGAATGCCTTATTGGTAAAGAGATCCATGGCCATATTGACTTAAACATGTGTACGTTACCATCGTCAGAGCGTGAAGGGGTTAAAGCATCTTTGTCCCAAGTCATGAAAACAAAGGCATCAGTAGATCTTTATAATGCTTTAATCATGAAATTGTCTGAGGCTCTAATACGGTCAGGTGGCGAAGAATCATCAAACAAAGACAATAGTATGAATACCCATACCCTTGACTTTGTTACAGCACAGATAGAAATGTTTAAAAACCAAAGAGATTCTCTAATTACAGAAATGCGCCTTACAGAAGATGTTGCTGGACGTGTTAGCGCAATGATTGATGAAATGGATAAAAACAAAGCTGCTGGTGCAGCAAAAGGTGCTTCCGCAATTGGGAATGTTGCTAATACTGGAAGCGGTCAACAAAACAGAGCTGACCAAATACGTTTTGGCTCTAGGTAAAATTAGAAAAGGGATTATTTATGTCAATTGCTACAGGGCTTGCAAATTTTCCTAATTTAGGGGTTGATGGTGATCAAATCTCAATGATTGCTATTGCTTTTGCCAGTCAGACTGACCTTTTTTATCAGTTTGCTGGGCTAGGCTCTAGTAGTAATGGGTTTTTGCGGAATATTGCTTTTACTTTTGGCTTAATTGGTTTTACTTATATCGGCATTATGCATACTGCATGGCGTGCAGTGGTTGTTTTCCCATGGTTGGTTTTATTACTCATTATGTTATCAGGGCCTAGTTATACTGGCGGTAATGTGTTCTTTATAAAGCTCTCGCCCACGAACCACCAAGGGATGGTGGCCCCTATTGACCCTCTCAAAGAGCATACTTACGATGAGATGATAAAGATTAATAATACTCCTGGTGGGGACCTTGCCGAGACTATCTCGAAGTTCCAGACACCAAAAGACAGATTGATGCAAGACCATGATATAAGTAATGGCTTGTATATGTTTGGCCCTCAGGCTGCTGCAATTCATGTATCTAATGAGGTAAGAAGAGGGCTGGCGCAAAGTTTGTTCCCTGTTGGTAGCAGGACTTTGTCTGATAGATTAGCATCGGCATCTTTAATGAAGAATGTAGCTACTGACGACTTTCGCTCGGCATACCATACGGCAGCATTTAGAACAGTTTGTACTGCAAGTGACCCTGCTTTAGAAGGTTTTGTCCAAGTTAGCCCTAAGGCAATCCCACCTCATGTGTCTAAAGCATGGCAAGACCGTAATATTACCCTTGGTGACTTTATTCGCCTCCATATGCTTTTTTATAGCACCAGAGCTGAAATATCAAAGCTTGCAGCAGGGGCTGATTTAAATAGCGCTGATTTTGCTAAATTTGCATTACCACCACTTCTTGATGACTCAAAAGATGTTGAAAAATTTACAGGCCTTACTGGTTTGAGCGCTTATAGTGGGCTTGAGGGCGATGGTATTTCAGGTGCTTTAACATCTGCAGAAACTCTGTGGTCTAAATTTATCGTAGATTTTGATAGAAAGGAGAATGATTTTAAAGCAGTTCTTCTAAAAACTTTAGCATCAGATTATGAGAATAAAGAGGTTTTAAATGCTAATATAGCTATTTATATGCCAGTTGTTGATAGTAGTAGTGGTTCGTTGAATACTTCGGGCAATGTTTTAAATAGGGGGCTTAGTAGACTTAATTGGGGGTCTAGCCCTGAAATAGACGACTGTAAAGAATACCATAAATACCTGTTCGATGTTATGGGCAATATTGCAGAGGAATCTCTTGGGATTAGTGCAACATCAGCTGCATTTGCAACTAAACTATTTGAAGAGTGCCAAACAAGCTCAGGAGCAGGAAGTTCTATTTGTGATGGAATAACCGGTGGTGAATGGTCTGGTATGACTCAAAAACAGAAATTACAGATAGCATATAAGTATGCCCAGAGAAGTGTAAAAGAGGGAAATCGTGAGTGTGCTGCGAATACCTCTATAACTACTCAAGCTGTAAACGCTTTTACTGGCATATTTGGTCTTCTTGGCTTAGGAGAGAAAATTGTTTGTCAAAGCCCAAATGAGGCTCTCGAAGCAGTTAAACATGGTCTTATTGTTAACTTAATGCGTAATGACCAAGTTGTTGCAGATGGGATTTTACAGAATGCGCAAAGTGACCAGTTGTTCCAAGGCAAGCTTAGGCAGACTCTTTTTTCTGGCGGGCAGAAATTGACAGGAGTTTTCTTGTGGTTCCAGTCTGCAGTTGGTGGTTTTGCTGCTGGTACTTACTCCGAGATTATGCCATTGATCGTTACTTGGGGTATGGCATTAATTATTGTTATGACGCCATTTTTATACCTAATGGGGCTGCTTATCCCGGAATGGTCGTTGATGATATTTATCATGCCAGTGCTAGCAGTATTATACCTTAAAGTGGTTGAGATATCGTTCATTCTGATAAAAGCAATATTCAATATATTCCGGCAAGGGATGGAGTCTGGCGTAGTGGTAGCAAACACTAACATAACAGATTTCTACGATATTCTATTAGGTATGGCATATACAGCAGCATTTGCGATTGCGCTATTCTTAATGTTTGGCTTAAAAAACCCAGCAGGGCTAGTGCAGCAGGTTTCTAAATCTGCTGACCAAACAGCGCAAATATCTGGTAGAGAGGCGTTACAGCTTGGTGGTACGGCTCTAGGGGTAGCTAAGGGTGGTGCAGCTCTTGTTACTGGCGGTATTGGTGGTCTTGCAGCAATTGCAGGTAAAAACCAAGCTGCTTCTTTCATGAAAGAAAGAAGGGAAGCAGTGGGTGGAGAGTCTCCAGACACTATGGAGTCTATTGGTAATTTCCTTGGTGATGCTACTGGCTATAACCGTAAAAAAGATGAAGCTAGAGAAAGCTCTATTAAGACTACTAAAGCCAGAGAAGAGCGAGAAGCTGTTGATGATAAAGACTATCGTCAAGATTTAGTAAGACAAGAAATAGCAGGCAAGAAGAAATACGCTGCTGATGCATTAGAGCGCGCTGCAGAGGCTAATGATATTGATGGTTACTATGGTAAATTCCCAGTTAGAATAGATGGTGTAGGTGCGGATGGTAAGCCTGTAACTAGGTATAGCAAAGAAAAAGGTGCGATTAGCGATATTTCGAGTAAAATTGCTGACGAGCTACAAAAACAAAACCCTAATAAGTATAAAGATAGGAACTTTGCCGAGAGAAACGCTATGAAAGAGGTTCGAGTTCATCTAGAAAGTGGGTCTTTAGATCTAAAAGCGGACCAAGGGTTTAAAGAGTATGAGCCTTCTGATCCAAATGCGGTGCAAGCAGCTGTTGATAAAATCATTAAGAATATGAAGGCTTAATGCTTTAATAAACAAAAGTTCTAATAAGAATAAAAAATAAGAGAAAAACATTATGGACTTATTTGGCTATAAATCTGGTTGGGGTGACAAAGAAGGCGCCACCCCGACTGTTCGTTTAGATGTATTCGGTATGCGCTGGAATTTATGGGAGGGGATGCATCCTTCTTTAGCCTCAAGTAGTGCTTTATTTAACAGAGACGAGCTTAAAAGTGGTAGTAACTTATATATCCCATCTTTTTTAAAGATACCCCCTGTTGGTAATGTTTTAGGGCATAATACTATAAAAGGCTGGTTTAAAGATGCTCCAGGGAATAATGACGAAGTGCCAATTTCACCTCTTTTTGCAAGAGACCTTGCAGGGCGTACAGTTTACCTTGGCACAGGGCCCGAGCAACGCAAAAGTGATGAATGGTCATCCGACAGCCGCATCCAGAATGCTCATTTACCTAAAGGCGTAAGGCTAGTTACCGACCAACAAATTAATAAATTGCTAGAAAATGTATTTCTAACAGGGTTCAGAACTTTAGAAATGTCATTAAATAGGATATTTTCCCCTGTAGATATGCCAGATGTGGGGCTTCCTTATGTATACTCGAGTGCAAATTTGTACCCATATAAATTGCGCCTTGATACATTTTATATAGACGGCTGGAAACTACCCCAACTCGAAATGCTATTTGTAAATAAGACAACCCCAGATAAGGCAGAACAAGTAGCAGCAGACCTCATGAAACGTTGGTCAAGCCGTCCTGAAGGGCAAGGTTATGATGATTTTATCAGCTCCTGCGGAGATGAATTCTTCGAGCAGATATTTACAGATGGTTGTACTCTTATCCCGACTATAGAAGCGTTTAATGGCTATAATAAAGTTGGCGCAAATTTTGAGCTTGAGGGTTTTTGGCAAGGCAGAGCAGTGCAGGGGCTTCATACAATTAAAGAACGCCGCGAAAGCGATGCACCAGAAGGTACTATTTTAGAAGTTATAAGGCCGGGGTATATGTTGTCGTATCATGTTCAACCTGCAGAAGTTGTGGTAAGCGATGGTACTAAGTATGTATCACCACACAATGGCAACCCAAAGCCTAAAACACCAGATCTAAGGCTACCTCATCAGCGACTTTCTGCTAAATGGGGGGCAGCTTGGATCCCGACCCATCCTATCCATTTTGAAGCACCTGCCATATGGGGGTGGTGTGCTAAAAGTAGCCATTTTGTGCAATCTCGTGGCCCTTTGTGGGACCCTCTCCATTATTATTATGAGAGTGTAGATAAGGTTATTAACTCTTACGAAAACGATAAACTTAAGAATAACCAACTATTAGTGCGTGTACCAGATGGGATGAAGGAACGTTTTTACCCTGTAATCTCAATGCGTGGTTACGATATTATGGACAGAGCAGAGCTAAAAAGACGTTATGAAAATAAGGTGTTGCCTTTAACTACTTTACGTAGGTTTGATGATGGAGAGGACTCTTGCGATGTTGGCTACCACCCACTACCGCTACTTTTCGAGTTTGAGCTAGATAATTGGTGGTTACCTGAGTTGGATCCTCGTAAACGCTTGTCAGAAAAAGTCGTACCTTTTAAAGAAGAAGAGAATATATGCCCTATTATTGAGTCTAGCGTGCGCCCTGCCTCGTATATTGCTGCTACCCCTCATGATATTGACGCCCCATGGTTTAGGGACACAAGCCTTATGGTAACTACTACCACTGAAGCAATTTATGACTATCCGCAATTAAATAGATACTTCGAGGATTTATCCCCGCCAGAACTTATTAAGGCCATATTCCCTTTAAACTTAGAATATTTAGAAGACTTGTTTTTTGACAAAGAAGAAACCCACCCCAATTCTTATGAAGATATGGAATCTCTAAACTCTGGGTTGGCACAAGCTGTTATTGGTATGTCAGAACAAGCAATTAGGTTGCTTAGGCTGCGCCATAATTTGTATAGAAATTCTAAAGAAGAATATATTAAGGCTTATTGGTATGGCACTCCACCTAGCGAGCTATACGATATTCTTGCAGCTACTAGCACTGAAGATGAAAAGTCACAAGTTCCATATGCTGCTTTTACAGATGCACCAGTTGTATAAGCCTTAAACATCTACAAAAAGACTATTAATTTACTGTAACCGATTGTTTGAATATTCTTTAAGAAAGTTGTATGCTGGTAGAGAGTATAAAAAATATACTCTTGTTTTGCCTATGTTATGGATAATAGGTAAATAGAAACATCTTTTTAGAGAGAGAATACAATGTCTGAACAGCATGGCAGCATGGGTGGCAGTACAGCAGAAGATAATAGCTTAGCTGGCGGAATCCAAAGGTTTAACGAGCTCCCACCAAATGCAAAGTTTGGTGTTATTGGGCTATTTGTGTTTTTCTTTGTGGTATTCTTGATGCGTAGCGGTGGAGAAGAGGTCCAACCACCACCAGTTGTGGAGGCCCCTTCACAGATGATAGCAGTTGAGCAAAACATCGAACGAGTAGAAGAAAATAGAGACGGTTTTACTCCTGTAGGGCCAGATAGATCATCCCTTAGGCGTGGTTTTGTGACCCAACAGACACAGGCTCTCCAACAAATGCGTAGCGAGATCCAAAAACAATCTAGCCAACAACAAAGAGAATTTGAGCAACGCGCACAGGAAATGCAGCAGTTGCAGTCACAGCTACAAGAAACCATGAAGGTCCTTAACGGGCAAATGCAAATTATGGAGCAATCTAACGCTCGCCAGCGTGATGAAATATCACGTTTGGTTGAAGAAGCACGGCGCCAAGGGTTGCGTTCTGTGACGGCAAAGCAACAAGAAGAAACACAAGTGCGTCGCCGTACCCCTAGCCGTATTTCTGAAACTCGTCTTAGTTCTCCTGGTAACCCTAATGTTTCTGGGAACCAAGCATTATTACAAGGTGTTGCGGGTGGTGTTGTAGCATCCCCGGAGGGGCAAGGGGGCGTTGATCAGCTTGAGCCAGAGGACGCGCTCCCATTTCTTCCACCTTTAGGGTTTATTAAGGCAACTTTATTAAATGGTGTCGACGCTTTGGCCACTAGTGGTGTTGCTACACCGTCATTGGCTCGTTTGCATGGTGTTTATAAAACAGCGATGAATTCTACCGTTATGCTCGATGGGTGTTTTATGTTGTTAGAGTTTGAAGGCGATATATCTACAGAACGTGCTAGAGGCAAACCAAGCAGGATGACATGTGTTTACCCTGACCGTGGTGCGGTTACTTATGATATTACAGGCTATGTGGTAGATGCTGAGGATGGTCTTGAAGGTGTTCCTGGACTGTTTTTCGAGGGTGACTCTGGGCGGATAGCTTTAGCGATGGCAGCGCAGTTTGCTGCAGGTGTTGCGAATGTTATTAGCAGTAACCAGTCTACTAATGTGACGGATTCTAGTGGTACTAACTCTTCATTCTTGACTGGTAGCGACGCTAGGGCATCTGTTGCTGGTGGTGTTGCTAGTGCAACTAACCGTTTAACCGACTTTTTGCTTGAGCGTGCAGAGCGTGTGTCACCATTTATTCGGATTGATGCAATGCGTAAAGTTCATGTTGTTCTACTAAGTGGGACTGAGTTACGCGCCGAAGGTAACGCCTGGTCGTTATTATTTAATGCTGACAATGTACTATAGATTTATAGGAGAAATAAGCCTAATGAAATTGCTGAGTCGTAATATACTATTAATGTTATTGGGCGGTTTACTTCTGTCTGGGTGTAAATTTTATGGTGGTGCTTTGCCACCAGAGAACCCTATTTCTATGGATGATGCTTTGTCGCGTACTTCTAACCGTGCGCCAATTATGGGGCCGGGTGGTGAACCGTTGCCAGCATTACCGCGGCCACAAATTAATCGCCCTAGTTACTTACCAGAGAAAGAGCTAGCAGTTGTAGCACCACCTAAAACACTATTAGTATGGAATTTCCCGCATGTAACCGATGATAACACCCGTGTGTTTGGTAATTGGGCAACTATTTTCTTAACTGACAGATATGAGTGGGTTCTGCCAGAAAATGAGCAACCAGCCTTTGGTAGAGGAAGGTAGGTAACTTATATGGCAGATAACAATCGTAAAGGAGTTCCTCCAGGTAGCCATTATTCACCTATTAGGCAGCAAATGCTTGTTGACCAACTACCTTATTTCGAGTTTGAAAATAGCGAAGAATCACAGTTTAATAAGGTGCACTTATTGGCAGATGGCGCTTTGGGTATTTGCTGGAAAACACCAGTCCCGCCTTCATATTCCTACGATGAGGGGCATGTGCAAACAGTAAGAGAGTTGCAAACATTCTTAGAGAATTTGCCATACGACTATGAAACCCAAATTATTATTACTTCGCATAATAACCTTGAGGATAAGATGAAGCGTTATTTGGAGGCATCGCCTCCTAATGATAGAGCTAAGGTTTTGCGCCACTCACGTGCGGAGAAGTTGCTAGAATCTGGTTTTAATGGCTACCAAGTAGCACCTGGGCGTTATTCTATGCTGCGCGATACTTATATGGTTATTACCATGCGTTCTCCTGAAGCTTATGCTGAATATGGCTTGTTTAAATTTATGCTACAGTCTTTGGAGTCGTTAGCAAGTTTCTTTGTGGGCCATTTTGGTATTGCGATGCCTACGATTATGGACATGGTGACCAAGTCCATGAAACGTACCGCTAATGAGTTCCAGGAAGCATTAGTATCGGTAGAGTCAACTCTTGATGGAATGTTTAGTGTTGAGCGTATGGGGCTTGAAGAACTTAAAAGGCACTACTGGACAGCTTATGCTCCTTCATATAAAGAGCCAGGGCAAAAAGTCACTATTGATAAGAACCGTGATTTTAAAGAACAAATTTTACCGCTACCTATTGAACACGACAACGACATTGTGCGGATTGGCCATGACTACCACGGCACAGTAATGCTTGCGATGATGCCAGACCAGATATTTCCCGATTATTTAGGTATGATTAGACGTACCTTACCTACCCAGTACACTGTATTTGTTAATATAAAACAAGCAAATCAAGCGTTAGAGAAAGTTGCGCTTACGGTTAGTGCAGCATTACGGCAAAGGGTTTCTACGGTATTCTCTCGTGAAGAATCTATGATTGTGGGTCAAGAGGCATCCGAAGTTAAACTACGGATGGTTGGTGGGCGGCGTATTATGTATATGCAGCTTGGGGTTATTGTCCATGGTTACTCTCGCCGTGAGGTTGAAGATAGAATGTTGCGAATAAACTCTAACTTCAAGAAATTATCAGTTGTCCCCGATATTGAGAGAAGTATGTGTTTGCAGTCTATTGTGTATAGCTGGCCTTTGGTATTTAGGTTTGAATATACCAAACCATTTGCACGTACTAGGCGGGTTATTTCGGATGATTTATGCGAGCTTGTACCAGTGCATGGGCACTGGGGTGGGCATGACAACCCTCAATCGGTATATGTTAACCGTGACGGTGAAGTAACATTTTTTGACCATACCAGTAACGACTTTGTTAACTGGCACTATGCTATTACTGGTACATCGGGCTCTGGTAAGTCTTTTGCAGTGACTGACTTAACGTTGCAGCTATTTGCAGCAGGTATCAGAAAACAATACCTAATGACCATTAAAGACGACTACGACCGTTTTGCTGAAACCATGGGTAAACTAGTTATTATTGACCTTGATAGCCAAAGCGCATGTATTAACCCATTTGCTGGCGAGATGACAAAACACCGCTTGCAGCAATGGTCTAATGCACTAGAACTAATGTTGATGAATGGTGGTACCTATGAAGCCGCACGTGAAGAAGCACGTTTAAACGAGCAAATCATACAGTTTGCCTACGAACTTGTCCCTGAAGGTGATGTATTGCGCCCAACATGGATTAAAGAAGCATTCTTACGGTTCCCATACTCTAGTACTGACCAACGTAACCTTGGCTTTGAAGCTGCAGAGGTTATGGGGTCATATTGTTCAGAAGGTGTTTACGGCCGTTTGTTTGATGCGCAGCCATCGGTAACAGATAAAGATGGTTTGGTTGTTTTTAACCTACAAAATGTACTGTCAGAGAAAATATCAGACGTTATCATCAATGCTATTTTCACGATGCTTGATAATATTATGTATACTGGTGACCGTAGCGAGAAGAAGCACCTCTTGGTTGATGAGATGATTTCTATGGTAACTGCAAAAGGCGGGCAGACTGTGGCAAACCAGCTAAAAAGAGCATTTAGGACTTACCGCTCGTTAAACTGCATGTGCGGGATTGCAACCCAGAACGAGGAAGATTTAACCTCGGAAGTTGGGCAAGCTATTATTGGTAATATAACCAAACGCTTAATCCTTAAACCACGCCGCGAGATGATACCATTATTAATGCAATCTTTAGGGCTTCGTTCAGAGCGGCATAGCGAATATATTTCATCGCTTGACACAAAACCAGGTTTTTACTCGGAGTTTTACTTGATGTCGCCACATGGAGAGGTTGTGTGTAGGTTGCTTAGTGATAAACTAACCTATGCTTTAGCAACCACAACTCCAGATGATATTGCAGAGCTTGCTCGGTTGGGTAAAGAGTATGGTGGTGACAGATGGAAAGCAGCAATTAAATTTTCGCAGATGTACCCAAATGGTGTTCGAGTGGAGCAAGCAGAAGCAAAACAGCGGCAGATAACAGGTGATAATACATCTAAGAGTGTTGCTTAATTTAGAAGAAGGACAGGGCCTTTTAAACAAATGGTTATGAAGCGTAAACTTCCAAGTCAGAGTAATAAGTTTGATGAAGAACTTGTTACACAGGCGGAAGATAAAACATTAGCAGCAGATAAACCATCGGATGGGCATAAAGCTGCCGCCGCTGATACACCTATTGCCCCTAAAGAAGACAATATTGACATTCTTGAAGATATCCCACCCCCTCCAGGGCAGAAAGATGCTAAATTTGACTTAGCAAATAGCCCTTTTAGCATGCCTGAGGATATCCCAGACCCGTTTGTTAAGGCCCAGTTTGATGAAGAGGATATGGTTCTAGAAACACCTGTATCGCGCCCTGATGACCACCATGAGGCTATGAGTAGTAATAAACCGCCTCATCAACACAATATATCAACAGAGGCTATTTTAGGTGGAAATGATAATAAACAGTATAGTAATGAAACTGTTATGATGGCAGAAGACACCAAAGAAGCTGTTATTGTATCTGATGATAACCAACAGTGGGACTTAGATGACTTTGTAGACATGCCAGTTAATAAAGCTGCATCAGCCCCATTTGCTGATGAGCCAGACCGTTCCCCTTTTGATAGTGCTCCTGCGGTTGAGTCGCCGAAAACTCCGCCATGGAAGAAGAAGAGTAGTGGCGAGAAAACAATATTACCTGGCGATACAGTAGCTGGCAATGTTCCTAATGTTGGCGCAGATATTGGCACAAAAACTGGTGGTGCTGTATCTGTTATTTTAATTATTATGTTAGTTGGTGGGGTTTTCTTCTTTTATCAGAATAAGGATACCGCTATTGAGTCTCTATCTCGTTGGACTGGAACATTAAATGACGTAGCACAAGATGTACCTATTACAACTGTGCCTAACCAAGAAGATCCACTACAAGCTGAGGCTATCGTTAGGAATGACGATATCACACCCCCTACGCCTGAGGTCGCACTAGCACCACAAGAGCAAGAACCAAGTAATATAAAGCTAGAAATTCTCGATGTTACACCTGATGAAGCTGGCGAACCTATTGTTGGAGATGAAGAACTAGATATCCCTGAAGATGTAGATAGATTTGCAGCATTACAAGAGGCTATAGCCCGAAAACGTGCAGATCGCCGTAAAGAGACATCAGCAAGGCTAGAAGATGATAAGGTCATTGTTGACCCAACAACTCTTCCTCCTGACGAGTTAGCAAAGAGAAATATGAAAATTATTGGGCAGACTAATGCAACATTAGAAGAATACAGGAAAGCTTTATCAGACCCAGAAAATGCCGTGGTTAAACCACGCCCAGGTCAATTTTTTGATGAACGTAGAACAGGCGATAAAGGCGAGCTATTACGGCCTCCTTCTACTAGAAAAGCAAAAGCTACAAACAAAAAGGTTGAACCAGAGACATTTGGTAACCAACTTATTGAAGACCCTTCTGAATTGGTCACTCAGGAGCAGGATGATGGTATCCGTAAGTTAGACGATTTTAATGTGACTTTATTTGACCCAGGTAAGCCAAAAGTGCGGATACCTCGAGGGGTTTCACCTCGGTTATCAGCGTCAGACTTCCCACCGCTTGAGGTGCTATCATTTGTGCCTGACTACGGTATTATTGGCCTTAACCGAGGACAAGAGGGAGTTTTACTAATAGGTGAAGTTATTGAGGGGTGGGAACTTATTAATGTTTTTGGTAGCTATGCCGAGTTCCATAAAGGTGAAATCAAAAGGATTGTGACGATAAAAAATGCAAATAACTGATTTAGATGCCGTTCGCGTCATAGGCGAAGAATACGGGTGGGATAACCGTACTATCGAGCAAGCATTATCGAATGCTATTCGGCTTTGCTATGCTGAAAAAGGAATGCTAGTTGAAGCTGATGTTAATATGGCATTGGGTACTATATCCTGTCGTCGCCGCAATGGTGACGCTGAGCGCGGACTATGGGTAGACATTCGCGACCCATTAATGCCTAGCGTAAAAATGTTTATGCAAATAATCCAGATGCAACAATGGGGCGATGGTTCCCCTGGTCGTGTTATGGAAGGTATTGTTAGTGGTTTTCGTGATGGTGGCGTTATTTATCGGGTGTCACATAACATGATATTTGTTCCAGAGCGTCTGTTATCAGTGATGGATTTCCAAACACGTCCTGTGCTTGGCCAAGAACAAGCAGTTTCGCTTATTTCTAGTAAGGATGATGTTTCAGGTTTACGGATGGGTACACGCCGTGGCTACGAATTTGTAGCATCGGTTATGGATTGTTATTACCCCGAGTGTGTTTCTGGTATTTGGATGGGGGCTTCTAACTCGTGGGCAGTTATCAGGATGAACCCAGACGTTATGCATGAATGGCTCGAAAATAATGGGATGAACCTAAAACACTTGCAAGAAGTCTTGGGGATTAGGCGTATTACTCTTATTCCTGAAGGGCAAGACGAAGATGAACAGAAAAATAAAGATAGCGAGATTCGCCACTTTATTAATAACTCTTGGCGGGCATGCCGTATCCGCGAGCTAGCACCACAACGAGTTGTGCTGCACACTCCTATAGACATGAACGACCCGCGTAAACTAAGAACATTTGCATCAATGCTAGAGAAGATAGCTCCAGAACGTGAACAAATTATTGTTTAATAGAGTACTACTGTTAATTATAGTTTCTATGGTTGTTTCATTTACAACTGGTATAGCTTTTGCTGCTAGTGGCTCAATATCTGGCGGGCCAAGCGCAGATGGAAATTATACTTTGCGAGCTGATATTTTGCAGTGCCTAAAGAAAGAAGACCCACTAGACAAGATGTTGGGAATAGATACGCTAGATACCCACCCTGCTTGTGGAAACTCTAAAACCAGAGTTTTGGCACATATTACCATTCCACTACAACAGAAACGTACACGGTTATGGAATAACTTAAAAAATGTTCCTGTTAGCCGCCAGACTTTTGGGGCTGTTTTAGAAGATGGGCACTTTGTATTTAAGAAAAAGAACGAATTAGACACCCCCTTAAAAGCAGGTATTTATGTTGAGGCCCATTTAGGTGAATTGTCAGGAAATAAAGCATCCTTATCATTGTTAGTTAAGCACTATAGTATTGAGGGGTTAGAGGAAGAAATGTTGGTGCAATCAAGCGGTGCTGTATACTTAAATCCTCGCTCTCATCAGACTGAGCGGACAATGATTGTAAATACTCTAGTTACAATTAATGAAGAAGATATTTGGGGTGGTGAAGGCGTGTACAGAGCCCCCGCTCCTGCTAGTATTTCACGTGCTTACCCAGAAGATGCACGCCTGTGGATAGCGGGTGTAGTCGGAAAATAAAGTTGCTAATTTAGTCTCAAAACAGTATCCTCTACTCATAAATATTTTTTAATATATCTTATCTTTCTTTTTTCTATTTTTATAGTTGTTCCCTTAAATATTGTATACCTATGAGGTACTGTTATGACCGATAAAAATGGTTTTGACTTGTGCCTTGGGTTTCCCTATAAGGCACGTCATACAAATGTATCACCCAGCGTTGAAACAGAAGAATTAACGCTTTCGCAACACATCTATAATGTGATTTTCCTTACACAAATACTTAGCAAAAAATTTAACCTTTCTGATAAGCAAAAACTCTTAGTTTTTAGACTTTCTAGTAACTACCGATTACACGAAATAAACTCTATTTCATTTACGTCATCGCAACAGGAAAAATTAAAAGCGACTCATACCCAAGCAAGTATTAATCAGCTAGTACGAGACGCTATTGATGGGGTTATAAATTATGACCCAGAACTTCGTGATATTTTATTTGCTTACTATGATAACCCTCTTTCTCAACTCGAGTTTGGGATAGTTTGGTTCTCAGATAAAGTACAAGAAATATTGTTCCTTTTGGGGCAGCTTTACCGTGGTAATCGTTTCCTTACTTCACCGCTTATAATTCAGCTCGATAAACTAGAGCAACGTTATGATGCGCTAAAAGATAGCTTCCCAAAGACTGACTGGGATAGCTTGATGCGCTATGTGATAATGGAAGTTGTAGAGAAAACAAATAATCTTCACCTAGATAAAAACTTGGACGAAGTCAGAGACCTATTACAGTTCCTTGATAGAGCCCAAGAAAAAGGCCTTTTGCCAACTCTTGATGAGGAGGTAACCGATGGCACATAAACGTAAAGTCCCAATTACGCAGCGTGACTTTGAATTTATAACTGGTAATAGCTTCCATAGGCTTATGGTTGAGGTTGCTAGGAGTATAAAGTCACGCCGCCCGTTGGACAGCCCGTTGGAAGTATTAGCACAGTTTTTCCTTAATGCAGCAGTACGTAAACAAACAGGCGGGGTTGCACCAGAAACTCTGTTTCCACGGCCTTGGTCTTATGATGGGATAGTTAATTGGTTAGTATATTATGCCGAGCAAATATCACAGCTACTAGAGCAAGCAAAGTTGGCACCATTATTAATGGAAACAGCCCTAACTCCTTACCCTTTATGCAAAGAGCGAGGCATTCTTGTAGAGACAAAGCCCGACTTGATAGCTCGCCGCCTAGGTGACAGCACTTTGGGGATATATGACTATAAAACTGTATCGATGAAAAGATATTTTTTATATCAGGATCTTATCAATAGTCCTAAGCTAGGCGCAATGCTCCACAATATCGAGCAACTTATAAGCTATGGTGCGGCTGTAGAACATGATGTACACGAAATAAACGAGCCTGTGTCTGAGATAGGGCTTATTGTTGTACCACGGAAGCCTTTGTTTGCTAGGAATATTAACCCTAAGCCAGCACTGTTGCTAGCAGCACCATTCCAAAATACGAGCATAGAAGAATGGCGAGTTCGTCGTTTAAGTAAAATTTTAGCTAAAAACTTGCCAGACGAATAAAGACCCTCCATTATTAATGGTGGGTCTTTATTCGTCTGATAAGATTTGTATAAATATATAAATAACTGGAGTAAATATGTCTGTTACTCTCATCTCAGAACGTAATGCTAGGAGATACCTCGACGATAAGCTGTCTGAGGCTAAAACTAATGGAATAAGCGATGCTTTGCGCAAGGTCGATAACCTTAAACAAGATGCAGACAGAGCAATCGAGGTTATAGGAGCCTTACGGGCAGGGCGCTTTTATTTTATAACTCAACCAATTTTTGACTCAACCGCAGATGAAGTCCACTTTGAAGAGATATTACTGCGTTTGTTTGATAACTCGGAACAAGAAATGCCAATTTTTGAGAGTTTAATGTGCTTGGACCGCTGGTCTTTATTGGCAGAAGTAACACCATATTTGATTACACTCCAGCTCGAGCATAGCCAAGAAATGCCACAATCTGCAAGTGTTAATGTACCCCCTTCAATTTTGCTGCCATCAGAGCCTCGCCAACAACTATTATTTGCACTAGAAGAGTTTGCTGCCAAGGCTGACCCATCGCAAGTTGTGCTAGAGATAACCGAAACAGCATACCTCGAGCCCCACCAAGAATTAATAGATTTTATGTGCCAAGTGTCAGACATGGGGTACCGCTGGGCACTAGACGACTTTGGCGATGGCTTCCACACTTTCGAGCATATCGAGCAATTGCCAGTATCATATATTAAACTAGCTAAGGCTATTTCACAGCAGTTATTGTTGTCGTCAGAGGTGTCGCCCGAGGTCACAGAGATGATAGAACTATGCCGTGAGTTAAATATCCCCCTTGTAGCAGAGCATGTCCCCGATGAAGATGCCGCTAGAAAGATATTAGATTGGCATGGGGTGCAGTTCGCACAGATGCTAGCGCTAAGGCGATGATATATAGGATAATTTGACTTTACGTAACATTACTGTTATTTATGCTTTCTGATTCTTATCTTCTTCTTCTTTTCTTCTTCTTTTATAGGAGTTTAACAATAATGATTACATTAAATCGCAAACTTTTACTTGTCGCCTGTGAGGAACTTTACAACCCTGGAATTGTTGGTATTAATCACCAACAAATAGAAGCTATTGGTTCTTATATACTAACTGGTGCTTGCAATAATGAGCTAACTATAGGCCTGCCAAGTGGGTTGCAACATCCAAGAGCAGACAAAGAATTACTTAATATTGCTCTCGCACAAGCTACGTACTTTTTGTTTGTGCAGGCTGCTCTTGGGTATAACTTTTGGTTTATTGGTGATGATGGGCAGCAAAAGCTGTGGTGTTATCAGAACAATAGTAGCAATAAAGGTTCAGATGGCGTCAAAGCTTTGGCTTCGGACTTGTTTGAGCGAGGATTGTTCCCTGGGTTACATGTTCCAAAGGTTCATCTCCGTGAAAAGCTTTCAGGGTTTGTATCTGACATGCCGTTGGCTGCTAACCGCTTAAAAATTCTTGAATCGGTCGCTAACTACAACCTTTTTTATCAAACTGTATTTAAACCAATGATGGACAGCAAACGGGCTGATATACCATTAGCTGTTATTATTGCGAAAAAATTCCCTAGAGCATATGGGGACTACTTCTTAAATAAAGCACACCATTTCTTAAATGCTGCGACTATCGTATTTCAGCAATATGGGGTAACACTGAAGGATGACCTTATTGGCTGTGCCGACAACATGACCCCCCAAGTGCTTCGTCATTTAGGTATTCTTGAATATGGCGATGATCTGTCGACATTAGTTGATAATGACATATTTATTATGGATGACAGTACTGAGGAATTATCATTACGCGCCATGACTCTTCTAGCATGTGACCGTCTAATCCAACAAACTGGGTTAAACAGTTTGCAAGTGGGTGCTTGTCTTATTAAAATATCTCATAATAGAAGCTTTATGCAGAGTGCTTATCATCCGCATTTGACAGAAACAACAAAATATTAACGAAAGAATAACCCCTGTGCTAAAGCAGCATAGGGGTTATTCTATTCTGTAACTTATTTATTTATAGAGCCGAATAAGCTAATGTATAGAAAATATAAAAACTCTCGGAGATATAAAAATGCTTAAAATAGTTAGCTGCCTCAAATGTGCGCACTCTTTATTGGATACAATCCGCGATAAATCCAGCTTTATTGGGTTGTTGTCATTGCGCCTGTATTTGGCACCAATCATGATTTCGGCAGGTTTAGTAAAATTAAACTCGTTTGATAATACAGCCGCATGGTTTGGCAATGCTGACTGGGGGCTGGGGATGCCATTTCCAGAATTAATGGTGGCATTAGTAATTTTAGCTGAACTTGGCGGTGGTATTGCTCTTTTAATTGGTTTTATGACTCGTTATGTAACAATCCCGCTGATGATAACCATGCTAGTTGCAATGGGTACTGTTCATTTAGAACATGGCTGGTTTGCGATTGCACCGGGTAACCCTGCAACCTCAATGGCAAAACCACTGGCTGATATAGGCATTCCTGCTGCTAAAGCAAGCCTAGAAAATAGCACCGAAGTTGGCAACCGAGTTAGCGCTGCTAAAAGTATCATGAAACAACATGGCAACTATAGCTGGCTAACCGAAAAAGGCACATTTGTAGTGCTAAATAACGGTATCGAGTTTGCTGCTACCTACTTTATTATGCTGTTGATGCTATTCTTCTATGGCGGCGGCCGTTATGTAAGTGTTGACTACTGGCTGTGCCGTTATATGTGTAATAAGTGTGAAACAGG
The DNA here is from genome assembly GCA_021774615.1 of Alphaproteobacteria bacterium. Lineage (GTDB taxonomy): Bacteria > Pseudomonadota > Alphaproteobacteria > UBA1280 > UBA6503 > UBA6503. Next base: position 4,027 of record JAJFIW010000010.1, on the reverse strand, counting down.
GCAGTGTTCTGTTAAATAGCGACTGTACCCTTGAAAGCTATAGTTTAATTACCACATATACCTCGATGTTTACCCCTTTTGCGGTGAGGAGCTACTAGCTCCCCCGCTTGTTGGGGGGATCTTGTTATCTTTTTTACTGCGATTATTCACGTTTTTCTTTTTTGAGGAACCTTGAAATGATTATTCCATTTAACCCCGCAACACTGCGCCATACTCTTAATTACCATAAGTTATTTGCAGGAATGGTAACTTTGGACAATGTAGGGTTTTTAACCCCTGCTGCATTAACCACTTACTTTATAACTAATGCCTACGAAAGCGAAGGTTTGACTTTCTATTTTGTTGAAGGCGGCAGCCTTATAAAGTTTGACCACAATGATGGAGAGATTGACCCTGAAGTATGTGTAGTATTGAGTGAGTATGATGCCCGTGTTCTACACGAGCGGATTTGCTTGAAGTACAAGAATTTTATATCGCTCGAAATGGTGTTTGATTCGTTTTGGGATATTAATAATAAGCTGTCCATAACGAACTTAGGTTATTTCATTCCCGAAGGGATAGAAATGTACCTTAGGAATGGAGAATTATTTAGCTTTGACGAGTCTATTGATACAACTCTTATGAGCGACCTGTACGTTAGCACTGGGTCTTTGCTACTTTTCAAAGAAGCATATGACAATCTTATGCTAACCAAAAAAACATAGCCATTAACGAAACAACAAGAAAACCGCTCTTACATAGAGCGGTTTTCTTGTTTGTGAGAATATACAATAATAGGCTAAGCAGTTCTAAGCATTGGTGGTTGTTTTGACATGGATGCAGTAATCCCGCACCAGCGCTTAATATCCTTCATGGTGGCTTCCATCTCTGACAAAGTAAGAGTGGTAAGCATGGTGTAGTCAGGAGCAGGGTGTTTACGAGCCATATCTGTTTTTACTTGGAGGTGCTGGCCTGCGAAAGCACGGCTAACAGTAGTAAAATCGGTACCTTTACGGTTATCACGAATAAAACAAATATAGATCTCCATCAAGCAACCCTTTTTGTTGTTGTTAACCTATATTAAATACAAATAAGGTTGTTTGATATGCTTTTGTCATTTATTGGATACAATATGTTGTGGTATTGTGTTGTTAATACAACAACAGGTATTTATGAAATGCGGATAAGCCCCACTATGATTATTTTTATAATCAGTATTATCGCAATAGAGCTTCTCTTTGTGCGCCTTGGGTTTTGGCAATACCAGCGTATGATCGAAAAAGACAACATAAAACAAGCTTTTATGGCAAACATAGAGCAACGGACTATGTCTGTACATGGTAAGTTTGACCATAGCCGTGAGGTTGTGCTGGAGTCTCAGAAACATAATAATTTATATGGCTATCGTATTTTAACCCCATTAGTTATGGAGAATAATCAAGAGGTCATAATTGACCGTGGTTGGGTACCTCGTAGTTTTCGGGAAGGGTTCTTGGGTTTTTATAAAACTAAAGGTGAGGTTAATGTAATTGGGGTTCGTCGTCTCCAGCCAGTCCTACGCCAAAAATGGTTTAAAGGCCCTGTTGAAGGGGTGGGGGCTGCAACAGTTCTGCAATTATTACGTTTAGATAAAATCCCTCAGCAACAAGGGTTAAAACGGGCTGATTATTATATCCAAGCTACTAGCCAAACCCATGATGGGGTAGCGGCATTTTTTGCTGAACCCACAGGCGGCGAAAAACACAAAGAGTATATGCTAACGTGGTTTTTATTTGCAGTAATAATGCCACTGTTATTTTTGGGGTTGTGGCTTGCGAAACGCAAACAGCGGGTGGTGTAGTTTTGTAAAGAATGCCGAACCACCCCACAACACTACAGCCGAACCAATAACCCCAACTAACCATATAGATTTTGGTAAAAAATCTTCTGGTAGTGGTATGGCTTGTTTCATAAATACTAAGTACCCTGCCATAAACGCTGTAACCAAGAAAGCTTTCAAACTGTAGGCTGCAAATTCAGCCAATGCAGGGTTACTCATAATTTTATTACGATGAATAAGCCATAGTTGCATCCCCACATTACTCCATGCTGCAATAGATGTAGCAGCAGCAAGCCCTACATGGGCAAAATGGGGCATTAACAGCAGCATAGCCGCAAGGTTTATACCAATACTGATTAAAGCTGTTTTAACGGGTGTTTTGGTGTCTTCCCTAGCATAAAATGCGGTGGCGGTTATTTTAGCTATAATATAAGCAGGTAAACCTACTCCAAAGGCAGCTAATGCTTGGCCACTCATCTTAGCATCATGGAGGCTAAACTCGCCGCGAGCGAAAAGCACAATCATAATTTCTTCCGCTAAAAAAACCAAACCACAAGCAGCAGCTAACCCCAAAGCAATCGACACCGATAAGCTCTGAGTAAGCAATTTTTCGCTGTGTTCAGGGGTATCGCTTTTAAGGCTCCGAGAAAGGGTTGGCAGTAGTGCTGTTGCAATAGCTAGCCCAATTAAAGCAAGCGGTAATTGGCTAAGGCGGTCGGCATAAAATAGGTACGAAATACTGGCAGGTGCAAGTAATGACGCCAAAATAGTACTAATAAGAGTATTAATTTGTTGCGCACCTACCCCAATAAAAGTTGGCACAATGCGCTTGGCTAAAGTTTTTATTTTAGGGTGCGAATGAGGCATAGCTAATTTTAGCTTAAACCCAGAGCCACGCATGGCAATAACCATTAACATTACTTGCAATAACCCACCAATAGGAACCGCCCAAGCTGCAGCAAAAGCAGGTTGAGGCACGTGGCTAGGCAAAGTTAATAAGCAAACAATAAACGAAAAATTCAATAGCATTGGGGCTGCGGCAAAGGCCATAAAGCGTTTAAGGGTATTAAGCACCCCACCCATAAAACTAGTTGCAACAATAAAAACAAAATAGGGGAATGTAATCCGTGATAAATCAACTGCGAGTGCAAAAGTTTCAGGGTCGTCAGCAAAGCCTGGAGCCATTATTAGAATAATGCTATCCATTAACAGCATAAATACTACAGATAAAATAACCGTGAACCATAGCATAGTAGAAAAAGTTGCAGTTGCGAACTTTTCGGCACGTTGTTGGCCTTTAGTTTCGAGTTTGTTGGCTAGCATTGGCACAAATGCTACGTTAAATGCACCTTCAGCAAATAATTGGCGCAACATGTTTGGTAAGCGTAGCGCAACAAAAAATGCATCTGTGGCGGCACTTGCTCCAAGTAATTTGGCTATTAGAATATCGCGGATAAATCCCAGTAAGCGAGAGGCTAAAGTAAAGCCCGATATGCCAACTGATGATTTAAGTACTGACACCAATCAACTCCTAGAATACGTAACCAATACCAATGGCACCAATAAAGTTTGTGTCATCAAAAGAAAGGCTACTTTTACCAGCATCACCATGTAGAGTATTATATTTCACATCTGCCCGTAAGAATAGGTGGGGGCGTATTTTATAATTAAAGTTAGCACCAACTGCTGACTGGTAAAAACCACTATTGGCATTAAATGCTGGGCGGCCACCAATTGCTTGGGCTGGGTTAACTGTGAAGTAGTGGTTCATAAAGCTTCTATCAGCCCACTCTGTTTCGCCGTACATATCAAAATAGAGATGTTTTGCCACATACACACGGTATTTTGCTTTAAGGTCTACCACAAAGCCATCATGTTCGCCCGATACATCAAAACGCAATACGCTTTTTATCCGCAAGTTATCAACTTTTATTTGCATCCATGGGCCAACTTCTAGTGCTTTGCCAATATTAGGCATTCCTGCAAGGCGGAAGTCTTCGTTAGCATTACGGTTATCACGACCTGTTAACTCAACCCCCATTCGTAAATTTGGGCTAAAGGCATAGTTATAGCCGCCCTCAATACCTTTAAGGTAGAACTCTTGGTTTGCGCTAGGTTTATAGAAGCCACGTAAAAATGGGAATAAGCGTAGTTCAGTATCGCTAGAGCCGATAAACTCTGGCCTTGAAACCATTGCAGATCCAACTAAAAGCGACCATTTATCGTAAG
>JAJFIW010000009.1 GCA_021774615.1 Alphaproteobacteria bacterium | reverse complement strand
CTGAGCTAGCGATGATATTAGGCCACGAAGTAGGGCATATTGCCGCTCGCCATTCGGCACGCTCTATGTCAAACCGTACCCTTGCTAGTATTCTTGTAACAGGTGCAGCGATTTATGGTGCTACCCGTGCCGATAACTCAGCAACAGCGCAAGCAGCATACGTATTAGGTGGGGTAGCGGCAGTTATTGGCTTACAAGGTTTTAGCCGCAGCTACGAGCGAGAGGCCGATACCCTAGGCTTGCGTTACCTACAAGCATTGGGTTACCCACCCGAGCATGCCTACAGCGTTTTTGCCGCAATGGGTATTAATCGTAGCTTGCAAGAGGCAGTTTCGTTGCGTTTATCAGGGCAAGTGCCTAGTAAGTCTGGCTTTTACGATATTCTACGTTCCCACCCCGAGCCTAAAGAAAGAATGCGCCGCGTTGCAGATGACGTAGGCAAGCCAGCCAAGCCCTCGGTTGAATACGGCACAGCCTTTGGTAATGACACTATTGGCCGTGACCGTTATTTAGATTTAATCGATAACCTAGCATACGGGCCGACGCCTAAAGAAGGGGTTATGGCACGTAACCATTACTATAATAGTGCGGGGCGGTTTAAATTGTCTATTCCTGATGGTTTCGTATTCCAATATTTTTATGGAGATAAAAAAGCAGGCTTTTGGCGGGGGCATAATGCAGAAAGTAATATGCTAATGACCTTTGCTAACCACAATAGCGATACAGAACGCAATAGCGAGGAAGTGCTGCGTATTTTAGCACCACGTGCACGGGGAATATCGTTTATAAAAACGAATGGTCGCACAATTGCTACAGGTAGCTATTGGCAGGAAGAAGGGCACAAAACTGTTGGGTTTAATAAAATTTATGTAGTACCACTAATTGCAGAAAACAGCGAAGATGGCGAACAAATAGGGCGTAAATTTATTATTCTTAAATTTACTGCTGGCGACGATGCCATCCGCCATGCAGGTAAGCAAAACAAAAATAGAATTGTAGAGAAACCATTCGATAAAGCCACTTTTGATAAACTATTTTTTAATACTATTACAGACAAAATCATTAATAGCTTTACCCCATTAACTAAAACACAAGCACGTAACTTGTCGCCACTACGGTTAAAAGTTTATACTGTAGGCCGTGGCGATACACTCGAAAAACTAGCCAATAAAATGAGCTTTGGCGACATGCGTATTGAAATGCTACGTGCACTAAATGGCCTACCAGAAAACTATACACCCCAACCACAACAGAAGATTAAGTTAGTGGTTAACCCTAATAACTAATTGTCAGCTAAAAGTATGGCTATACTTGTGATGAACACTATAAGAATATGCTGGCTCGACATGGTGTCGGCTTGTTGTGTTTTTGTAATTAGGAGTGCATATAAATGAACGACAACATGACTGAACAAAATAAAAAGAATATATCAGCGAATGTTGACGTTATTGAAGCAGATGTGGTTGCCGAATTTGTAGCAAAGCCACAAGCTAATAGCGAAAATATGAACAGAGATAGTTCTTCTTCCCATGAGAAAGCATTGCTAATAGCATTTATTGGCATTTTGCTGGGCTCTACTGTTTTATTGCATGACCAAACTAAAGCTATTCCTGCGGCTTCTTTTTCTGAACAGCCCGAGTTGCAGTTGCCAGTTATTGTTAGGTATCAGCCTGTTAGTAATAACACTGTAGTTACAAATATTAGTTCTACTTCTTTTTCTGAGATAGTAAACGATGCTGAAAAATTACAACGCTCGGCAGAAAGGCTATCTCGCCCTAATATGCCTAGTAATCGGGTGTTGAACCAGCCAGACTATAATGCATTAAGAGGTTACCTTTTAACCAAAGAAGGTATCAGAGATGAAGGCGATGTGCGTGATGTGTTGCTACAAGCTGGCTACACATTGCCAAGCCTTAGCCCTGACGAAAGCCAAGCTAATAAACGTAGTGCTAAAAATGGTCAGAACCATCTAGATTTTGCTCGCAGCGTTGTCGGTAAACTATTAAAAGACGAGGTTGAGTCATTCTTAAATAAAGTACGGGTGGCGTCTGAGGTTGGGGTGTATGTATCTGAAAATGCTGCTGAATAGAGATTGTCGGAATAAAAAAATACCCCTGTTTAAAACAACAGGGGTATTTTTTATTACTTACCAGCTATTTATCTTCACGGGAGCCATTATGCTCTATGTAGTAAATTCCATAATTATCTCTGGCTGCATTTTCTTCGGCAGTATATTGCAGGTTTCCAGCTGCTGGTCCTATAATGTATCTAGTCCCATCTATTTCGTATGACTCTACAGGGTGGCCATTCTTCAAAGATTCTAATGACTCTCCATCAAGAGAGATGCCATCGTCTTCAATTGACCTGCTGTATTGTAACCCATAGCCCCCGGGGACATCAATAGTAGGGAACTGACCGCCAGCACCGCGCTCAATTTCTTTTTGGTTATGCTCTATTGTGGATTCTAGCGAATGTTCTGCTGCTAGGTGCTCGCGATGTAGTTTTACAAGTGCTCCAGCATAGTCTAATTCTTTAAGGTCATCACGGAGTAATCCAGCACGCCTTACCTGATCAAAGTCATCTCTTTCGATATCTTGTGTACCAAGGCCATTTTGAGCGTTTTTAACATCATCAATGTTAAACTCTAGCTCTTGTTCTCTTGCGTCAGTATCTAGGTTAAGACTACTCATGGCTATTGCCCCCTTAATAAACTTGTCATTACGTATAAAGTATTTGTGGGATGTTTTATGTATTTTTCAAGTGGTAAGGATAAATATTTATTCAATTATCGTAATAATAATAACTTACCCCCAAAGTTATCCACAGCTACTATTCGCAAAAAATATGGGTTTTTTGCATTTTTGTGTTGTTTTATCCCATAAATTCCCATATTATACCAATGTAACCCAGTGATACCCAGAAGACACATATTTACTACAGTTTGGTGTGGTATAAAAACAATAAAAAGGTATAAGTAGAAATTGACAACATTTCTATCCACTTACAATAATAAGGTAGACCGCAAGGGACGTGTGTCTGTGCCTGCGGATTTTCGTGGTGAGTTGGCGGGGCAGTCTCGACCAACTATTGTTGTTTTTAAGTCACCAACCGAGGGTTTTTTGTATGCTTGGGGTTACGATGACTTTTTAAAGTTTGCTGAACGGATTAAACGTTTGCCTGCCATGAGTAAAGAACGGCAACGTTTAAGCCGCAGCATTTTGGCGGCTGCGCGTCCACTATCATATGACTCCGAGGGTCGCATCCTCTTGCCGGAGCCGTTCATAAAGGCCGCCAATATATCTGATCAAGCGGTGTTTGCTGGAATGGGGGATTACTTCGTTATTGGTAACCCTGAAGACCACGAGCGCCGTTTGACAGACGATGTAGAACATTTTGATTCCGACTTAGAATCGCTTGTTTTTGGGGAGGACGTAGTATGACCCAAGGACATTTCCCAGTAATGCTAAATGAAGTTATAGCTGCATTGCCTAAAGGCAGTGGTTTGGTTGTAGACATGACATTTGGCGGTGGTGGGTATAGCCGTGCCATTTTAGAACAAACAACTTTTAATGTGTTGGGGTTAGACCGTGACCCCCATGCAATTACTAGGGGTAAAAGCCTACAGGAAGAATTCCCAGAACGTTTATATTTAGTTAAAACAGTTTTTAGCTTGGTTGATGAAGCCTTAATTGAGGCAAAGCTTGCAACAAAAGAAGCAATCGCAAATGGTGACGGTGTTGTAGACGCTGTAGTTATGGATTTAGGTGTTTCATCTTTCCAGTTTGATGAGGCAGATAGAGGTTTTTCTTTTATGCATAACGGCCCGCTAGACATGCGGATGAGTATGTCTGGCCGGTCGGCAGCAGATATTGTCGCCGAAAGTAGCGAAGAAGATTTAGCAAAAATCTTTTGGCGTTATGGCGAAGAGAAAATGTCACGCAAGATTGCAAAAGCCATAGTTGAAGCACGTAAAGTTGAGGTTTTTACCCAAACCCATCAACTAGCAGAGCTAGTAAGTAAAGTTAAACCTCGGCGCCATAGCGATCGCATTCACCCGGCTACTAAAGTTTTCCAAGCGCTGCGCATGGCTGTTAATAGCGAGCTTGAAGAGATTGAAATTGCACTAGAAAAAGCAGCACGTTTACTACGCCCAAGTGGGGTTGTAATTGTGGTTAGTTTTCATTCGTTAGAAGATAGAATTGTTAAATGCCAATTCCAACAGCTAGCCGATGTTAAAAAACACGTGAATAAATACCGCCCCCAAGAAGAAGACACAGCAGATGGCTACATTCTGCCATTTAAAGGAACTATGAAACCAACGAGAGAAGAATGTACAGAAAATGCGCGCTCTCGTTCGGCAAAAATGCGCGTCCTCCAACGTAAAACAGGAAAAATAGCAGCATGAGAATGTCTATAGGTGTAATTTTTGTAGTTATTATAGCAGCAGCTTTCGTAACAATGATGCACGTTAAAAACGGTGTCCAAGACTTGAAGGCCGAAAAACATGCAGGGTTGTTAAAGCGTGAGTCATTCCAGGAAACAATCCGTGTATTATATGCTGAAAAGGCTTACCTAGCACGCCCCGAACAGCTACAAGCATTTGCTTCGGCTTTAAGGTTGCAGCCTATTCAACCACAGCAAGTTGTGTTGTTGCCGCATGGTGTGCAAGCCTCTTTCGGGCAGGCGAACTAGTCTGATGCTTCCACGCCAACGCCGCAAAGACAATAGAAGTCGTCAGCAATCGGAAAGATCTAACGGTTTTAGATTCCGAGCGCAGCTACTATGCGGTTTTATGGTGTTAGGCTTTGCAGTTATAGGTTTACGTTTGATAAGCGTGGGTCTAATCCCCACTGGCGAGCCTGATATTAGCCTTGATATTGTTGCAGCTCTTCCTGCTGAAAGGGGAAATATTGTTGATGCTAATGGCGAACTGATGGCCACAACTCTAACTGTGAATTCTTTATTTGCCGACCCTAAAATGGTTCTTGATATTGAAGATGTTGCCCGTAGGCTTCCTACTGTTTTGCATGATGTTTCAGCCAGAGAAATTAGAGGGAAACTTGCTAAGAAAAATCGTTTTGTATGGCTTAAACGTGGGCTAACGCCGCATCAGGTTTATGCAGTAAACTCTTTGGGGATACCAGGGCTTGGGTTTAGAGAAGAAAAACGCAGATTATACCCACAAGGCTCTTTGGCAACACATATAGTAGGCAGGGTAGACTACCAGGTTCGTGGTATGGCTGGTGTAGAAGATGCTTTTGACGAAACCTTGGCCGCAGGTAACGAGGTTAAGCTAACAGTAGACTTGCGCTTGCAACGAGCTTTGCACGAAACTTTAGCCACAACCATGCAAAGTACAGGTGCAAAAGGTGTGTGGGGCGTAACTCTTGATGCCGAAACTGCTGACATTCTAGCTATGGTTAGCCTCCCTGACTTTGACGCCAATAATTACGGTAATGCATCACCCGATAAATGGCTAAACAAGCCAACTGGCGGCGTGTACGAGATGGGCTCGGTCTTTAAACTTTTTACAATGGCAATGGCACTAGAAGAAAAAAATATACCACTAAGCGAACAATTTGACTGCACCAAGCCTTTGTCGGTTGGTAAATATAAAATCCACGATTCTCATGCTAAAAATAGCTGGTTAACAATGCGTGAGGTTTTTGCTTACTCATCTAATATTGGTTCGGCTCAAATTGGTGATATGCTTGGCGCAAAATTGCAGCAGCAGTATTTTGCTAGCCTTGGTCTATTAGACAGGCTACCAGTTGGGCTTTCTAACGCAGCTATGCCAATAGTTCCAAGCTACGTCCGCTGGAAACGCATCCAGACTATGAGCATGTCTTATGGGCATGGTATTGCAGTTACTCCAGCTCAAATGGTTGCAGCAGCTCGGGCAACAATGGTAGACGGAGTATGGAAGCAACCTTATTTGGTAAAAAATGCTGCTAGGATGCCATCCCACCAAGTGTTTAATGCTAAAACTGTTGCAAGTGTCAGAGAGTTATTGGCTGATGTTGTAGACTATGGCACTGCATCTAAAGCCAGGGTTGCTGGCTACAAAGTTGGTGGTAAAACTGGTACATCAGAAAAAAGCACTAAAGGCGGATACCTTAAAGACAAACACATGGCATCTTTTGTTGGCATGATACCACTTAATAACCCTAAACTTGTTACATTGATTATGGTTGATGAAGGTTTAGATGGTAAAGGCGGCGGCGGTGTTGTGGCTGCTCCTGCTTTTGCAGAATTCTCTAAAAAAGCGATGGCATTATTAGCTATTGCACCAACCGAGAAAACATTTGAAATGCTTTCCGATTACGAGCAAACTAGTGTAAAGCATGCACAGTATAGTAATTTGGAGAAAGCTAACTATGAAGCTATCACAGCTTATTTCACAGCCCGTCGCTAAAGATATCGAAATCCAAAATATTTGCGGAGATACTAGAGCTTTAAAAGCAGGTGATATTTTTGTTTATGATAGCAAAATTATTGGCAAAACTGCCGAATTTGTGGCCGATGCTTTCAAAAAAGGTGCGGCTGCCGTTATAGTTGATGCTGCAGGTGCTAAAAGTTTACCTAACTATACAGAGAACCAACGAATAATTGTGCTAGAGCAACCGATGGCGATTTATTCCAAATGGATGCGCTCTATTTACCCGCGGCAACCTGCTTTTATGGCTGGTGTTACGGGTACTAATGGCAAAACATCGGTAGCTTGGTTTGTACGAGAGCTATTGCAGAAAACAGGGCATAAGTCCGCTTCTCTTGGTACTTTGGGGCTTCATGTTGGCGATGAAGAGCGCAGCTATGGCGGTTATACCACATTATCGTCAGACAAACTTTACCTCCAACTAACAGCATTGGCCGACGAGGGTATTACCCATACTTGTATGGAAGTTTCTAGCCATGCTTTGTCTTTAAGGCGAGCTGATGATGTAAGTTTTAATGCGGTAGGTTTTACTAATTTAAGCCAAGACCATATGGACTTTCACGGTACTATGGAGTCGTATTTTATAGCTAAATTACGTTTGTTTACTGAATTGCTAGCCGAAAATGGCGTGGCTGTTGTTAATGTAGATAGGCTAGGAAATTTGCCGGCTCCAGCTGCAGCCATGCTATTAAATGCCCCAAAACAAAATGGGGCAAAGGTATTAACCGTTGGTACGTCTAATGCTGAGCTGGTAGTAGAGGTTATTGATGCACACCAACAAGGGCTTGACCTTAATATTAAATTTGCTGATTTTTCTAAGCCTGTATCAATGGCATTAATTGGTCGTTTCCAAGCCGAAAACATAGCCGTAGCTTTAGGTTTAGCTATGGCTTCTGGCGTTGGGATTGCAGAACTTACCGAAGCTCTAAGTAAAATAAAAAGCGTTCCAGGCAGGATGGAATTATTACCAACTTTTGCTGGCAAGCCATTGGTTGTAGTAGATTATGCCCATACTCCAGATGCTCTAGAAATTTTGCTAAAGTCGCTACGCCCCCAAGTAAAAGGTAAGTTATGGGTTGTATTTGGTTGTGGCGGTAATCGTGATAAAGCAAAGCGCCCATTAATGGGTGGTATTGCAAAACGGCTTGCAGACGAAGTAGTTGTAACTGACGATAACCCTCGTGATGAAAACCCTGATGATATACGAAAAGAGATTATGCTAGCAGTACCAAAAGCACACAATATTGGCAATAGAAGCAAAGCTATCTCTTATGTACTTAGTAACGCTAGCGAGCTTGATACAGTTCTTATTGCAGGCAAAGGCCACGAGACAGGGCAAATTGTAGGCAAAAAAGTGTTGCCTTTTAGCGACCATGAGGAAGCATTAAAAGCATTAAGAGCAGCTGCAAGCTAACAAAATACCTTTTTTATGTTACTTTTATAAGGTTAAACCTTACAAATATAAAGAAGCGCCATAAATGTTTTATAATTTCCTTTACCCACTTGCAGAATCTGTCCCGATTTTTAATTTATTCCAATATATTACAGTTCGTGCTGGTGGTGCTATGGCGACAGCTTTGTTTTTGTCGCTGTTATTAGGCCCAAAGATGATACGAAGCTTTAAAGAAATACAAAAAAACCACCAGACTGTCCGTGAAGACTTGCCCGAGCGCCATGCTAAAACCAAAACAGGTACCCCAAGTATGGGCGGTATTTTAATATTCGGAACTTTGGCTTTCTCAACTTTATTATGGGCAGACCTTACAAATACCTATATTTGGTTGGCAATTGGTACTGTAACTGCTTTTGCTTTAATCGGCTTTGCTGATGATTTTCTGAAAATGACTAAAATTCGCCCTAAGGGTGTGCCTGGGCGTATTCGGCTGTTAGCAGGAATACTTGTTTCTGTATTGGTTATTTATGTTTTCGGCGAAGTTTTAGAGGCACCAAAAGCATACGATGTGTTTGTGCCATTCTTTAAAGGAGTTATTCTGCCTTTAGGCCTAGTCGGGTTTATGGTTTTCGGAACATTGGTTATTGTGGGTTCTGCTAATGCGGTTAATATAACCGATGGGTTAGACGGCCTAGCAATTGTGCCAGCGATGATAGCTGCTGCATCATTTGCGATGATTGCATATATCGTAGGTAGGGCAGATTTTACAGAATATTTATATATTCACTATATTCCGGGTGCCGCAGAACTAACTGTTTTTTGTGGGGCATTGGTGGGGGCTTGTTTGGGCTTTTTGTGGTTTAACGCACCGCCTGCAGCTATATTTATGGGCGACACGGGCTCGCTTACTTTAGGTAGTTCTTTAGGTGTTGTTGCTGTTTTAACAAAACATGAAGTTGTTTTGGCAATTATTGGTGGGTTATTTGTAATAGAAACATTGTCGGTGATGATACAGGTGCTATCGTTTAAATTATTTAAGAAACGTGTTTTCTTGATGGCACCATTGCACCATCATTTTGAGAAAAAAGGTTGGGCCGAGTCGCATATTGTTATCCGGGCTTGGATTATTGCAATTGTATTAGCAATTATTGGTTTAGCTACACTAAAACTGAGGTAATAAACATGAAGCTTTCTAATCTACGAGGAAGAAGATTTTTTGTCCTAGGCTTGGGCCGTACAGGGCTTTCGGCGGTTTCTTTTCTGCGTGAAGAGTTGCAGTGTACGGTTTATGCTTGGGATGCTAACCCAGATCTGCTCGAAAAATTACCAAAAGATGTTAAACAGCAAAACCCACTAGACATAGACTGGGGCGCTATTGACGGGCTTATTAAAAGCCCAGGAATAGACGAAAATGTACCCGAAGTTGTAGCAGCATTAGATGCTGGTGTAGATTTATGGAGTGATATTGACCTACTGCAACTAAGTGCACCAGATGCCAAATATATTGCAATTACTGGCACTAATGGCAAATCAACAGTTACATCTTTAATTGGGCATCTATTAAAGCAAGCAGGTAATACAGTTGAAGTTGGCGGTAATATTGGTCGCCCTGCTTTAGATATGCCAGTTCTGGAGAAAGGCGATTTTTATGTGCTGGAGTTGTCGTCTTATCAATTACTAACTATGAAGCATTTCCATGCTGATGTTGCCGTTTTACTAAACATTAGCCCCGACCACTTGGAACGACACGGCACCATGGAAGATTATATCGCAGTTAAAGAAAAAATATTTAATAACCAACAACATGGCGACGTTAGAGTTATAAGTGTTGATAATTACGAGCTACAGTCATTGTCTATGGCAATTGGGATGCCAGTATTAATGCGCCGTACCAGTGTTACAGGGGTTGGTGCAGATATTGTTTGTGCTTCTGATGGGCGTATTTTGGATTATGACAGCACCCCACCACGGCTTATTGCAAATTTAAAAACTGTTGAGCAATTGCCAGGTCTACATAATTGGCAAAACATGACGTGTGCTTGGGCATCAATAAAAGATTTTATAACCCCCGAACAGTTTGTTGCAGGTCTCGAGAGCTTTAAAGGGCTTCGGCATCGGTTACAAAAAGTTTTGCAGTGTGGGTCTGTAGTATTTTTAAATGACTCAAAAGCAACTAATGCTGACGCTGCTAATCGAGCACTCGATAGCGTTGACAATATATTTTGGATTGCAGGTGGGCAGCAAAAAGAAGAGGGCATTGCTCCATGTCTTGAACACTTCAAACAAGTCCGAGGTGTTTACCTTATCGGTGAGGCTGAAGAGGCTTTTGCAGAAACCTTGAAAGATTCTAATATTCCTGTCCACCGTTGCAAAACTTTGGACAAAGCAACCGAGAGTGCTTATAAAGATGCTGCGGCTTATGCCAAATCAAAAAACTGTAAAACCCATGTACTTTTAAGCCCAGCTTGTTCGTCTTGGGACCAGTTTGATAGTTTTGAGCATAGAGGAAATGATTTTATAGACTATTGTTATAAAATTGCAGGCCTACCAACACCCGAAGTAGAGGAAGAATAGTGGGTTTGTTTAGGCTTTCTAGCCACCCTCTTGTACATTGGTGGACTTGTATCGACAGGACTAGTTTTGTACTTGTTATATGTTTAATGGCTATTGGTGCTGCTATTAGCGTAACTGCTTCTAGTGCGGTTGCATCATCTTATAATGTAGACTCTTACTATTTTGCTAGTCGGCAGGTTATGTTTTTGGCTGTTGGTTTAGTACTATTAGTATTTTCATCTTTATTGAGTGTACGTGGGGTTAGAAATGCTGGGATATTTCTTTTTTTAGTAGCGCTTGTTGGGATAGTTTCAACTATATTTATTGGCTCCGAAATTAAAGGGGCACAACGGTGGATAGATTTTGCAGGCTTTAGAGTACAGCCATCTGAATTAATGAAACCATCATTTGTTATTGTAACCGCATGGCTTATGAGCTCTGAAGTAGGCTACGAACGTATGCGAGGCTTCATATTAAGTGGGGTGTTACTAGGGATAATTGCAAGCTTACTAATGATGCAGCCCGACTTTGGGATGTTTGTAGTTATATCATTGGTGTGGTTCGGGCAGATGTTTTTAGCTAACTTAGCACCCACACTGCTTTTAGGTTTAATGGGGCTAGTTTTTATAGGTGGTGGTACAGGCTATGTATTGCTACCGCATGTGCGCTCGCGGTTAATGCGTTTTGTTGACCCAGAAAGCGGCGACTCTTACCAAGTAGACCGTGCGAGACAAGCTTTTTTAGATGGCGGTTTTTTTGGTAGAGGTCCTGGCGAAGGGGTAGTAAAAAATACCCTGCCAGATGCACATACCGACTTTGTTTTTGCAGTAATAGGTGAGGAATTTGGCATTATTGCATGTGGTCTTATTTTATTAATTTATGGTGTTATTTTAATGCGTGGGTTTTTAAATGTATTTGATGCCGAAAATAAATTTGTTTTATTAGCTTGTAGTGGTCTGCTGCTCTTATTTGGTGCCCAAATCATGATAAATATGGGTGTAGCCCTTAGTTTACTACCAACAACAGGCATGACATTACCTTTTATAAGCTATGGTGGTTCGTCAATGGTGGCAGTTTCAATAATGATGGGGTTTATACTTGCCCTAAGCCGTAAAAGGAGGCATGGAAGTGTTACAGAACGAAGGAAATACTAATAAAAAAGAACTGCGTCCCCGAATATTTATTTCTACTGGTGCTTCTGGTGGGCATATCTTCCCAGGGCTTGCTATTGCTGATGCATTGCGCAAAAAGGGCTATCTCTGTACATTTATTGGCTCGGGTCGCCAGTTTACAGAAACTGTTACAAAACAAGGGTTCGATTTTATAACTCTTCCCGCATCACAGTTAAATACTAAAGGCATAAAAAAGAAGATTTATGCGATTTATGACCTTGGTAAAGCATTTGTACGAGCAATAAAACTAGTAAAAACCCATAAACCTGTTGCAGTTTTGGGGATGGGTAGCTATGCATCTGTTGCTGGTGTATTAGCAGCAAAGTTTTTAGGCGTTCCTACCTTAATCCACGAGCAAAATGCTAAGCCAGGGCGTGCTAACTTGTTATTAGCACCATTAGTAGGGAAAGTTTTGCTTTCTTTTGCAGGGGCTAAAAAATATTTTAGAAGCTTTTCCGGGAGCTATAGTAAGTATCAGGTAGTTGGTAACCCTGTCCGCGAGGAGGTTTTGGCTTTACGTGGAATTGATAGAGAAGAAGATGGGAAGCTTTATTTATTAGTATTTGGTGGTAGCCAAGGGTCGCGTATTTTTTCAGATGTTGTACCAGAAGCTTTAGCAAAGCTACCTGTTGAGTTGCAAAAGAAAATTCATCTTGTGCAGCAAGCTAGGCCTGAGGATATTGAACGCCTCCAAAAAGTTTATAGTGACACTGCTATAACACCGGTTATATCTAGTTTTTTTAATAATTTACCAGAATTGATGAAGCAATCTCATTTAGTCATAGGGCGAGCAGGCACTGGGAGTATATCTGAACTTGCCATTTTAAATAGGGCCTCTATTCTAGTGCCACTACGGATAGCTGACGGCCATCAGGTAGAAAATGCTAAAGTTATGAGTAAAGCAAGTGCTGCGTCTTTAATAGAGGAAGGTGACCTTACTGCTAAAATTCTAGCTGAAGAAGTAGAGATGTTATTAACCCGCACTAGTAAGCGTAAGTTACTGGAAGAAAATGCCGCATTACTGGCAAAACCCCAAGCAGCACAAGATGCAGCAGCAGAGGTTATAGCCCTTGTGACAGGTGTTGACATAGATTACGACGAAGATTTATCAACAAACAATTAAATTGAATATACTATATAGAGGGGTTGTACTAGCTTTATGCGTTCCCCATATACTCCACGTTAGAAGCTTATCGTTGTGTTAAGGCTTTAAAAATGGTAATTCTGTTTTCTGAATTGCTATAGCAGGAGAGTAAAAAACTATGAAGAAAATTGATAGAATACTACCTGAATCAGTAGATAACCTACATTTTATAGGTATCGGCGGTATTGGCATGAGTGCTATTGCCGAAATTCTTATTGGTAAAGGGTACCAAGTTCAAGGTTCTGACAGTGCCGAAGACAGCAAAACGCTGGCACGGCTACGTAAACTCGGAGTTAAAGTATTTCATGGTCAAGATAGAAGCAACCTAGAAGGGGTTGATGCTGTTGTTGTTTCTTCTGCTATTAAAAATGACAACCCAGAGTGGCAAGCCGCATGTGCGCTAGGTATTCCTGTGGTACATCGCGCTGAAATGCTAGGCGAATTGATGCGCTTTCAGCTAAGTGTAGCTGTTGGTGGTACTCATGGTAAAACCACTACTACGGCTTTAGTTTATACACTATTACAAGCAGGCGGGATTGAGCCATCAGTAATTAATGGTGGTATTTTAAACGACTTAGGCTCTAATGCACAAGTCGGAGACGGCACTTGGATGGTAGTAGAAGCCGATGAAAGCGACGGTTCTTTCCGTAAACTCCGCCCTACAATTGCGATTATTACCAATATTGACCCAGAACACATGGAGCACTACGGTAGTGAAGAAGCTTTGCAACAAGAATTTTTTGGTTTTGCAGAAAGCGTACCTTTTTACGGGCTTGATATCCTCTGCGCTGACAACCCTGCTTGTGTTAAAATGGCAGAGAAAATTACCGACCGTAGAGTGGTAACCTATGGCTTGTCTGAGGGTGCTAATTATCGTGCAACGAACATACGTTTTACTGCAGAGGGCACAATTTACGACTTACATATTTCTTTGCGAGACACCGAAGAAGTAATTCCTGATGTTAGCCTGCAAATGGCAGGTACTCATAATGTTTTAAACAGTTTAGCCGCAATTGCTGCTGCTGATGAAATTGACTTACCACTGGCAAAAGTTATTTCATCATTGTCGTCATTTAAAGGCGTTGGCAGACGTTTTACAATTATGGGTAATAATAATGGCGTTACATTTGTTGACGACTACGCACACCACCCCACAGAAATAACCGCAACTTTTGAGGCTGCTCGCCAAGTTTTTGGTGAAGGTAAAGTTGTAGCTGTAGTACAGCCCCATCGGTTTACACGGCTCAAAAACCTTATGGAAGAATTTGTAGATACTCTAAAACAAGCAGATGCTGTTATTTTACTACCAGTTTACCAAGCTGGTGAAGACCCTATAGTTGGTGTAAATCACGAAGTATTAGCTCAAAAACTACGTGAATCTGGTATGGATAATGTAATGTTAGCAGCAAACGCTAACGATATTGAAACACAACTATTGGATACAGTAAAAGAAGGTGACGGCGTGCTATTTTTAGGTGCAGGTGATATATCTGCTATGGCACAAGATGTTGTTGGCTCCTTGTCTTGTAAGGGAGCTGCCTAAGAATAATGAGCCAAATACCTACGCTGCCACAAACAAAAGCACCGTACCGTTTTATGGAACCTCTTGCCGCCTATACAACCTTCCGTATTGGTGGCGCTGCCGAAGTATTTTTTAAACCTCAAGACATTAAAGATCTAGCCTATTTTTGGCAAAATAAACCACATGATGTAGATATTACCATTCTTGGTGAAGGCAGTAATGTTTTGGTGCGCGATGGCGGTATAAAAGGTGTGGTAGTGCACATTGGCCGTGGCTGCGATAAGGTTGAAGTTGACGGCACTAAAATATATGCACAAGCTGGTGCTAGCACTGGTAAAGTAGCCCGTATGGCACGCAATGCGGGGCTTTCAGGGGTAGAGTTTATTTGTGGGGTTCCTGGCTCTATGGGTGGTGCATTGGTGATGAATGCAGGCTGCTATGGGCACGAGCTATGCGACATCCTAGAAGCTGTCGATGTTATAGATAATACTGGGGAAATAATAACTGTAGACCCTAAAACCCTTGGTTTTGGCTACCGCAAAAGCAATTTGCCTGAAGGGTGGCTGTTTGTTGCTGCTCATTTAGCTCTTAAGGCGGGGGATAAAAGCCAAGTTCGCCAAGCTATGCGTGAAATTAATCAGAAGCGTACAAGTAGCCAGCCATTAGAACTACCAAATGCAGGGTCACTTTTTAAAAACCCTGAAGGGCAAAAAGCTTGGCAACTGATACAAGAATCAGGTTGCAGAGGTTTACGCAAAGGTGATGCACAAGTATCTGAAAAGCACAGTAATTTCTTTGTTAACCTTGGTAATGCAACAGCTTGCGATATGGAAAATCTAGCCGAAGAAGTCCGTGAGAAAGTTTACCAGAAGACAGGTACACAGCTCGAGTGGGAAGTGAGGCTTTTAGGTGACAGGTGACGTGTTTTTTAATACGTTCTTTTACTCTGACAGGTGAAGTTTTGGTAAGGTTTTGCTATACTAGATGTAGTAGCAATTAAAGGTCCTTTTTTTATAAATGAATCGTCGTAAACAACAGAAAATCTCTAAGAAAAAAGACGTACGTCATGTGCGGCGTATGCGCTTGCCTTCTAAGTTAGAGTCCTTTAAAGCATTGGCGGTTTTATTAATCTTGGGTTTGGGTTGGTATAGTGGGCATATGGTTTACACCAATTGGGATGGTGTAAAAGCATACACAGAAGAGTTTGTCGCTCGCCAAATTGATGCTCGGGTTAAAGAAGTTCTTGTGTCAGGTGTTGTTAATGCAGATTCAGACAAATTGCGTAATGTTTTAGGGCTTAACCAAGGTAGCTCTTTGGTTGGGTTTGACGCACAAACAGCTCGTCAAGCGATAGAGGCTATTGAATGGATAGAATCAGCAGAAGTTATGCGGATTTTGCCAAGCACATTAAAAATTGATGTGGTCGAATACAAACCACTAGCACGGCTAGATGTTTCTGGCGAAGTATGGGTTATTGACCCAAATGGTTTTATGATTACATTACATAAAAAAGGTTTTGAGAATTTACCAATCCTTAGGGGTGATGGTGCCGAAACTCAAGCAGCTGAATTGTTTAAACACTTAGCAACTGTGCCTGACATACAAAAAAGTGTCATTGGTTCTGTTTATGTTGGTCAGCGTCGTTGGGACTTAGAGTTTGATGGCGGGATTGTAGTTAAACTCCCAGAAAAAAATGTTCCAGTAGCTTTAGGGTATTTGCAACGGCTTCATGCCGAACGGAATATTCTTGGGGTGCAAGGCGTTATGGTTGATTTACGCTTAGCAGATAGAATTGTTGTTCGTTTGCCTGAGTCCGCAAACGGATATTTATAGATTTATGTTATTATACTAGGGGAATAGTAAAAATGCGGCAAAAGCAGAATATCATTGCAGGTCTTGATATAGGTAGTAGCAAAATTGCGTGCTTTATCGCAGAGGTTAATGACTCAGATACACCACAAATAATTGGTTATGGAAACTGTGCCTCTCATGGTATTAAGCGAGGCATGGTCGTAGACATGGACGCAACCGAGCGCGCAATCCGTGAAGCCGTAACAATGGCTGAAGAAATGGCAGATGTACATGTTAACCACGTTTTTGTTAGCCTTGGTGGGGTTCATTTAAGCAGCCACGTTACAGACGGTTTGGTTGTTCTTGGTAATAACGAAATTTCTCAAAGTGATTTAGACAAAGTTATTGATGTTGCTTGCGCTAAACAGCTAGAGGGCGATAGACAAATTATCCATTCGCTACCAATGAAGTATGTTCTAGACGACCAATTAGACATCCGCGACCCTAGGGGGATGATGGGTTCTAGGCTTGAGGCTGACGTTAATATTATTTCTGCTGCAAAAGCCCCTGTGCGTAATGTTATTCGTTGCGTTGAGCGCTGTAATTTAGATGTGGCGGGGGTGGTTGTTTCTCCTTATGCGTCAGCTCTTTCAACCTTAATTGAAGACGAACGGGAACTAGGTGTAGCTTTGGTAGATATTGGAGGTGGCACTTGTGACATTGCTATCTACGACCAAGAGGCAATGGTTTATGCTGCGGTTGTACCTGTTGGTGGTAACCATATTACTAGTGATATTGCCCGCGGCTTGTCTACACCTATATACCACGCCGAGCGGGTTAAGACGCTATATGGCTGCGCTATGGCGAGCCAAGTAGAGAGCGATACCAACATAGACATACCACATGTAGGTGAAGACGAAGAAACCATGACAGGGCATATAACTCGTGGTCAGCTAACGGGTATCATCCAGCCTCGCTGTGAGGAAATCTTAGAAATGGTCAGAACCGAAATTGAAAAATCAGGGTTCGAGTCTTCAATCGGGCGCCGAGTTGTGCTAACGGGAGGTACTAGCCAGTTACAAGGTTTTAGACAATTAGCCGAGATGGTTCTAGATAAGTCTGTGCGGGTAGCACGCCCTACAGGTTTAGGTGGTTTAACTAGCATGAGCAGCGTTCCACAGTTCTCAACCGTGAGTGGGTTAGTTATGTATGGCTCAAGGATGACAAGCCAACGTATTACAAAACGTAGATCTAGTTTTGCGGGTAATAATCGGGTTTGGAATGTTATGCAACAATGGTTTAAGGAAAGTTTCCAGGCAACATAAAATACGAATTTAGGAAAGTTTTTTAAATTTATTTGAGTAGTTCTTTTGTTATGAATTGACGGCGTAAAAAATTGTCGATATAACTATATTTATTGGTTCTAAAAGTTTATGACATACTATATACTGTGTAACAAGAACATATAAAAAGAGAGAGGACCTTTCATGTCGCTAAATATTAGCATGGTCACAGAAGAAGAAAACGCTCCTAAAATTACAGTTGTAGGCATTGGTGGCGCTGGCGGTAACGCTGTGCGCAATATGATTGAGTCAGACCTGCAAGGTGTTAATTTTGTAGTAGCTAACACTGACATTCAAGCATTAGACCAAAACCCAGCTGACAAAAAGATTCGTTTAGGTTGCGAGCTTACCCAAGGCCTAGGCGCAGGCGCTAACCCTGAAGTGGGCGCGGCCGCAGCTGAAGAAAGCTTTGACGAAATCTCAGAAGCTATTCGTGGTTCTCATATGGTCTTTATTACTGGTGGTATGGGCGGAGGCACTGGTACTGGTGCATCACCTGTTATTGCTCGTGCTGCTAAAGAGCAAGGTATTTTGACTGTTGCAGTTGTAACTAAACCTTTTGGTTTTGAAGGCGCTCGCCGTTCTAAGCAAGCTGAAAGTGGCATCGAAGAGCTACAACAATATGTAGATACAGTTATTGTTATCCCTAACCAAAACTTATTCCGTATTGCAACCGAACGTACAACATTGATGGAAGCATTTAAACTTGCTGACGATGTTTTGTATAAAGGTGTGCGTGGCGTAACAGACTTGATGGTTGTTCCTGGTTTCATTAACCTAGACTTTAACGACATTAAAACTGTTATGTCTGAAATGGGTCAAGCGATGATGGGTACAGGCCAAGCCGAAGGCGAACGCCGTGCGATTATGGCTGCAGAAATGGCTATTTCAAGCCCATTGCTAGACGGTATCTCTATGCAAGGTGCACGTGGTGTGTTGATTAACATTACCGGTGGCCCTGACATGACTTTGTACGAAGTAGATGAAGCTGCAAACCGTATCCGTGAAGAGGTAGACGCTGACGCTAACATTATCTTCGGTACAGCGTTTGATGGTGAGATGGAAGGCGAGCTTCGTGTAAGTGTTGTTGCAACTGGTTTAGGTGGAAATGTTACCCGCCGTGCAGGTACTCCAACAACTACGAACAGAAGCACTAACTTCACCCCACCTAAAAATAATGATAAGCCAAATAGCACATTTAAAGCTCCGGCATCATCATTTTTAGCTAGTTCTGCAACAGAAGAAAAAAGTAAAACTATTTCTGCTGAAGTAGAGTCTTCATTTTCTTTAGGTGGAGAGAGCTTACTAGCTAAGTCTGTTTCTTCTTCTGAAAATGTTGAGAAACTAGTTGCAAAAGAGAAAGCATCAGACCAACCAGATTTTGACGATCTGGACATCCCAGCTTTCTTGCGCCGCCAAGCTAACTAATTAGCATAAATAATAAAAAGCCTCCTTCGCAAAGAAGGAGGCTTTTTTTATTATTGAATTAAATATTTATTTATTCCGACGGTGTTTACCGTAGCCCGCACGCCTAAAGTCGACAAATTCAAAGTTTATTTCTTCGTTGAGGAATAAATCAATTTGTTCTTGTTCTTCAAAATTACCGTAAGCAAGCATCACTTTAGTAAGTGCTGCTGGTAGAGATGTGTTCTCTAGTGGGTGGATACCAGCTTCAAGCAGAGCGTGGGCGGTTATATATTGCTCAACCATTAGTTTTTCACGGCTGGGGCAACTATATACTTTAATGCCTCTGCCAGCACAGCGCTCTATAAACTGAGCAAGACAGTAAGGGCTACCTTCCTCAGCGCGTACACAAGCTGTACCTGTGTGGTGCATGCTATGGATAACAGCTTTTATAGGTGTTGCTTTTATTAGTTTATCGTATAAGTCATACCGAAGCCCAGGGTACGGCGATATGTATAGAATATTGTCAGCAAAGTTAACAGGGTAATTTTTTATAGACTGTGGGCGAGGCATTTTTAGTTCAGCATTAGATGGGTTAATTCTATCATCGTAACGCTCGAAGTGGCCGTTTGTTATTTCTCCGTAGTGGATACCACCAATGCTCGAAAACTCATCATTGAAGGCTTCTGCTTCTAGAAGGCGACTCCCAAGGTGAACTAGGCAACGTTTATCGTAGTTATTTTCAAATACTACAAATACTCCAGATTTTGGTGCATGTTTGTCTTTGATAAAATCTATACTTGCAGCAAAGTTCCTGTAACCATTGCTACGTCTGTCGTCAATTGGGTAATTAGCACCAGTCATAACAATTGGTACATTAAGGTGTGACAGGCAAAATGCTAAAATTGATGATACAAAAGGCATTGTATCGGTACCATGCACAATCAGAACGCCTTTATGGCTTTCAGCTAAATTTTTTTCAATACATTGGATGAGTTCTGTTAATTCTGATGGAATACGAGTTTCGCTTAAATTAAAAAAAGGTGAGCGTTCAATAAACTCAATATCACCACCGCTACTATTTTTGTAGCGTTCCATTAGCATTTCTTTGGTTTTGTCGTATACATCAAGGCCATAGTTTTCGCCTTGAACAGAGCCAATAGTGCCACCAGTAAAAATAGTTAGAATCTTCATATGTAGGTTCTTACTTATTTGTTTATATAAATAATAGTCTTTAAATACTAAAACATTATATGCTTGCATTTAGCCAGATGAAAGATAAATAAGTTACAGAGCTTGACAGCGTAGATATTTATACATAATAGTAACTAATATAAACCCAAGAGGGGGCTATAAAATGAACGTAAATGTTTTAGATATGCAAGCACCAGATTTTGAAGAAAAATTTGTAACTGCTTGCCGTGATATAGGCGCTGCATTAATTATTAACCATGGGATTTCTCCCGATCTTATCAAAAGTGCTTATGCCGAGTGGCTGCCCGAAACAGGTGGCTTTTTTGCATTATCTGAAGATAAAAAACAAGCATTTCATTGGCGCAAACAATCAAAAATTTGTGATGACCCAGAAGTAGGCTTTTACCCACTTGGTTCAGAATTAGGTAGCGAACACCACAACTATAATACAGGCACTAAAAATGAGAACGAGTATTACCATGTTAAGGCTGGTATCCCCGATTCTTACCCATCTGCTGAAGGTTTCGACAAAACCAAAGAACTAGCTGAAGAAAACAAAAAATTTGCATTAAAGCTTTTAGACATCCTAGACCGCAATGGCCCTAGTACAGAGCAAGCCCCATATTTTGGTAAACTAATAGAGCGCCTAAGCCCCGATAAGTGGAGTACGTTCCGTTGGTTGCATTACCCTCCTTATGATGCTCCGGGTAACCCTGAGGACGATGTAGAGCTAATTAAAACCCATAAAGACAAGGGCTGCTTGACTACGGTTGTGTCACCAAGCACATCTGGTTTATGCGTTGAAGACCGCAACGGCGAGTTCCACCAAGTGCCACAAATACAAGGAGCAATTATCGCCCAGATTGGTGAAGGGCTTGAGATGATGAGTGGTAACTACTACTACGCAGGCCGCCATACCGTACGTGGTAAGCGTAAAAACCTTAATAAAGATAGAGTAAGTGCCGCCCGTTTTTGGCACTTTAAACCCGAAGTAAGCCTGTCTGATACTATTACTAATGGCGATATGATAGAAGACTACTGGCGCAAGAAAGGACTAATAGCATAATGGATTTTGGCACAAAAAAAGAAGCATACGTAGACCGTAACATTGTAATGGAGCTCGTACGCGTTACCGAAGCAGGCGCAATGGCCGCAAGCAAATTTATTGGCACTGGCGATAAAATTGGCGCTGACCAAGCTGCAACTGATGCTATCCGTAGAGCGCTTAATTGCCTTGATATTTCTGGTGAAATTGTAATTGGTGAAGGCGAACGTGACGAAGCACCAATGCTATACATCGGTGAAGAAGTTGGTATGGGTGGTATAGAGCTAGACATTGCCGTAGACCCACTAGAAGGTACCGACATTACAGCTAATGGCGGCGAAAATGCAATTGCAGTTTTGGCTGCAGGCAGTAAAGGTAGCTTTTTAAATGCGCCCGATGTGTATATGGACAAGTTAGCAATTGGTGCAGGCTATGATTTTTCTAAGTTTGACTTAGACATGCCAACCGCGGAAATTATTTACGAGCTTGCACGGCAAAAAGGTGTAGAGCCTAGCTGCATTGTTGCATGCATTCTAAACCGCCCCCGACATGCTGAAAAAATTAAGGAAGTACGCTCTACAGGTGCTAGGATTAAACTCATCGGTGACGGAGATGTAGCAGGCGCATTAGCAACAGCCATGCCCGAAAGTGGTATAGATATTCTGCTTGGTAGTGGTGGCTCCCCTGAAGGTGTTTTAGCAGCGGCAGCTTTGCGTTGTGTCGGCGGGAATATTATGGGTCGTTTACTGTTCCGTAATGACGATGAAAAAGCGAGAGCAGCAAAATGGGGCATTACTGACTTAAATAAAGTCTATCGTACTCATGATTTAGCAGGAGGCGAAGTTATGTTTGCTGCAACTGGTGTTACTAGCGGTACTTTACTACAAGGGGTAACAGAAATATCTGGTGGGCGCACTAGCCATAGTCTGGTAATGCGTAGTAAAACAGGCACTATCCGCAAAATAGAAACTATCCATCGTGATGATACAAGCGAACAGGTAGAAGTTAGCCGTCCTTCGGCTGCCTAGGGCTTATCAGTAGTATATATACAGGTGTTACCATCAAATATTTTACCTGTTGAGGCGCAGTTGTATTGTTCTTGGATAATATTAGTTAGTTCGTTCAGTCGTATTAGCTGTGCTTTGTTTTGTTCTGTTTGGTTTATAAGGTCTTTTGATAAAGATCTTATAGCCTTTTCGGCTTCTTTAAGGCGTTTTTCTAATTCTTTATCTGTTTTTTCCAAATTGTGAATATCTTGTGCTGCTTTTTGGAGCAAGCCTGTTGTTGGGGTAGGTGTTATTTTAAAACTGCCACGAGAGCCTATATCTTCAAGTCGCACAACTTCAGCATAAGCAATATTTACACCACAAAGAATTGGGGCAAAAAAGGACAACTGTATAAATAGGGTAAACAATAAATAGTTTTTCAAGGTATTGTCTCTATCTTTAATAATTGTTTTTATTTTATAGGCATATTATAACACTACCAATATTCATAATGGTAAGAAATATATAAACAATGAGTAATCGTTCATTTTATCGCCCCGAAATTGATGGCATGCGCGCTGTTGCGGTATTAGCTGTATTACTTTACCACATGACTCTTGTTTTTGATTTTCACCCTGCTTTTGAAAATTTAATTCAAGGTGGTTTTTTAGGTGTAGATGTTTTCTTTGTTATTTCTGGCTACTTAATTACAGGGATTATCCTGCGCGAGGTGCAAGGTAAAGGGTTTTCTTTTAAATCATTCTACGAACGCCGTGCTCGGCGGATTATGCCAGTTCTGTCGGTTATAGTTTTTCTTAGCATACCATTTGCATGGTTACTTATGGACGCTAGCGAATTAAAACAGTTTGGTTTAAGCATTATTGGGATTGCGGGTTTTGCATCTAACTTTGTATTCTGGAAAGAAACTGGCTATTTCGCAGGGCCTGCCGAATATTTACCAATGCTACATACTTGGAGTTTAGCTGTTGAAGAGCAATTTTATTTATTCTTCCCACCACTAGTTTTATTGTTTTGGCAGCGAGGACGACGCTATTTCTTGCCATTTATGGTTGCCGCATTTGTATTATCGCTAGGCTTAGCACATTGGGGCAGCACTCGTTTTGCTGATGCCACATTCTTTTTACCCCACACCCGTATTTGGGAGCTACTAGCAGGCGCAATTCTTGCTTATTTTGAAGGGGGCAGCAATAAAGAGCGAAACCACCCATGGGGCAGCTTATTTGCAAGTGTTGGTTTGTTAATGATTATTGCTTCTTTCATGTTATTCGAGAAAGATACCCCACACCCATCAGTGCTTACATTATTACCAGTTGTAGGCTCGATGCTTATAGTTTGGTTTGGTGGGTTTAACGATATTACAAGCCGGCTTCTTTCAACAAAACCAGTTGTTACCGTGGGGTTGATGTCTTACTCGCTTTATTTATGGCATGTGCCCATTTTAGCCTACAGCAGTTTGTACCACCTAGGTCAAGAGCCTGAAGGAGCATTATGGCTGGTGGGCTTAATGTTTAGTTTGTCTTGGTTGTCGTGGCAGTATGTGGAAATACCCTGCCGTAATCGGCAAAAGCTATCGATTAAATCCTTATTAATAGGTCTTGGTGTTATATGGTCATTGCTTTTAGCCGCAGGCGGGCTTTTTTATGCATATAAAGGCTTCCCAGAACGGTTGGGGTATTCGGCAGAGCTTGCAGAGTCGTTCGAGCGTAGCCCAATAGAAACTTTTGGCAAATGTAACGATAATGTAGGTGCACACCATAAAGAAAAAGATTGGTTTTGTACTTTTGGCAGTAATACAGCGGCAACCAAATTTATTATTACAGGCGATAGCCATGGATTTTCAGCATTACCAGCATTTAAAGAACTTGCAGAAAAGAGCAATATAAAAGGCATCGCTATTACCGACTCTGGCTGCTTACCCTTACTTGGCATAGAGATGCTACGTAAAGACCAACACGAAACAAGCTGCCGTTTGCTAAGCGATAGGCTTTTAAAATATGCTAAAGAGCAGCAAGTAAAAACTATTTACCTTGTAACACGTTGGACCTACTACACAACTTTTGGCAAAAAAATAAAAGACACAATCACAGGCATAACTCCACAAAACTTGGCTAAACGAGAGCAAACTATAAAAACAGCACTAGAGCGCACAGTCAGAGCTTATAATAACATTGGTGTAAAGGTGGTTGTAGTTGGGCAAGTACCAATGCAGAATGTTGAACCTCGTAGAATATATAGCGCACTTTACTTACCAATAATGCAGAACCGTGGTGTGCCACAGCAGCAAACCATCAAAGCACTGTCTGTTACACGTAGCGAGCATGACAAACTACAAGCATTTTTCACTAATACATTTACTAATATGCAAAGCAAGGGCTTTACCTTTATTAACCCTACCAATACATATTGCGACAATGAAGTATGCCCAGTTGGCACGCCACAACAGTCATTCTATTTTGATGACGATCACATATCGGTAGTGGGGAACAAGCTTCTCTTAGACTTACTAAGATAAAAACGAAGATTTTTGTATCTTCTGGCGCATCCAGTCTGCAAAAGCAGGGTTAATGCGTTTAATACCATCTGCAAATTTAAGTAGTTCTTCTTGGAGTGACGGGTTGCGGTAGTCGTTTACAAGTAAACCTTCAATAGCAGTGCCAGCTTCTTCAAGTAAGCGTATGCAGCGCTTAATTTTATCTTGTGGGGTAACGCCAGCCATAAATACAACAACTGCACGAGATGCCGCAGCACTTAATAAGACTGGGTCAATATTTTGGCGGTTTAATGCACCTACAGGTGTGGTGTCGATAATTATTTGGTCAAATTGGCTTTCTAAATTACTAAGAAATAATTTTGCTCTTTGTACATCACGTAAAAACTGCACACTTTCATCATCACGAGGAGCTGCCATAAAAGATAAATTAGGCACACTAGCTGCAGGCTGGATAAGGTCTGCTAATGAACTACCTTGTTTTCTGTCGGCTAGCCCCCAAATTTTACGTTCAGCATGGAACGAGTCAGATAAGTTGGCATTACGTAGATTTAGGTCAATAAGCAAAGTGCGTTGGCCATTATCAGCCGAGCGTAATGCCATAATATGAGCAAAAGTAGATACACCCTCACCACCTAATGCTGATGTTATAACCAAGCTACCATGCCGTGCCGATAACGCTTGGCGGTGGATACGGTTTATCTCGGTAAACGAAGTCGGCTGTAGTTGTGTTGACTTTGTTGTTTTGCTAGTTTTTTTCGCCATTTTGGGTCTATACCTGCGCTCTTTATTATAATTTAAATGTTTATGTTAGGCATGGTTGAAATACGCCCATCATCAAAGCTAACATCACCAAGGTTAGGCATTCTACCCAGAATACGCAGCCCTAGCTCTTTACGGATTTCATCATCACGACGTAGCGATGTATCAAAAATTATACCGATAACTGTAGTTATGGTAATAAATGCAATAGCCAACAGCAAACCAAGTAGTAAATAGAACATTTGTAAAGTTAGGCCAGGTGCAGGGCTAACAATAACTGGGTTGCTTTCAGGTTTTATGATCGGGTGAAACATGGTTTGTTGGGTTGCACTAAGAGCTTTCTGGTATTCACCTTCGGCCAAATCAATTTGCATTTTTAATGTTTGGATCTGGAAATCAAGGCTTGCTAGTTGGTATTCAAGGTCTTTACGGGTGTCTGCATCAGGCTCTTTCTTTATTTGTAATTTAGTATTATGCAAGCTTTCTCTAGACTCAGCCTGTTGAGTTATCAGCGTCCGCACTTGGTTAGCTAAGCTGTTTGACAGCTCTTCCTTTGCAAAGCGTTCTGGCGCCATAATGTCGTCGATAAAGTTTAGAACAACAGCCTCAAGTAAACGCAATATTTGGCTGCGGTCTTGGTGTTTTAGGGTGATTTCAATAATATTTTCACCAGGTGCAGTAAGGCTTAAACTTTGTTGTAGCTCCCGAATTTTTATGCGTTCTTCTGTAGGAAGAGCACCAGGTAATAAAACCCCAACATCATTAAGGGCAGCTTTAATAAGAGTGTCGCTTTTCATTTGGCGGTTAAGGATTTTTTGGTATTCGTCGTTTCTAACATCTTGCAACAAGCTAGATTGCGCATTTTCGGGCACTAGCGATAGAGTTTGCACAGCATGGTAAATAGGTGGCTTATTAAGCCCATACATTAAACACAACGCTGGAAAAGCAATAAGTGACAAAACAATAACGCCACGGCGGTTCCATAGTGCTGTTGCAAGCGAAAGCAGACGACCCATTCAGATATTCCTTAATTTTTTTATTACTAATGTATATATAGGCACACTATAGACTAAACAATACATTATTTTAAGATAAAAATATACTTGTAGTACTAGCCAAAATACCTTTGAAGGAGTATGTTCTTTTTTAATTATGCTCCAACCCAATAAACACAGGTTATATTTATGAATACTCTAAGCCACACTAAAATTCTTGCCACAGTTGGTCCTGCCAGCAGTAGCCCCGAAATGCTCGAAAAACTAGTAGATGCGGGTGTTAATGGTTTCCGCCTTAATTTCTCACATGGTGGGCATGACGAATACCGCGAAATTGTTAAAGCTATCCGTAATATCGAAAAACGTCGGAAAACCCCGATTACAATTCTTCAAGACTTGCAGGGGCCAAAAATTAGAGTTGGAACATTTGAAGGCAAAAAGAAGCATGTTCTTAAAGTAGGGGATATTTTCACCCTCGATAACGATAAAACTGGCGGAACAGCACAACGAGTGTGCTTACCTCACCCCGAAATTTTAGAAGTACTAAACATTGGCGACCCTGTATATATAAATGACGGCGTTGTTAAAATGCGAGTTAAAGACAAAAAAGACGGTGCGGTTATCTGCACAGTTGAAGCCAGCGGCACAGTTTCTGACCGTAAAGGCGTAAACCTACCGGGTGTAGACCTGCCATTTTCAGCGATGACCAACAAAGACCGCAAAGACGCAAAATTCGGGATGGAACTAGACGTAGACTGGGTGGCACTATCGTTTGTGCAACGCCCCGAAGATGTGCTTGAACTGCGGGAAATTATTGGCAATAGCGCACGTATTATGGCAAAAATCGAAATGCCAAACGCAACTAAACGCTTAGAGAAAATTGTAGAGGTCGTAGACGGGCTTATGGTTGCTCGTGGCGACTTAGGCGTAGAAATGCCACTTGAAGAAGTGCCACCACTACAAAAGCGGATTATTCGTAAATGCCGTGAAGCTGGTAAAATTGTTGTAGTTGCAACCCAAATGCTCGAAAGTATGACCCAAGCAAACACCCCAACCCGTGCCGAAGTGTCAGACGTGGCAAACGCTACGTACGAGGGTGCAGACACATTAATGCTGTCAGCTGAGACTGCCTCGGGCGACTACCCACTAGAAGCTGTCGAAGTTATGGCACGTGTTATCTCGCGGATTGAACGCTCGGTAGCTTGGAAGCCACTGATGGACGCTCGCCACCCTAATGTTGTACAAAATATTGGTGATGCAATGGCACATGGTGCCTACCAAATATCAGAAACACTGGATATTTCAGGGATTGTTACCTTTACTGCTAGTGGTTCTACTGCCATGAGGATGAGCCGCCAGCGCCCACTACAACCAATTTTAACCCTAACTCCAGAAATAAAAACAGCTCGCGCTTTGTCTTTAGCATGGGGGTTACATACTAATGTTTCAGCCGAGCCTGAAACTTTCGACGACCTTGTACCGCTTGCAACCGAAGCCTTGCAAGCAATGGAGCTATGCGGTAAAGGCGATAATGTCTTATTAACAGCTGGCGTACCGTTTGGTGTGTCTGGCAGTACAAATATGGTACGGGTGGTAACATTATAGTTGATGTTTTATTAGCGATAGTCGTTGGTTTTGTTCTGGGGGCAGCCCCCACAGGGCGAGCGGTTGCTTTTATTACCCAACACCCTGTTCTTGCAAATGGCACTGGTAACCCCAGTGCCATTTTGTGGTTAAAACTGGGTAATGTTTGGGTGGCACTACTTACTTTTTTGCTCGAAGCTGGTAAAATAGTGGCGGCAATGCAAGCAATATGGCTGTTAACTGCAAATTTTAATTGTATCCTTATTGCAGGTTTTATTGCTATTGTTGGTCATGGGTATTCGCCATTTTCGAACTTTCGCCCTTGCCGCAGCAGCACGGTTTATACTGGTTTTTGCTTTGCAGTAAATATTTGGGCAGGGGTTTGGTTGTTGGCAATATGGGTAATTGCTTTTGCAATAACTCGGCGACAGTACTTAGCAATATTGCTCCAATTATTTTCTTTACCATTGGTATTGTTTGTTTATAAAGGTTCAGAAGCCTCTTTCGTAGGGGTATTGTTATTTGCTTATGGTGTTTGGCACCACCGCCGTGCTTTTGGCGATATTTTGCAAAAACGAGAAGTTGCATGGCCAAAACATGCACTTATCGCAACACTAGCAAC
Organism: Alphaproteobacteria bacterium; assembly: GCA_021774615.1. Classification (GTDB taxonomy): domain Bacteria; phylum Pseudomonadota; class Alphaproteobacteria; order UBA1280; family UBA6503; genus UBA6503. Next base: position 1,846 of record JAJFIW010000009.1, on the reverse strand, counting down.
ATTAGGGAAACGCTGGCTATGATTAAAAACTTTTCTCCAGAACAAATCGCAACTCTGCGTCTGATGCGAGGGCGGGGGATTGGGCCCGTTACATTTTTTAAGATGCTTTCTCATTATAAAACGGCCCTCAATGCTGTCGAAGACCTAGAAAACGGCAACGGCAAGTTTAAGCCTGCCTCGGTTGATAGTGTCGAAAAAGAAATAGAAAAACTAGCCAAAATGGGTGCAACCCTTGTTTTTTATAGCGACGATATCTACCCCACAGCATTGCGTCATATTGCCGACTTTCCACCTGTTTTGGCAGCCTATGGTAGGCTCGAACTTTTGGCAAAACCACAAGTAGCTATAGTTGGCGCTCGTAACGCTAGCATTAATGGCTGCCGTTTGGCGCAAACAATTGCGCAAGGGCTATCAAAACAAAATTGGGGGGTTGCATCAGGGCTTGCCCGTGGGGTAGACACCGCCGCCCACATTGGCGCACTAAAAGAACAAGGCAGCACCATTGCCGTACTAGGCGGCGGGCTAGACCATATCTACCCGCCCGAAAATAAAGAGCTGTTCCATAAAATAGCCAACGAAGGCTTATTGCTTGCCGAAACCCCACTAGGTACTAAACCAACTGCCCAAAGTTTCCCAAGGCGCAATCGGATTGTGTCGGGCTTGTCGGCAGGGGTAGTAGTGGTTGAAGCTGCACGCCATTCGGGTAGCTTAATTACCGCCCAACAAGCAGGCGAGCAAGGGCGCGAGGTTATGGCAGTGCCAAACCACCCGTCAGAACCTCGTGGCCAAGGGGGTAACCACCTTATCCGCCAAGGGGCAACATTGGTGCAGTCGGCAGAAGACATCCTCGAGGCTGTTGCAGGGTTTAACCTCCAACCAGAAACTACTAAACCAAAGGTAAAATACTTTACCCGCGAGCAACTAACCCTGCTCGAAGACCCCACCCCACCAGAGCAACAAACCCCAGCCGAACCAAGCACCATCGAAAGCCGCATTAAAGCATTTTTAAGCACCAGCCCCACCACCATCGATGACCTGCTGGCAGCCCTAAACATCCCCCAATCCCAAGCAATAGCCACCCTAACCGAACTAGAACTAGACGGCGAAATCACCCGCCATGCCGGCGGTAAAGTTGCATTGGTGAGTAAGTAATAAGGGGTAAAATATGGTTAGCAGTAGCTTGACCATTATTATTGCTAATTTAGTGTGAATACAGCTATGTATTTCTGGGTTTAGATTTCTTCTTTTTCCATAGTGTGCACTTGTGAGAACAGAGATCTATTATTATCAATAGGAAAGCATGTCCCATATTGAACATTTATTCCTTCTGGTGCAATATTAGCTATGTGTTGTGATACTCTCTTTAGATAATCTATACTTGTAGGAATATCTAATAATTGAATAATGTTTTGCCCAATTGTTGTTAGTCGTAAACTAGTGAAAGTAATTTCTTTGTCTATATTTGTTGTGTTCGTAAGGAGAATTCCTATTTTTTTTCCAGAAATCGCAATGCTACTGTTTTTACGCACTATTTTTGTGCTGATAATATCTCCTGAGATCCCAGATATTATCCCCATAGATTCTAGTTCTAACAAGTCTGTAAAAGAAATGTACTCTTTTAGTTCTAAAACTCCATCCTTCCCTAGTATTGGTACACTTGTATCCACCACAAGAGTTGCTAAAGTATCTATAAGTGTTGCTTCACTCTGAGAAAGATGTGATATAAAGCTAAATGTTCTTAGGCTGTAAGTTCCAGGCTTACAGGCTTCTCCTGCTAGTATTTTAGCCCAAACATTCTTTAAATCTTCTTTGCTTGTTTTTTCCGCATATGACCTAAAGGATTCGA
>JAJFIW010000008.1 GCA_021774615.1 Alphaproteobacteria bacterium | reverse complement strand
CTAATAGTATGCGTTTCTCTCCACAATTAGCTGAGAGCTTACAAGCCCAAGGTAAAGCATCATTTGTTATTTTTACTGCTGACTGGTGCATAACATGTAAGGTAAACGAAAAGTTGACCCTAAAGTCTGACGATATTAAAGCATTTTTTATTAAAAATAATATACAGATAATTATTGCCGACTGGACAAATGCAAATGCAGCAATAACAAAAGAGCTTACTTTTCATGGTAGAGCTGGTGTTCCATTTTACTTATACTACCCACCTAAAAAAGGTGTCGCCCCAATAGCTCTTCCTGAATTAATCACTAAAGGCGACATTTATAAAGCATTCGTAGAAGGAAATATTAAATAATGACCACAGATAACCTACAAGACATTTTTGGTAACCTAGAGTCAATCCTGTGGGGTTGGCCAATGTTAATTATATTAATATTTACAGGCATATACTTAACTGTAATTCTTAAAGGGTTACAATTTAGATTTTTGTTTAGATCTCTTAAATTAGCGTTTACACCATCTAAAAGTGATAAATCAGCAGGTGATATTTCTCATTTTCAAGCTTTGATGACGGCTCTGGCAGCTACAGTTGGTACTGGTAATATTGCAGGTGTTGCAACTGCTATTTCTTTTGGTGGCCCTGGTGCATTAGTTTGGATGTGGTTAACTGGTTTCCTTGGTATGGCCACCAAATACAGCGAGGCTGTACTAGGTGTTTATTATCGTCGCCAAGAGAAATCTGGGGAAATGAGCGGTGGGCCGATGTACTATATCAAAGATGGGCTTGATGCTCATTACCCAACCCTCAAGAAATTTAATATCCCTAGTATTCTTGCTGGTGCATTTGCCATTTTACTAGTTATTGCAGCACTTAATATTGGTAATATGGTTCAAGCAAATTCGGTAGCAGATGCAGTTGCCAACAGCATGCGCGGCACTAGCTATGACCCTGCAAGTATAAAAATGTGGGTGGGTATCATCATCGCAATAATGACTATGCTTGTTATTGTAGGTGGGATTAAACGGATTGCACGTGTTGCCTCGGGGATAGTCCCATTTATGATTTTGCTTTATATAGGTGCTGGTAGCATTATTTTAATAAGTAATTGGCAGTTAATTGATGACGCTTTTGTCCTTATATTTAGTAGTGCATTTGGTGATATAGGGCAAAATGCCGCAGGTGGTTTTTTAGGTGCTGCAGTTAAAGAAGTAATGAAGCTTGGTTTGTCTCGTGGTGTCTTCTCTAACGAATCGGGCTTAGGAACAGCGCCTGTTGCAGCAGCAGCTGCAAAAACATCCCACCCTGTAGAGCAAGCGTTGGTATCTATGACACAAACCTTTATTGATACTATTGTAGTATGCAGCTTTACAGGCCTTGTTATAGTTATTTCAGGTATGTGGTGGACAAGCGACCCTAACGCCTTAACAGGTGCAGCATTAACCGCACAAAGCTTTGGAAGCTACATAAGCTATGGTGAGCATATTGTTACTTTATGTCTTATATTCTTTGCTTATTCTACTATCATTGGCTGGTATTACTATGGCGAGAAAGCCATGAACTATGTTGTAGGAATGAAAGGCATTTGGTTATACCGGATGATTTTTCTTCTACTATTAGTCGTTGGGGCAGTTCAGCCTGTGCCACTAATATGGACAATTGCAAGTGTGATGATTTCTTTCATGATTTTCCCTAATTTATTATCGTTATTATTATTAAGTGGCAAGGTTAAGAAGTTAACAGAAGATTTTATTCAGAATGAGAAAACTGGTGAAGGATATATTGAAAAACCATTCCATCATATCCACAAAGCGGAATAGTAGGCAATGTTTGATATTAAGTCTAAAGACGGCTTAAGCCTACACATACGCAACTGGCCATGCTCTTTCCCACGAAAAAGAAAGCCTGTTATAGCAGTACATGGGCTATTGCGCACAGGGGCTGACTTTTCATGGATAGCAGAAGACCTAAGCAATCATCATGATGTTTATGCACCTGACGTGCGCGGGCGTGGTAAAAGTGATAACGCCATGGTTGAAACATACACCATAGAAACTTACGTCTCTGACATGCTCGAGGTTATGGACAAACTTGGTCTACACAAAGTGCATTGGATAGGTACATCTATGGGTGGGTTAATTGGCATGGTAATAGCAGCTAAATACCCCGAAAAAATTGCTAGCCTTACCCTTAACGATATTGGCCCAGTTCTGTTAAACAAAGGAATGAAGCGGATTGGGCAATATGTTAAAACTTTTCCTTCCTTTGCCACTTTCGCTGAAGGGGCATCTTATATAAGGCAAATCTACAGGACTTTTAGACTTACCCCAGAAGTAATCGAGCAATTAGCAAAGAATTCTTTAGTCCAAAAAGATGATGGAAATTTTTATTTTAACTACGACCCATCTTTACGAGAAGCCTTCCGTATTTACCTAGAAAAACATACTGATGATCAGGAATATTGGGGCGAATTTAGGAAAATAAAATGCCCAATATTAGTAATCCGTGGTGAAACTAGCGATATTCTATCTCCAGAAGTTCTTACCCAAATGGAGCTTGATAGCCAAGGACCTTTACACTCTTATACCGAGCCCAAAACAGGCCATGCTCCTCTACTCCATAAGCTAGAAACAAAGAAGGTTATCATTGACTTTATAAATAACCTTGAAGATTTTTAGTTTGGATCTGGCTCCCCAACACATTTACTAATATTAACTTTCCAACCATCAGTAATGCCATTTCTTTCAGCGTAATTAATATTTACTTCTAGGACTTTATCAACCAGTCTTGGAACTGTTAATGGCTCTTCTGACTGTGTTTCAGATGCTTGCACAACCCCAACAACTTCATCACCATTAATAAATATCATATCTAGCTGGATATACGTGTTCTTCATCCACATGATAATATTTTGCGGTTTACTCCAAACAAACATCATCCCCTCATTAATTGGAAGGTTAAGACGAAACATAAGCCCTTTGTTTCTTGCTTCTTCTGATGTTACCACCTCTGCTTTTAGCCTATGGGTCTTGCCGTTAATGGGGTCTTCAAAAACAATCCAGCGGTGGGCACATTGTTTAAGCTCTACAGGGTCATCATTATTAGCATTGCTAGTATTTACAACGTAATAAAACGTAGTGGCTGCTATTAACATACTACTAGCAACAAATATCTTTGCTCCAATGCTTATATTTTTAAATGGCATTAATTTTCCTCGTATTTACTATCATCACCAAAAATGCCTGTCCAAATATCTTTTAAAATACCTGGAGTAACAAGTGACAGAGGATTTGCACTTACATCAGGCTCATCAATAGCACCTTTAACCCTAAAGTCTGCTGCTATCAAGGCACCTTGTGAGCCTGTGATAATCATCCCTAAAATAGGAATAGCTGCGACAACGGTGTTAACCCCACGTATAGGAATAAGAGAGCCACTTAAATTCATATTATTATTTTTAAAGTCTAAGAACCCAGCAAGCCGCATACCAATATTTGGCCCCCTAAGTCTACCTTTCTTTATTATAAGAACTCTGTCATCCATTTTTAAAGGAATTTTAATCTTATCAAAAGCAATGCCTTTACCAACACTAATAATTTGTTGCAACGATACCATTGACAAAATTCTTGCCATAACTGGTGCGTTTTTCATAAAAGAATTCTCAACTAAAATATAGCCTTTTCCGTCCATACCAAAGGCAGAATATTCTTTGCTAATATTTAAAACTGCCTCAAGCCTACCTTCTCTAAGGTTATCATAAACTCCAAGAGCCTTAAGCGCTGACCCAGCGTCACCAGAATGAATCTCAAATTTCTTATAAGGGGGTTTTCCTTTTTCTGGTGTTACCTTGGATAGACTCATTGTAATGGGTTTTTTATCTCCTACTAAAGCATTAAAGTTAGCTTCCTGCCATTTATCATCTGTACGGATGAAATGACCAGAAACACTTTCAAAAACGCCCCCTTTAAAACTTAATTTCTTTAGGTCTATTTCATATTTACCATTTTTAAGAGGCAGGTCAGTATGTAGTTTACCTTTACCAATTTTACTAAAATTGAAGTTGTCTCCAGTTAAACTATAGACACCATCTTCATAAATAATCTTTGCTTTAGTCTCTCCAATAATAAACGGATCAAAATTAAGCGAAATATCATCAATAATGTTTTCCGAGTTCAACCTCAAATACATAGCACCATTAATTTCTGCTTTTGGTGCCTTCAATACCATTTTTTGTAAATCAAACTCTTTACCTTCTTTATGGAGCTTACCTTTAACCTCTAAATTACCATTTGTAGCGGCATCTTTTGCCCATTCGAAACTACCACTATCAATAGAAGCATTCTTTAAGTTGCTATTAACAGAAATATCTAACCAATCATTACTTTCACTAGTATTAATAGAAAAATGATGATGAATAGCACCCTTAATATCTAAGTTCAGTTCTTTCATTAAATCTGGGTTAGGGTTATCAATGGTAGTTACTTGCCCTTTAATACTAGTTCTACTGCCTGGCAATACCATGTCTTCTCGCCACATAATTTTTGTGTCCCACCATGTGTCTGGTAATAAGCTAACTTTTCCTTCACTGGTGATAACAATTTCTTTGTCAGAGGCTTCAACATATAAAGTATCTGCCACAAATGGTTTGTTGATGTATGGCAAGTCTAGCTTAATATCTGTCGTTTCACTAGTTACAGCGAATGTGACGTCTTCAGGTTTACCATTTATTGGTGACGACAAGTTAATTAACGATTTCTGAGAACCTTTTAAGCCTGATACAAATGGTTCTGTTTTTGTATGCTTAAATATAATATCTAAAGCCTCTTGCATATCCCCCGACAATCTAGCTTCAGCATGTATAAGAGCTTGTCCCTCAGGGCGCATAATATCGTCAAGGACCACACGTATCGAAGATAACTCTTGGTTTAAAATCTTCCCACCTTGGCTCGAGAATATTCGCAAGCTGTCGCCCTGTAATGCTCCATTTCCAGCAACATTTATTATAGGAGGGATAGTAGGCAGGAAAGTTGTATTAAGATTAGAGAAATCAAAATTTACTTCTAAAATATTATCACCGTCCTTATAATTAGCATAAGTAAATGGTGCTTCTTGCAAATAACCTACTAACCGTACCGAAATATTATTAATACGTGTATCATTAATATTAATATTCTTCTCAATCCAGTTTAATGCATCTGGCATTCTTTTTCTTGGCAAATAAGAGCTAATATCCTTAAGTGAGGACTCGGGTATATTAATACGTAGGTCTGTGTATACCCCTTTTTCTTTTTCATCACGAACTAGTCCACCACCTTTAATAAGCACACCATTATTGTCTTCAAATAAAATATCTTCAAAAAACAAAGTGTTAACATTATCATCTACTTGTAAACTCATTACAATATTGGCAGATTTAAAATCTAGATCATCATCATATAATTCAGGAAGTTTTATAATTCCCGAGCCTAATCTTGTTGTTATTTTGCTATTTTTTAAGGTATTGTCACCTGTGATAATAGCTCTAACATCCACATGTTGGATTGGTGCTTGTAAAATTGACTTTATCTTTACTGGTAATAGTGGAGAGAAAAATGCACTATCTACAGACTCTACCCTAGCACGGAAATGCCCTGTCTCTTCCCCGTACCTATGTTCAAAAGAGCTATAAAATGGTGTAGATACACTATCTTTACTAAGAACACCTGTAAGGGTGAGGCGTTCACCCACTTTGTTATGGCGTGAGAAGAACATGTCAGTTTGGGTAACAGTCCAAACTCCTTGCTGTTCTGTATCTAGAGTTAGTTCCATCATCATGTTTTTCAGGTCAAACATCTGGAGGTATTTAAACTGTGGGTTGTTATCTAGCTGAGAAAGAACCCCAATAAGGCTAGGTAAATCCTTAGAATTCTTAGGTTGTATAGGTAAGGTAAAATCGCCAATTGTTGTCTTACCGTTGCTTTCTTTTAGAATACGTAATGCCAAGCCATCAATTTCAGCCTTTTTGAACCCTACCCTACCCCATAAAAGAGATTTTAAGGCTAACGAAAACTTAACTTGGCTAGCTGTAGCTATCATCGCCTCATCAGGGGCTACAACAAGTACACCATTACCAATCATTTTAAGGTTACCATCAAAGCTCAAAACAATGTTATCTAACCGCACACCGCCAAGTTTGTCAAAAGACAATAGATCGTGGATGGCCGGCATATATTCTACAAGATCGTAAGGTTTATAATGTAAGCGAGTCATAACGCCTACTGCTAATAAAGAAAGAATAAAAAAGATTGTAGCTATCCATACAGATGCACCACGCATACAAAACAAGCAAATACCACCTATGCTCATGATGCTCTTGTTGCTCCTGCTATAAGTTTTTGTGCCAGAGCCTCTTGAATATACATATCTATATCACCATCCAGAACACCGTCTGTATCGCTGCTTTCTACACCAGTTCTAAGGTCTTTAACCATTCTATATGGGTGCAATACATATGAACGGATTTGGTTCCCCCAGCCGTTATCACTTTTATCGGCTTCCATACGATCTTTTTCTTCTTGTTGGCGACGCATTTCAAGCTCAAATAGTTTAGCTTTTAGCATTTTCATGGCACGGTCTTTATTTTTATGCTGAGAACGCTCTTGTTGGCAAGTAACTACAGAACCCGTAGGAACATGGGTAATTCGTACTGCAGAGTCAGTTGTGTTAACATGTTGCCCGCCAGCCCCACTAGCTCGGTATGTGTCAATACGCAGGTCTTTTTCTTCAATTACAATATCAATGTCGTCATCAATTTCTGGGTATGCAAAAACAGAAGCAAACGATGTATGCCTCCGAGATTGGCTATCAAATGGAGAAATCCGTACTAACCTATGTACCCCAATTTCAGTTTTTAATAGCCCGTAAGCATACATACCTTTAATAAGGATTGTAGCTGCTTTAATACCAGCTTCATCGCCTTTGGCTTCATCAATTAATTCTACTTTAAACCCTCGGCGTTCACCCCAGCGGATATACATCCGCAATAGCATCGCAGCCCAGTCTTGGGACTCTGTACCACCAGCACCCGAGTGCACCTCAAGAAAAGTATTGCTTATATCAGCCTCACCACTAAGCAGTTGTTCAGTTTCCATAAGGCTTACTTTTTTAAGTAATATTCTTAAGTCATTAACGGCCTCTTGTTGTGTAGCTGCATCATTTTCTTCGGCAGCTAACTCCAGCATTACTTTGGCATCCTCATATTTAGAGGATACCTCTTCATAATTAGCTAATGCAGACTCTAGCCTGCTTTTTTCTTGCATAACTGCTTTTGCTTTTGCAGGGTTGTTCCACAGGTCAGGGTCTTCTGTTTTTACAATAATATCAGCTAAAATTTTGCGTGTTTTATCTGGGTCAAAGATGCCCCCTCAGCAGAGAAAGTGACTGCTCTATTTGCGATAATATCTCATTAAGTTCCATAGTATTAATATATTCCCTGTGGATCCAGATCTACCGATGATTCAGGCATTCTTGGGGCAACACTCTTATTAGTATTATCTACTTTCTTATGCCTAAATTCAGGCTCTGTGCCTTCAACAAATACTTCCATAATTGTTTTCTTTGTACTGTCAGTCGGTATCTGGCCAGTATCAGCATCAATACGTACAAAAGTAACACCTTGAGGAATAACAAAATCTCGTTGTTTATAGCCTCTTAAAGAATTCTTCATAAACTCTGTCCAAATAGGAAGAGCAGCTCTGGAACCTGTCTCGCTTTTACCCATAGGTTGTGGTCTGTCAAAACCTACCCAAACCCCAACAGCATACAGAGGTGAGAACCCCACAAACCAAGCGTCTATATAGTCATTAGTTGTACCAGTTTTACCACCAACAGGGTGTCCTACAGCAAGTGCTCTCTTCCCTGTACCATTAGTTACAACGCCACGTAACAGGTCTGTCATGATGTACGATATTTCTGGGGTTAATATTTCTTCTTCATGGATGTCAACCATTGGCAGCTTAGTAGCAGATGCATCAAACCCAGCGCAATTATTACAATTTCTATTACTCTCTGGGATACTCAGGCCAGATGGCATTTTAACTTGTTCAATAAAATACGGTTGCGCTAATTTACCCTTATTGGGGAAAACACTGTAAGCACTTGTTAGCTCAAGTAATGAGGCAGACGCAGACCCTAATGCTGTAGACAAGTTAGGTGGCATATCCTCACTAAGACCAAAAGCACGAGAAAATCTAATGATATCTCTTATCCCTAGGTCTTGCGCTAAGCGTATTGTCATTAAATTTCTAGATTTTTCTAGCCCTCGCCGCAAAGTAGACGGCCCATACACCCGTGTAGAATAGTTTTGGGGTTTCCATGCATCATCCAACTCGGTATTACGGACTACAACTGGCGAATCTAATATAATACTTGCAGGGGTATACCCTTCTGTCATGGCATATGCATATACAAGTGGTTTAAAGGCAGAACCAGGCTGCCGTTTTGCTTGGATAGCGCGGTTGAACTCGCTAGACTTCTCGAACCCACCAACCATAGCCCGTACTGCACCAGTATGCACATCTAGTGCAACCAAAGCTGCTTGTGCTTTTGGTAACTGCTCAAGGCTATAAAATTTATTACCCTGCCCTTTAAAAGCTTTAAGGCCTCTTACTTTATTAACATTAGCAACAAAGATAATATCACCAATACGGAGTACGTCAGACGGCTTTGTAATTTTAGGCCCCAAACTGCTTGCAGCAATATGCTTTCTTGCCCACTTCATTGCAGCTAAAGGAATATAACCAACACGGCTAGCAGGTAAACCTATTTTAACTAATCCTGACTCATCATCAATCTCTAGTACAGCTGCAGGAATGGCAAATTCTCTGACACCAGAATATTTCTTAAACTCTTCATCAATTCTGGCACTCCATGACGCTAACAAAGCAATTCTCCCCGAAGCACCACGGTACCCATGGCGGCGGTCATAGTCACGTAAGCCCTTACGTATAGCCTTCATAGCATGCTTTTGTAATGCAGGGTCAAGTGTGGTTTGTACTTGCATCCCACTTTCATATAGCCCATTGGAGCCATATTTATCTAGCAATTCACGCCGAACATGTTCGCTAAATGCAGGAGCACTTTTACCGTTTTTAATCTTCCTAGGGTTAAGCTCTAGGCCTGTATCAATTGCTTTTTCAGCTTCAGCGTCGGTAATAAAACCTTCTGCTTGCATTCTTCTTATAATAACATCTCGCCGTAGTCTCGCTACACGGGGATGGGTTTTAGGGTTATACGCAGATGGTGCTTTTGGCAACCCTGCAAGCATTGCTCTTTGCCCGATTGAAAGCTCGTCCAAGCGTCTGTTATAGTAAGTTAGAGCAGCAGATGCCACCCCATAAGAACCACGCCCCAAATAAATCTGGTTTAAATACAATTCTAATATTTCATTTTTAGTAAAAGCATCTTCAATTCGCTTAGCAAGGATAAGTTCTTTAATTTTTCTTTCATAGGTGCGCTCGCTACTTAATAAAAAAGTCTTTGCGACCTGTTGCGTAATCGTACTTGCACCTTGCCTACGGTCAGTCAATATATTTACTAATGCTGCACGAACAATCCCTTTTAAGTCAAAACCACCATGTTCATAAAAAGATGTATCTTCCGCAGCTAAGTAAGCGTCGATAACGTTTTTAGGGATATTTTCAATAGGGACATAAATTCTTCGTTCACGAGCATATTCAGCCAACAATGTACCGTCACGAGCATATATTTTAGTAATTAGTTTGGGGTCATAATCAGATAGCGTATTAAAATCTGGAACACGTTGAGAATAATAAAACAGGACCCCCACAATAGCTAAGACCCCCACCAAAGCTGAGGCTACACCAAATAAGAAGAGAAGTTTTAGTTTTTCTAACATTAAATTACCTCTGAGTTTTCAGATAGTCTAACAGACCATCTTTAATAACATTTGCCAATGCCCTTTGATGAGCAGAAGTACGTAATTTTTTCTCTTCATGCGCATTAGACAAGTATGCCATCTCTACTAGCACCGACGGCACATCTGGCGCTTTTAAAACCTTAAACCCTGCAAACTTAATATCTGTACTACGCATATGTATTTTCTTATCCATATTATTAATAAGAGAACGCGCCAATAAGGCTGAATTATTCATTGTATCTCTTTGGGCTAGATCTATCAAAATGTCTCTAACATCTGTGTCGCTTGCTGTTTCGTTAGCCGCATCAATCGGAGAGAACCCCCTATTTGCTAAAGATGCTAAACGCTGAGCTTCTCTATCTGATGCATTCTCGGATAATACATAAACTGTGCCGCCTCTAACTTTTCTGCTATCATGTGCATCGGCATGAAGGCTAATAAACAAGTCTGCCTTTAGGGCTTTAGCTTTATTTACTCGTTCTTGAAGTTTTAAGAAAGAGTCATTATTACGTGTTAACCGTGCCTTAATCCCAGGCTCTTTATTTAAAGCGGTGCTAAGCTTTCTAGCTACAGCCAAAACAACATCTTTCTCGCGGGTTTTTTGTTTACCGATTGCTCCAGGGTCTATCCCACCATGCCCAGGGTCAATTACAATAACAAAATCTTTCTTGGCTACACGCGGTTTTGGTGTGGGCTTTCTTTCAAGCTCGCGGGCAATCATATCAATTTTAGATATACTTTTTGTGTAGCTTTTATCTTGCTTAACATCAATTACGACTCGATGATTATTCTCTGAGTCAGCAGAAATAGTAAACTTTTTATACGCAACAGGGTTTTTTAAATCTATAACAATACGGTGGGTTCTATTATTAAAAATGCCATCTCGCATTGATTTTATAATACTGCCAGTGGGGAGCTTTACCTTGGACAGCTTCTTTTTTACCTCTAGCGTGGGGAAATCTAAAACCAGCCGTGGGGGGTTACCCAAGGTAAATGCTTTAGGAGAAGTCGCACCACTTGTTTCAAATACAATTCTAGAAATATTGCCATTCTGCCCTACTCGTGCATCAAGTACGGCAAGCGATGACGCTTTTACAGGTTGCCAACAAAAAAGCGCGACAATAAGCAGTGCTGCCCCAACAAAAAGCTTTCTATAGCTATAATAATTTATATTTTTATAATCGTACATCAAGCCTATCTCTTAAACGGTCGCCCATTATATTCAATATTAATACCAAACTCATCAGCATCAAACCTGGTGCCAAAACTAAATGCGGACTTACCAACATATAGCGTGCGCCCTCTCGTAACATTGAACCCAAGCTTGGTTCTGGCGGTTGCACACCTAGCCCTAAAAATGATAAGCCAGCTTCTGCTATCATTGCGCCTGCAACTGCAAATACAGCTTCAACAATCAAAGGTGCCGCTGCATTAGGCAAAATATGTTGCAGTAAAATACGTGGTGTACTTGTACCAGATATTTCCCCAGCTTGTACATAAGCACGGTTACGTATGCTTAAGGTTTGTGCTCTTGTTAACCTAGCAAAGCCTACCCAACCCATTAAACATAATGCAAAAATAACATTTTCTACACCAGGGCCTGTTAAAGCTGCAAATGCAATCGCAAGCAGGATACCAGGGAATGCCAAGAAAATATCAGTTATCCGCATTAATACATGGTCTACAACTCCGCCAAAATAACCGCTAATCAACCCTAAAACAACCCCTATTATACCAGAAACTACAGCAACGGTTATTCCAACAAATAATGATAGCTTCACACCGAGCAAAAGTCGTGAAAAAACGTCACGCCCCAGCTCATCAGTTCCTAGCAAATGTTCCCCTGCAAATACAGGAGGCTGCAGAAGGGTTGTTAGGTTGATATTGAATGGATCTTGCATATTTGCAGCGAAGAATACGCCTACAGCAGCAAACCCTGTAATAATAAATGCTATCGCTCTACGACTATTCATTGCCAGCACCTGCCCAACGAACTCTAGGGTCAGCCCATGCGTAAAGCAAATCAGCTAAAAGAGTCATTGTTAAATACACACTTGCTATTAAAAGTACATTACCTTGCACTACCATATAATCCCTTTGGTTAAGAGCTTCTATCATCAGTGTACCAAGCCCAGGCCATGAAAACACGGCTTCTGTTAAAATAGCGCCAGTTAACAGTGCACCTGCCTGCAAAAAGAGCACAGTTATAACTGGTAGTAGCGCATTACTCATAGCATGTTTCCATACAATAGCGCGTTCACTCACCCCTTTTGCTTGTGCCGTGCGGATAAAGTCAGCATTCATAACCTCAAGCAACGATGAACGCACCAAGCGCGACAACACCGCAGCCATACCAGTCCCCAGAGTAACTGCTGGTAGAATAAGACTAAGCCATCCATCTTCTCGCCCTGACACAGGCAACCAACCTAGCCATAATGAAAAGAAAATTATAAGTAATGGTCCCAACCAAAAATTAGGCATCGAAAAACCTACCAAAGAGCCCGTCATAGCGATACGGTCTGGTAGTTTTCCTCTATTGCGGGCAGCCCAAACACCTAATGGGAATGCTAAAATTATTGCAAATAGTAAAGCCGTTACAGCTAATTCAACAGTTGCGGGTAACCGTGCCGAAATCAAATCTACCACAGGCTCTCCAGAGTAAATAGAAGTGCCCAAGTCGCCGTCAGAAAGGCGTAGTAAATAATCTTTAAATTGCGTGCCAATTGGTTTATCAAGCCCTAGCTTTTGTTCTAAAGCTACTCTGTCTGCCATTAGTGCATCTTCGCCTAGCATCGCCTCAATAGGGTCACCAGGGACAAGATGAATAAAAAAGAATGTTAATGTTACCACCCCAAAAACAGTGGGTATAAATTGCAGTAATCTGTTTAATACATAAGAAAGCACAAGGGTAATTCTTCTATTTTGTTTATTTATGGCTCTACAAATAATATGCTGAAATGTACCTAACATGCAAATCTTTACTAAGAAAGTCACATTTTACTTGAAAAAAAACTATTTCAGTAGCAAAATGCAATCTGATAAGTTTGCTGACAAACATGTATGTAGATAATTAATACATGTAAGGTAACCCCCACTTATTTTTTCCAAAGGGGTCGCCACCGTTAGCCGTAAGTAAAGATAAACCCGAAAGCTATTGAGATATGCTGGGATCGGGATAAAAGGTTTTTTAGTTTTGTTACATAACAAATCAATCGTAAAAATATTTATACTACGCCAAACAGCATGTTGCTGCTTGTTGCATGTGTAATAAATATGGCTACAAAACCATTTATCACTCCACACCTTGCATATCCTCATAGTTTTTAATAAAAACTAAGGATACAAACAAATTATGAGCAGAACTATGCTTATCGATGGAGCGCACCCAGAAGAAGTGCGCGTAGTAGTAATGGATGACGGTCAACTTGAAGAATTTGAGTTTGAATCAGCACACAAAGAAAGTAGCCGTGGTAATATATACGTTGGCGAAATAACACGTGTTGAGCCTTCCCTACAAGCCGCTTTCATTAGTTACGGTGCTAACCGCAACGGATTTTTAGCATTTAGTGAAGTACACCCAGAGTATTACAACCTCCCTGAAGATGAAAAAACTAAGCTTCTTGAAGAGTTTAACAACCAAGGTGCTGGCGCACAAGATGACGTTAACGAAGCAGTAGACTCTAAAGACTCTAAAAAAGCTGCTGAGCCTTCAGCAAAAGAAGCTACCACTGATGAAACAACCTCAGCTCCTAAAAAAGCACGTCCTCAGCGCCGTAGCAAAAAAGTTGAAGCTACAGAGTCTAAAGATATTTCACAAGACGACCTAAAAAGTGCTCGTGAAATTGCAACAGCAGATGCGTCAGTAGGTGGTGAAGAGCTAACAGACGAAGAAGTTGAAGAGAATGCACGTGCATTAGCTGTAGCGAATGCAATGGCCGTTAAGTCTGTCCCCGACAGTTCTAGAGCTCCTGCTCAAAAACCACGCCGTGGCAGACCACCTAAACAAGTTAAAAAAGATGTTGTTGCACCAGCTATTCCAACAGCAACAAAAGAAGTAGCAGAAACTACGACTACTACAGAACCAAAAACAACTCCTGCTAAAGAAGCAGCCGAAGCTGCGCCTAAGCGTATGACTTCGGTTCATCGTCGTTTTAAAATCGACGAAGTTCTAAAAACAGGGCAAAAAGTTCTAATCCAAATTGTAAAAGAAGAGCGTGGCACCAAAGGTGCAGCACTAACTACTTACATTTCAATGCCTGGTCGTTTTACAGTTCTAATGCCAAATACGCCTTATGCTGGTGGTATATCACGCAAAATTACTGATGGTAACGAACGCCGTGAGATCAAAAAAATCACTAGCGAGCTAAACATCCCTAAAGGCATGGGCCTTATTGTGCGTACAGCGGGCGTCTCTCAGGAGGGAGACAGCATTATCCGTGATGTTGAGCACCTTAAAGATCGCTGGAAGGTTCTGTCAAAAAACTGGGAAAAAGAGAATGTTTCCACACTATTACATGAAGACGGCAGCCTTATGGTGCGTGCTTTACGTGATATGTTCACCGATGACGTAGACGAAGTTATTGTGTCTGGTAAGCAAACTCTTACTCAGGCTAAGGACTATATTAAGTCATTAATGCCTGAACATATCAAAAAAATAAAAGAATATAAAAACAAAGAACCTATTTTTGCTCATTATGGCGCAGAAATGGACCTTCTTTTACTCGATAGAACCCGAGTTAACCTACCATCTGGTGGTTATTTAATTATTAACCCGACAGAAGCACTAGTATCGATAGATGTTAACTCTGGCCGTGCAACGCAAGAGAAAAACATCGAAAGCACTGCTATTGCCACCAACATTGAAGCAGCGCACGAAATTGCACGCCAACTACGCTTGCGCGACCTTGCTGGTCTTGTCGTTATAGACTTTATCGACATGGAAGACCGCCGCAATGACCGCAAGGTAGAGCGCACTATGCGCGAGGCTGTTCGCCGTGACCGTGCTCGCACCCAAGTTGGTGGAATATCTGACTTTGGCCTACTAGAAATGAGCCGACAGCGCCTACACCCAAGCTTAGGTGAAAGCAACTACCTAACTTGTAGCAACTGCCAAGGGCGTGGTTTAATCCGCTCTCCAGCATCTGCTGCAACTATTATTTTCCGTGGGCTCGAAGACGAAGACGTACGCGGCAAAGCCGACCGTATCGTTATCACAGCTAATACTCAGGTAGCTGTTTACATGCTTAACTTTAAGCGTGACATGATATCTGAGCTAGAGAAAACCTATAAAATGCGGATTGTCATCAACGCTGATGACAAATACATTGCTCCGGATCACCGTCTTGACTTAATCCGAGTAAGTGTAGATGGCACAGAGAAATCGCAAACCATCGAGCGCACCTTCCGTGAAGAACTGGAAGACACTAAAAAACGTAAACGCAGAAAAACACGTGGCCGTAGTAATGACCGTAAAGACGAGAAGAAAGAAGCTAAGCCGCAGCAACAAGACAACAAAGCTGCAACTAACGCTGAAAAATCTCCAGAAGATCGTGACAAACGCCGTGGCAGAAAACCATCTCGTCGTGGGCCAAGACCTCCGCGTGATGATGCACAGCAAAACAACACTGCAGCTAAAGAAGCAACTAACAAACCTACAGGTAATACTAAGGATACAACCCCTAGTGCTAATAAACCTGTGGCTGCTTCGAAAACTCCAGTTAAACCTGAAAAACCAGCTATGGCTACAGAACAAAAAGCAAAACCAGAAGCACCTGCTCCTGTAACAAAGCCGCTACTTGTTGAAACAATCACCGCTAGTGATAATACCGTTGCAGCAAAAGAAAAAGCGAGTAAGAAAAAATCTGTACTACAACGCTGGTGGAGCAAGTCTTAACCGCAGTTAATATAGATTATAAAAAACAAAAAACGGCTCTGTAAAAAGAGCCGTTTTTTATTTTCTAACATTAGCTTTTAAACCAAATGTCTTTAACAAAGAACATTAGCAAAAAAGATGCTAGTACCGCTGCTATTAGGCTTATTCCTATCCCAGCAATAAAGTTTAAAAAGACATACAATGCCCCAGCCAAACTGCTAGCAAAAAAAGAACGCCACAAAAAGGTTTCTTCATCGGTTACTAAGCTAGCAGTAGTTACTACTGGTAGTAACATATAGAATATAATTAATATATCACCGTTAGGCCCCATAGTTTCAGATAAGATCCAATAATACATAAATCCTATTAGGACCGTTGTAATTGAAACAACAACTCCGCGTTGCCAAGAAATATTGGTATGTAAATAATTTGTTATAGCCTGAGAAACCATGACTTCTCCATTATATAAAAAAAAAGGAATGAAACTGATTTACAGCTGTAATATGATGACGATTATAAATTATTCAATGATAAATCTATTATATTCTTAATTATTTGATTTATCCCTAGAATAATCAGATAATGGTAGTTATGAAATTTCTAAAGCTATTTTCGTTTTTAATAATATTTTTAAGTGTAGTTACCATTGCTACGCCTAATAGTTATGGGCAAACACGCACCTTCACTCTTTTGCTTGATGCTGAGCTTGACGACTACCTTAATAACTTAGCTGCCCCATTATTAACTGCCGCTGGCATTAACCCTGATAATGTGCAAGTACACTTGCTACAAGACCCATCTATTAATGCTTTTGTTAACTCGCAAACCAATATTTTTGTAATGAGTGGCTTACTTACCAAAGCCAAAAATGAAAACGAAGTTGTGGGAGTGCTAGCACACGAGATTGGGCACATGAAAGGCCACCACCTTCTACGTATCCGCGAGAGCAGCGAAAATATGCTGCTCCCTGCGCTTATGGCAGGGGTTATTGGTATAGGTGCAGTAGCTGCAGGCGCACCTGATGCTGGTATGGCAATGGTGGTAGGTAGTCAAGCTGCCAATATATCTGCGATGCTGAAGTTTTCGCGCACACAAGAACAACAAGCAGACCAAATAGCTGTAGGATTATTGGCAGAAACAAAGCAACCTGTGCAAGGCTTAAAAAGCTTCTTTGGCCGTTTGCGCACCAACGAGCTAATGTACAACAAAGCTCCACCACAATACCTTTTAACCCACCCTCGGTCTTCTGACAGGCAAGGTTTTTTAGAGCAGGCTCAATCTATTCCATACAACCCAACAGTAAAAGAACAAACAAAGTTTGAACGTATCCAAGCAAAACTATTTGCAATTACTAGATCTAACACAGAGACACAGCGCCGTTATTTAAACCATAATGATGCAAACTCTGACTATGCTAGAGCCATAACTTATACAATTCAGGGTAAGAAAAAAGAGGCTATTAAGCTACTTAATAGTGCCGCGAAGAAATATAATGTTCCTAGCGACCCCTACATCAACGAATTACGTGGTCAGATAGAGCTTGATAGTGGCAATATTCAACAAGCACAAAATTACTTTGCCCTAGCTCTAAAAAGCTCTCCGCACTCGCCTCTTATCCATTTTAACTATGGGCGAACCCTTGTAGAAACAGAAAACTATGATAAAGCCATCGCCCATTTTGCACAAACATTACATAAACAACCACAATGGTGGATGGCACACTACCATATGGGGCTAGCCTACGGGCGTGACGGCAGAAAAACAAAGTCGCATATTTCTTTTGCTCAGGCGTCTATGTACCGAAGAAATATTGGGGATGCGCTGTTTCATTTGAAAGTAGCTGAAAAATTAATCGCTGATAGCGGTCAAAAGAACACATTAGACACACAAAAAATAGCAATATTGAAGCAAGAGCTTGAAAAAATGCAAAATTAGTCATATCTTTGCGATACGTTTATTTAAAATGAGAGATAAAGCACCAATGTTGCAAAATAAATTTAAGCCCTACCCAGACCTTACACCGGTTATGGAAGAGCTAAAAGAACGTAAAGAACAACAAGAAGCAGAAAAAGCTGCCCTATTTGAGAAATGGCTTCAGCAACTCGAAATTATTAATGCTGAAATGCGTAAACTAGAAAAAATTGAAATGTTCTCTCAAGCAGTATGCGGAGAATAAGCATGAAAGGTTCTTTACCGATGTCTAAAACATCATCTTCAACAAAACCAACCCCTACTAAAAAATCTGACAAGATTGGTTTTGATATTAATGACATTAAATCATTGATGGCTCTACTTAATGAGTCTGAAATAAACGAAATTGAGGTTACCGAAGGGGAAAAAAGCATTCGCTTACGTAAAGACCCTACACCTATTGTATCCAACATGCCTGCTAACGTAACTGCTAGTCAAGCTCCACAACCAGCCATAGCTCCTGTTGCGTCTTTACCTGAAAAGAAAATAGATGGTAAAACAATTAAAGCGCCTATGGTAGGTACTTTTTACTTATCACCATCTCCTGATGCAGCCCCATTTATAAATGTTGGCGATAAAGTCAAAAAAGGGCAAACTTTATGCATCATCGAAGCCATGAAAACAATGAACCAAATTGAAGCTGAAGAAAATGGCACTATTGTTGAGGTACTAATAGATAATGCGCACCCAGTAGAGTATGGTGAACCATTGTTCATAATTAAATAGATTAAGGTAGCACATGTTCCGTAAAATTCTTATCGCCAATCGTGGAGAAATAGCAGTACGTATTCATCGTACTTGCCGTGATATGGGCATTGCTACTGTGGCCGTCCACTCTGAGGCTGATGCCAACGCTTTACATGTTAAAATTGCTAATGAAAGTGTATGTATTGGCCCTAATGCTGCTGATAAATCTTACCTTAGCATACCAGCAATAATATCTGCAGCTGAGGTTACTAATGCTGATGCAATTCACCCTGGGTATGGTTTTTTCTCTGAAAACCCTAAATTTGCCGACATTGTGGCAGAATCTGGCTTAACCTTAATTGGCCCCAAGTCAGAGCATATGCGCATGATGGGGGATAAAATATCTGCAATTTCTTTTGCTAAAGAAGTAGGCTTGCCTACTATACCTGGCTCAAATGGTACCATTAGCTCAGACTCGGAGGCTTTCCGGATTGCGCTTGAAATAGGATACCCTGTTTTGATTAAAGCTGCCGCTGGTGGTGGTGGGCGTGGGATGAAAGTTGTGAACTCTGAGGCGTCTCTGCTTTCAAGCCTAAGTACAGCAAAATCTGAAGCAAAAGCCGCATTTAGTGACGACCGTGTTTACATTGAAAAATACCTTGATAAACCTCGCCACATCGAAATCCAAATTATGGGTGACAGCCACGGCAATATAATCCACCTTGGCGAACGGGATTGCTCTATACAACGCCGTCACCAGAAAATAT
>JAJFIW010000007.1 GCA_021774615.1 Alphaproteobacteria bacterium | reverse complement strand
TAAATCGAGGTAAAACAGGCTAAACTTGCTGTTGGTGTCCATCCCTTTAAGTTCTGTCATAAACTGTAGCTTGTTTGCTAACCCTGTAAGCGAGTCCGACTTTGCTACATTTTTAATGTAGTTCTGCTTAATTAAAGCGGCCACATCTTTACGGATGGAATAAGTAGGGTTCTGCTCGATAATATCGTGCAAATCATTAAGCCCAATCTCTAAAGCCGCAGCCGTGTTCATATAGTCATCTTTAAAGAATATGGTTGCCTGCATTACTAGGTCTCGGGCTTCTTTTATTTCAGCGTCGTCGGTAAGGTCTTCGGCGATGTAGCGGCGGACAATAATAATTACAGAACCAGATACAATCAATAAGTTAGCAAGCATTGTTGATGGGTGAATCATAGTAATACTATCAATAATCCCAATACTACTTGCTAAATTCTCGAATGCCATTGTAATAAGTGGTGTAAGTGCAAGTATGCACCCAAAAATTTCAAACTTGATTAGTTGGATACTTTTAAACTCTAAATAACGTAATGTAATTACACCAAAAACTCCGTAGAAAGCAGATGCTAATAATAGTTCCCATCTATAAAAATCAGGTAAAGATGGGGCGATATCTAGTGTGTACCCTGTAGCGTAGGAGATATAGGCAATTACAAACATAACCCCCACAAATATAAATGCTGTGCAACTTAAAATATAACCAAGCACACTAAAGTCTTGTAAATAGTTTTTTGTTTTATAGCCAACTTTATTAAGTTCAATACTTATATAATAAAGACTTTTAGATATACTTAAAAGCAAAGCAAGAAATATGATAGGGCCAATATCAGCAGTTAAATAATGTAGCACTAAGCCTAAGCCCAGAATAATAAAAGGTACTCCAATAATACCTTTGCCAAGAGTATTTCTTCCGAGAAACACATATGCTAGAACAAGAGATATAATAACAGAAGCGCGACTCAATAGTACTGCATCAGTTGCAGTCACGTAATATATTAAATATAGAAATGCAACACATTCAATTAAGAATGACACACCATATAACCATGTAAACGGAGACCTAATTGCTTCTGTGGCTAATGTAGACTTTCCACCTCCAATCAACATAGCTCCACCTGCAAAAAGCATTGAAGTGGATATAAAAAGTATAGGGTGGAGTTCTAAACCGCTAATAAACTTGAAATAAATATTAAACAAAGAATACATAAATAAGGCTGTTATTGCAAATGAGAAGCCTCTAATAGTATTATTAGACATTATGAAATAACTCCTACATAACTCATAATCGACAAAACAATCATTACACCAAGCATTAACCCAACTAATGTTAATGTGATTGTGTAGATTCTACTCGAGGTAATATCATCCTCACGCCTACCAATTCCATGGTGCCTTTTGTCTTCTATACCCAAATACTCATGACCATGACGACGGTCACCTTGATAGCGTCTGTTTGTTTTAGAAGGGCTTTCTTTTTTAGCTTTCTTACCCCAATCCCACGGCTCCCAATTAAGGCGCATGAATTTGCGCTCGATACCATCCCACATGGGTTTGTCATCGGGAGTGCGGGCTACAAAGTGGGTGTATTCTTTGGGGGTCATAAACTCAGGCTTCACCCGTTCACCACGTTTGCGCCAGCCTAGTGGTTTTCTACCTTGCAGATGTGCTGATGGGTCTTTATCGATAATAGCTTGGATGTCTGATTCTTTTTCAGCAAATGATTGGTGGCCGACATGGGTTTGGTGGATTTCTTTTTTATCTATAGGGGATTTATTATAAATGCCGCTTATCGTGTTACCTGTACCAATAATTATGGCACTATCTTTAATACCACCTGAAATCTTAACCGTAGGCGTTTCAGCGGGAGCATCCTTGTCCGACTTTTCCCGCTTTTTTATCAGCTCGCCTGCGACAATCTTTATTTTTTCGTCAACATTATTATCACGCAATGGCTGCACCTTATTTTTATTACTTAAATTAGTATTAGGATTAGCGAGGCAAAAGTCAATGGGTGTGTGGTGTCGTATGGTTTATGAAGATAGCAAGCTAGTAAATGGGCTAACCACCCATAACCTTAGCCAAATAAATCACGTTGTCGATTTCTTTGTTTATATGTTCTTCTGATGTGTCTTCTAAGCATTGGGTGTAGATGTGGAAGCATAGCTCTGCGAATTTGTCTGGTCTGATTTCGTTATCATCGTCATCAAGCTCATTGATTAGATTTTTTAGCTTCTTAATTATAGAAGCCATCAACTCTTTGTCTTGCTTGGATACTCTGTTGCTAGTGCTGTGCATACTGCCTTCACCTGTGGCTAGCCAGTCTACTGATACGTTTTGTGATTTTGCAATTTTTAGTGCTATATCAAGGCTAGGTAAGTGTCTCCCATTTTCGTAAGAAACGTAACTGTTATAAGAAACATCTGCCTTTTGGGACATTTCTTTTTGGCTAATCCCAAGGGATTTCCTTAATTTTTTTATATTTTTAGAAAACAAACCACAAAAACCCAAATAACTTGTAGAATACTATTGACTTCTTGTAGTATTCTACGTATAATAAACATCTATCACATAAAACAGATTAAATATTTAGCAGATATGGGGGTAAAATACAATGGATAACTCAAACTTAATACCGCCATCAGCAGACCACGCAAAGGTGCAAACTATAATTTTGCGAATGATTAATGTAATTAAAAATATCGATCAGCATGGTATTGTGGTAGGTGTCCATGGGGATGTAATTATCCCCGCTACATTGTATGCTGAGATTAAAGAAGTAGCACAGCATATAAACACAGATTTTATAGCGCAATAAAACTTGCTATAATCACTCCTTTAAATACATCTTTTTTATTGGCTCAAATAAAAATTCCCAACAAAATTACTTTTTTATGTGGTTTACCTCTACAAATTAGATGATGAGTACCCATATATAAGTTAACACGTATAAGTTTTAATTCGCCTAGCATTTAAAGATAAAAAAAAGTAAAGTTATTGCTATGTTGAACCCGACCATTTCATTTAGGCATATTTATATTCTAGCGATGCTGGCTGCAGTTGCTTTTATGAGTGGTTGTGCGGTTATTACAAAGGTTAGGGAAGGGGTTTCTACATCTTTAACCGAGGCAATTTTAAACCATGATGACCTTGAAACAGTAAAACAAGGTGCACCGTCTTATTTATTATTAATGGATAGCCTTATACGTAGCCAACCCAATGACCCCGACACCCTTACTGCGGGTGCAAGCCTTTATGGGGCATATAACGGCATATTTGTAGATGACAAAGAGCGTTCCTTGCGGTTGTCGCAACGTGCTTATGATTATGGCTTAGAAGGGTTGTGTTTAAAAACAAGAACCCTTTGTGATGTTGCTACGATGGAATTTTCCTTCTTTGAGAAGAAACTATCAAGAATGGATCACCGAGAGTTGCCTACCTTATTTACAGTTGCAAGCGTTTGGGCTGGTTGGGTTCAGGTACGCAGAGACGACTGGTCGGCGATAGCACATATACCAAAAGTAAAGGCGATGATGATGAAGGTGCTGTCTATAGATGAGAGCTACCACAATGGTGAAGGGCAGATGTATATGGGTGTGCTCGAGTCTTTGTTGCCACCTTCCGCTGGTGGAAACTTAGAAAAAGCACGCACCCATTTTGAGCGCGCTATAGAATTATCCGATGAAAAAAACCTAATGGTTAAAGTTCTCTATGCGGAGAAATATGCACGGATGATTTTTAACAAAAAACTACATGATAAACTATTAAAAGAAGTTTTAAACGCAAGCATAATTGCTACTAACCTAACTTTGACAAATGTTATTGCACAAAATAAGGCACAAGAACTGCTAGATACTTCTAGCGAATACTTTGAGTAAAAACAATATATAACAATAAAAACATAAGGTGAAACATGAGCAAAAATAACACCGCAAAGTCCATATTTACAGCCACGTTATTATGTTCGTTTATTATGTTGGTTGGTGTTGTTGATGCATTTGCTACAACCTTTAAAATTGCTACCCTTAGTCCAGGTGGGTCTTATTGGGTTGATAGCTTTAAGGCTGGTGCAAAAGAAATAAGCGAGCGTACAGAGGGGCGAGTTAAGTTTAGATTTTACCCTGGTGGAGTAATGGGTAGTGAACCTACAGTGTTGCGTAAAATGCAGATTGGGCAGTTGCAAGGAGGCGCGATATCTGGTGGTTCGCTTTATGGTTTTTACCCTGATGCATCTTTGTATGGTTTGCCGTTTACGTTTTCTTCCCGAGCAGAGGTGGAGTACGTACGTGCCCGCCTAGACGATGACATCAAAGCCGGAGCAGAAGAAGCTGGCTTTACAATTGCAGGGCTAATGGGTGGTGGTTTTGCATATATTATGTCGCAAAAACCAATCCATAGTTTTGATGATGTTAAAAACCATAAAGTTTGGGTGCCTGACAATGACCCACAAACAGCAGACACTTTAAAAAAACTTGGGATTAATCCTATACCTTTAGGGGTTGGTGATGTTCTGATGGGGCTGCAAACAGGGTTGATAGATACTGTTACAGTGCCACCTGTAGTGGCGATTGCCTTGCAGTGGCACACAAGGGTTAAATATTTAGTTAAAGTACCAATTTTATATACCATGGGTACATTGACTCTTAATAAGCGGGATTTTAAAAAACTTTCTAAGGCTGACCAAAGCATTGTTATAGAAGTTTTTGGGCGAGTAGCAAATGATATCTATGATCGTAATATCTCTGATGACAACGAAGCATTTACAGCACTTTCAGAGCAGGGGATAAAAATTATAGAGCCCAAAGGCAAAAACCTAGAGTCGTGGCAAGCACTTGAGAAAGAAGTTCAGAATTTAGTATTAACTACAGGTAATTATTCGCCTGATTTATTAAGTGCTATGCAAAAACTTATTGGTACTTACAAGGCTAAATAAAAAGAGAAACAGCAGCTAATGAAAAAAAGTATTTTTGACATACTAGACAGGGCTGAAGATGTGCTATTAATTGCGGCATTTTCGGGTATGGCGGTGCTGTCATTTATACAAATAATATTGCGTAACGGTTTTGACAGTAGCATTATTTGGGCTGACGTAGCAGTGCGTATATTAGTACTATGGGTAACTGTTTTAGGGGCAATGGTTGCAACCCGTAGGGCTGAACATATCAAGATTGATATATTCTCTCGCTTTATATTATTAAAGTATAATTATATACTTACAACTATATACCTTTTGGGTAGCTCTATTGTTGCAGCTCTAGTTGCTTGGTATTGCTACGAAATGGTTGTATTCGAGAAAGCATCTGCAACAATTGCATTCGCATCTGTTCCTGTTTGGGTGTGCCAATTAATACTTCCTATTGGGTTTATGGTTATCTCGTTTAGGTTTTTTGTCCGTAGTTGGCAAGCAGTTAGAGAGCGCCAATCATGATGCCGTTTGCAACAGCTGGGGTTTTTCTGCTGGGTTTATTTGGCCAGCCGTTGTTCATTGTTATTTTATCTTTTGCTATACTTGGTTTTATTACGCAAGACATACCTCTTAGCGCTATTGGTTCTGAGTTATACAGGCTTAGCGATACTCCGCTTTTGTCGGCGATCCCACTTTTTACTTTTGCAGGGTTTTTACTTAGCGAGTCTAAAAGCTCGCAGCGTTTAGTGCAGCTAACCCATGCATTTTTTGGTTGGATGCCAGTAGGTCTAGCGCTGATTACCCTTTTGGTGTGCGCATTGTTTACGGCATTTACTGGTGCATCGGGCGCAACAATTGTGGCATTAGGGGCATTGCTTTACCCAGCACTACGCAAAGCAAAATACCCCAAAAAATTTAGCCTTGGTTTGGTTACTTCGGCTGGGAGTTTAGGGCTATTATTACCGCCATCAGTCCCCTTAATTTTATACGGTATTATTGCGCAACAAATGAACCAAGGGTTTAATGTTACTATCGAGGATCTTTTTATAGCAGGTATTTTGCCTACCTTGTTGATGATGTTTTTACTAGGTGGTTATTGTTACTACGCAGGCGGCAAAGTTGCACGAACTACTACTCCATTTTCTTGGCGCGAGGCTATGGTGGCAGTAAACGATGCAAAGTGGGAAATCCCATTACCATTCTTTATTTTGGGTGGTATTTATTCAGGCTATTTTGCGGTATCGGAAGCTGCAGCCATGACAGTTTTTTATGTGCTAGTGGTAGAAGTATTTGTCTACCGAGAAATTGCAGCAAAACAGCTGCCCCAACTTACTATAGATGCCATGGTAATGGTTGGTGGAATTATGATCGTTCTAGCCGCAGCCATGGCTTTAGGTAATTACTTTGTGGATGCACAAATGCCAAGTAAGCTGTTCGAGTTTATTAGGACTTATGTAACTTCCGAAATAACATTTTTACTATTGTTAAATATATTTTTAATTGTATTGGGGGCAGTGCTTGATATTTTTGCGGCACTAGTTTTGGTAGTACCACTTATTTTGCCAGTTGCGGTATCCTTTGGGATTGACCCTATACACCTAGGGGTAATATTTTTAGCAAATATGCAAATAGGCTACCTTACTCCACCAGTGGGGATGAATTTGTTTATCTCTAGCTTCCGCTTTAAAGAGCCAGTCACAACCCTTTACAAAGCGTCGCTACCTTTTATGGGTGTGTTGCTAGTAGCACTAATGGCAATTACGTATATCCCGTGGCTGAGTTTGGTTTTTGTTCGATAAAACAAAAAAAATGGGGTGGCAGCCCCATTTTTCTATTCCGCTAATAAATTAAGTTTTCCACTGCCATGGAGATAAATTTTGCACATAACTTACAGAGTCTAAGTCACTGGAAATCAACTTAACTCTAGCTTCCCTTTGCCCTAAGGCAAAAAGGATCTTTTTTGCCATAGCCTTTCCCAGACTATGAGTGCAATCTCGGCTTGTAGTTGAGATTACGCCTCTAGCTCTTCTTATAGAGGGTGGTGTAATCCTATGGCTTTTGAAGGTTTCTTTGATAATGGCCTCAGCCATCGGTGTGTCACAAAACTCTAAGTTTAATAAACCCATAATATTGTCCTATACCCATAAAGGTGTAAATTAAAAAAGGGATACCAAAAAGGTGATGCGTATTACATGACATCACGTAAGCATTAATACGGGTTTTTTCAAGGGGTAAAGCTAACTAGCTTGCCCTCTTTAATGGCTAGTGCAAGCTCGCCTTTGATAAGTTGTTCTATGTCTTTACCTACAAGTTCATAACGCCAACCGCTTTCAAGAGCACTTGGTTTGCCGATGACAAAATTTTGGATGTCGGCACTATTTGCAATAAGGCGAGGGGTTATTTGTTCGCTCTCGGCTTTATAAGCAATTAAAAGCTGTGCCATTTTTAGGACAAGGCTGTTGGTTTCATCGTTTGAGCGTTGCACCTTTGTAGGCTTTTTAAGTTCGTCGTCAGCTGTATTGTTGACATCGGTAATAATTTTAAAAATATCGTCGCCATACTTCTTGATGAAATCTTTACTAACCATACGCATATCGTTTGTTTGCTCGGGCGAGGTTGGGCGTTGCTGGGCAAGCATAGTTAGCCCATCGTCTTTAATAATATGGTGGCGGGGGCAATTTGCAGCCCGAGCTGCTTGGTCTCGCCATGTAGCTAGGTGTAATAGTGTTGTATAGGCTTTAGCCGAGCGATCTTTTAAGCGAATACCTTTAATAAGCCCCTCTGGGTTGCTTTCAAAAGCTGCGGGGTTAATAAGGCGAGACTCTTCTTCTTTTAGCCAACTTAAGCGGTCTTGTGCCTCAAGACGTTGCACAATCTCGCTGTAGACAGCACGTAGATACACTACATCGTCTAGCGCGTAGCGTAGCTGTTGGTCGGAAAGTGGGCGACGGAGCCAGTTTGTTAGCTGTTGTGCCTTGCTTAAACGAGTGCCGAGCACTCTTTCTACTAGGTTGACATAGCTTATTTGGTCGCCAAAGCCTAGTGCCATAGCAGCAATTTGGGTGTCAAAAACAGGGCTTAGAACACTACCTGTTAGCTGGTAAAAAATTTCGAGGTCTTGGCGGGCTGCGTGGAATACTTTGGTTCTTTTTTCATCGCTAAGAAGCTCTAGTAGTAGGGATAAATCTAAATCTAGTAGTGGGTCAATTGCGGCGGAAACGTCATTACTTGCGATTTGAATAAGGCATAATTCTGGGAAATAAGTTTTCTCGCGGTGGAACTCGGTGTCAACAGCCAAAAAATCGCTTTTTGCAAGTGTGTCAATTAAGCTCTCAAGTTGCGCTTGGGTGGTGATAAGACTTTTTTGTGGCATGGTATCTCTTTTCTAAAGTTACTTAAGTAATAGCATATACTTAAATAAACAAAAAGCCCACCTTCTAAATAGGTGGGCTTTTTGTTTATTTCGTTAGTACATTAAGGACTCATGATATTTAATCTGCTCGCATGCATAATTAATATAAGCACTGTTACCATTGCCAAGAAGGGTGGCAAAGTCGTGCATTGCAAGGGCACGATGTAGTGCAAGCTGGAATGCTTCTTCTCGGTTGTTCCTGTGTGGAGATAAAGCAATATGCAGCCTTTTATTGACCCAGTCTTTTGCAAGATTAATAGCGTCTTGGTCAAAATCAAACTGAAAATCAACTGCGAACAATGCTTCTGCTGAACCCACTGTGCATAAAACAATCGCAACTGTAGAGCCATCCCCAAACTTATTGCCAAGGTCATCAGACGTCCATGACAACTGCTCTTGAAGCAAGATAAGTATATCTGCATTTGTGACCCCCAATACAGCGCAAGCTTTATTAGATTTTACGTTTACAATGCCATCTGGTATGTCGTCATATACGAACCATGCTATCTCGCGGTCAATTTCTTCTTTGCGAAGGGACATTGTTTCAGGCGCACGATGCTTACGGTAGATTGCATGTTTTAAGGTATTTAAGTGAGTACTTAGTGCCTTGATGAGGAAATCTGGATGACTATCATCTATAGAAGGTGCGATAATAATCTGATTGCTTTCGGCATCAGGTAATTGTTGCTGCTGGTACTTTTGTAATAATGGTAGGTAATAACTGAGTGACTCAATAGTTAATTTCTCGCCAGTGGCGAGTTCGAATAAAGTTTGCATAAGAAATCCTTATGAATGGAAAAGGTAGAGAAGAAGAAACAATATTTTTATAATCTACCATACTGTAGAGAATTTTAAGAGTCTTTTTGTGGCTCTGCATCAAGAATATTGATTGTGCATTTACTCAAACGTGCCGAGTGGAAATAAATTCGTTGCAGTTTGTCGATAATATCCATCTCTACTGTAAAGTTATTAAGCCTGTTTTTGTCTCTACTGCCTAGCCTTTTAGTTAGGTGTTTTTTGGCTTTACTCTCAATAGATTTGAATTCTTTCTTCATGTCGATAACACGTTGTGCTGCTTCTCGATCTAGGTCGGTAATGCTGCGGATGCTGTCTTTAATTGCACGGTGGCAAACTTGGACAATTGTAAGTAGTACTTTTTCAGACTCGGGGCTAATAACAACAGCATGTTGGAGGCGGTTGCGGCCAATAGCAACTAGGTTAACTTCGATAACGTCGCCAATGCTTTCCATGTGGTGGGTGGCATAGGTTAGTCCCAGCATTTCATTGGCTTGTTTTTCGGTCATGTTATGTTGGGATATTTTACCTAGGTAAGTAACAATATGGGCGTATAGCGAGTCTACGTCATCATCTAGTTTTGCAACTGCTTTTAGGTCATCTTGCGAGCCATGGAGTAATGCTGGAATAAGGTGGTCGTACATTGCAAGTACTTCGTCACCCATACGGCTTAGTTCGCTACGAGATGCTTGTAACGCCAGCATAGGTGTCGATAGTAAAAAAGCATCCAAAAATATAGGTTGGATTTCCTTAGTATCTAGTGGCTTGTCGGGTATAGCCCAAGTTAAGAATTGTGCAAAGTGGGTTGTAAATGGCAAAAATAGCAGTGCAATTCCGACATTAAAGAATGTATGGGCATTAGCTACTTGGCGAGGCACTGTGTTTGCTAGTGCTTGTACTCCATCTAAACCTTCGGTAGCTGATGGCGAGATGTGAATAATAAACTCTGCGAATAAATGTAAAAATGGTAGTAGAATTAATACTCCGAGCACTTTAAATAATATATGGGCACTTGCAGCTCGTACTGCATCGCGGTTTTTGCCAATAGCAGCCATACCTGCGGTTAAACAGGTTCCGATGTTTGCACCAAGTGTTAGTGCAATACCAACTTCAAGCGTTAAAAGCCCTTGCGATGCTAATGAAATTACTACCGCCAACGTAGCTGCACTAGAGTTTGTTAATGCTGTAAATACAGCACCTGCTGCAATACCATAAATAGGGCTCGATAGAGTTGCCATAATATCTAAAAATGGCTCAAAAGAACGAAGAGGGTACATGCTTTGGCTCATCAACGAAATACCAAAGAAAATAAGACCTACACCCATAACAGCGTGGCCAAATTGCGCTATTTTTTCTTTTTTGCTAAAGAACAGGATAATAAAACCTATAAATACAGGCGCTAATGCATATTCGCTTACATCAAATGCTAAAATTTGGGCTGTTAATGTTGTACCAATATCGGCGCCGAGAATAACCCCAATAGACTGCGCTAGCGACATTAGGCGGGTTGAAATAAAACCAACTAATAAAACTGTAGTTACAGTGCTAGATTGCACCACTGCTGTAATAAAAGCGCCAGTCATTAGCCCCGTAAAGCGGTTGCTAGTTAAGCGCCACATAACTTGCTTCATCTTGTCGCCAGCAATAACTTTTAGGGCATTCCCCATTTTTTCGATGCCGTAAAGCATAAATGCAAGCCCACCAAGCATGCCTATACCCAAATGTAACCATTCTTTATTAGTTAAATTAGAGTTACTAGACAGTATGGCATTTTCAACTACATCACCCGCAACAGAAAATAGCGGTATAAGCCCCAGTGCCGCAAGCGTAGTAAAAAAGATAATAAGATGTAGTCGGTGGATTTGCGGCATTTAAGTGGTTTCACCCTCAATATTATTGGTAACTTCTTCTGCTGCTTTAACCATGGTAACTGGCATTGGGGCTGCTTCGGTCACTTTTTTAGCTTTAGATGCAATTAAGAAAGATTTTGGCCCTTGCCCGTGGCTACCCATAACAATCATGTAGGCATCAATTATTTGTGCATACTCTATAATTCTCTTAGCAGGGTTACCGTCTAAAAGTTTGGTTTCTATGTTGTCCATATTAATTTCTGGGTTAGATTCTTTCACTTCCTTTAAGAAAGACTCCATCATGTCTTCAGCAATAGAATCCATTGTTTTAATGTCGTTGTTACTGTCGCTGCGGTAGTAACCAGGGGCTGACGCAGGGTCGTGTACAACATGCATTACAATAATAGGGCGGTGCATAAGCTCGGCAAGATTTATAGCAAATATCAATGCTGCTTGCGAGTGAATGCTAAAATCAATGGGGACAAGAATAGGTTTAATTTCTGGAGTGCTTAGCATTTGCTCCATCCTTATTTATGGTTTATTTAGTATTATTCTATCAGGTATCTTATTAATTCCTATTGGAAACTAACAAAACCAACAAGGTATAATAATAAAACTAATGGTGCCGCAAATAAGAAACTGTCCATTCTATCGAGTACTCCGCCATGTCCAGGAATAAGGTTACCACTATCTTTCTTATTAAATTTACGTTTGAAATAAGATTCAAATAAGTCTCCACATTGCCCAATAACACTTATGGCAGCCGCCCACAAATAAATGCTGGCACTAGGTGGGGTCGGAAAAATCATAAAAATTCCTGTCCCAATTAATGCTCCTAAAACCCCGCCAAAAAAACCCGACCAAGTTTTGTTAGGGCTAATTTTTGGTGCTAATTTGGGTCCACCAATAGTTTTACCAAAAACCATGGCAAAAGCATCTGTTAGCCAAACAACAAGTGCAAGCCACATTAAAAGTTTAACCGATGCATCACCAATAAGCCAAATACACACCACTGGGAATGCAAGATAAACCCCTGCTAGTAATGCAAGTTTCTTGTGGTGTGGCTGGGTAATAAGGGCGGGTACTCCTGCCAACATTAATAACCATAGAGGTAGAGAAGGGAATGAAAATATTAGTAATGTTGCAATCCCAAGAACAGTTCCCTGCCTTTTGGGGCGGGTGTTGCCAATAAGTAAAAACCACTCGTGCGCTAATAAGGCTACTACGATACTTAAAAATATATCCCAGTATGGGCGGTCTGCCCAATAGATAAGGGCAACCATAGGTACTAAAATAACGACCGATAAAATACGCATCATATTATTAGACATTTAGTAAAAGTTCCTCATCTTGATGGCTTCCAGTAGGGGTTGATTACACTTGCTATAATATGGTCTTGCCAGCGGCCGTCAATTAATAAATAGCTTCTGGCTATACCCTCTTTCTGGAATCCCACAGCAGAGAGGACTTTTTCACTTGCAGTATTATGGGGCAAATAAGCAGATTGTACACGGTGTAAATTACACCTATCGAACACATGTTTAATCCCAGCTTCTAATGCTTCTTTCATAAAGCCTTGGTTGCAATGCTCTTTGTCAACAGAATAGCCAACACGGCAAGACTGGATAGTGCCTCGTTCGAATGCCGTAAAATTTAGCATCCCGATTAGTTTCTCATTATCTTTTTTATAAATAAGAAGGTGCATAGATTTGCATGTTTTATATTCTTTACGACTACTCTTAATATGTTTCTTCCAGTATGATATTGTATAGAAATCAGGTGGTCTTAATGGCTCAAATGGCTTTAGGTGTTTTATGTTACGATTATAATACGCCAATATGTTGGCACTATCTTTTATAACTGGCATACGTATTATAAGCTGTGGTGTTTCGATTATAACAAGAGGAGGGAGCGATAATATATTCATATGTAATATCCTCTCATATTTTGTTATTGCATCAAGCTTAATATAATTAAGTTTTTTCTACTAGAAAAAGCTTGAATTCTAAAATTATTGGCGTATCAATACCTAATACTGAAATGTAATTTAGCTTGAGAACACATGAAATACAGATATATACCAAAGCCGTGGATTTTTTCTTCTATTACCGATGGAATAACGGTTAAAGTTGCACCTACATTTATGCCCGAGCGTTCAAATAGCGCGCGCAATGAATATGTATGGACGTATAATGTCGTTATCGAGAATAAAAGCGAAAAACGAGTTAAATTAATGCGCCGCCATTGGGAAATAACCGATGGTAAAGGCTATACCGAAGAGGTCGTAGCGCCAGGTGTCGTAGGTGAACAACCTGTACTAGAGCCAGGGCAAGTATTTGCTTATGCAAGCCATACTGTACTAAAAACCCCATCAGGCTTTATGAAGGGCGACTACGACATGGTAGACGACAAAGGTAGCTCCCTTCGAGTAAACGTTCCTGCTTTCTCGTTAGACGAGCCCCATAGCCGCCCAATTCTAAACTAGGGTAGTTCTTCTTCTAGGTAATCTAGGTCTTTACCATAAGTTTCGTGTAGCCTCCATAAAGCGATAAATGCTAGGGCAAAACATACAACACCAACAATGCCTGCTGCCATTGGTAGCGACATGGTTTGTTTAAGTAATGCAAAAGAGCCTGTAATTGCAACCACCGAGCCCCGCACAAAGTTAGGAACAGTTGTGGTAACAGTTGCTCTGATGTTGGTACCAAATTGTTCGGCACCAATGGTTACAAATACAGCCCAATAACCAGCACCTATCCCAAGAAAGAAGCAAAGCCCGTAATACCACCAAGCAGGCATCGCGGTTGATAATAGGTAAATACAAGTTATAACCATAGAAGAGGTTAGAAAGTACAATACAACTTTTTTACGACTACCAATATATTGGCTAAGGAAACCGCTGCCTAAGTCGCCAAAAATCATCCCTGCATAAACTGCTAAAACAGCAGTACCAGCAGAAAGCGGTGTTATCGAGCCTAGTGCCTTACCAAGCTCTGGCGAGAATATTGCCAAAATAGCAACCATGTACCAAATCGGTATACCAATAACAATGCAGCTTATGTAGCGGCTAAAGCGCTCCCAATTGTTAAATAACATAAGTATGTTGCCACGTTGTACGGTAGCTTTTGCTTTAACTGTGCTAAACATTCCCGACTCAAAAACTCGCATCCGTAAAACCAGTAGCATTAAACCCATCGCACCACCAACTAGATAGGCTGTTTGCCAGTCGGTAACTCTTGATACAATTACCGCAAATACTGCACCCGACACACCAATGCTTGCGACAATTGCGGTGCTGTAGCCGCGGCTCTTTTTGTCCATTACTTCGCTTACTAGTGTAATGCCTGCGCCTAATTCGCCTGCTAAACCAACCCCTGCAATAAAGCGCAAAATTGCGTAAGCTTGCTCGGGGTTCGAAAAGTGGCCAACATATGCATTAGCAATATTCGCGAGTGAATATATTAGAATCGAGCCAAATAAAACCTGTATTCTGCCTTTTTTGTCTCCAAGAATACCCCATAAAATACCACCAAGTAGCATGCCCCACATCTGTGCATTAAGCAGCGTAATTCCAACATCTGTAATGCGTTCTGGTGCAATGCCAAGGTCCTGTAGGCTAGCAACACGAACAACACCAAATAACACAAGGTCATAAACATCTACAAAATAGCCAAGTGCAGCAACAATAACTGCCATGTTGATAGACTGTTTTAAAGTGGAAGTATTCATTTTTGGGATTATTCCTTTTTATTGGGTAATTTATATATATATCACTCAAAAAATAAATAACAATTTTTTTATAAGATCTTGAAATAGACTAGCCATTGTGGCAATGTCAGCTCTCTTTTAAAGTTACCAATATTAAATAAATTTAGAAACAAATTAGCCATGTATTTTCCTGCTTATTTATTAAACTTATTATTTGCCCCTTTGTTATGGGCAAGTGATGTACCCCAACTTCCTGCTGCAGTTAAAGTAAGTATCGAGAAAGCTTTAGCAACTAATGACATATTTATTATTGATGCAACTAAAAATGCTGTAAAAGCACAGTACCCGCAATTTATAACAGAAATTAGCGCCATTAAGAAACCAACCAAGCCAGCAGCTACTAAATTAGCAATTACCAAAAAAATCCCCGAAGAAGTTTGGACAGGTAACATGGAAGGTAGCTTCCAACAGCGTTCTGGTAATACTAAAACTCAAGAGCTTAAAGGGGAGGTAAAGCTACAGCGGGAAACGAACAAATGGCGTAATAACCTTGCTACTGAAGGGCGTTATGCAACCGAAAATAAACAACGGATTAATGAAGATTACCGACTGCGCCTAGGGAGCGACTATAAACTTTCTGACAATACATTCCTTTTTGCAGAAGCTGAATACGTAACCGATAAATTTTCGGGTTTTGATTACCGCATAACCGAAAGCTTTGGCGGTGGTTACCGTTGGAAGTGGGGTGGCAAAAAAATGGTGCTGGATTTACGTGGTAGTGCAGGTGCTCGCCATTTTAAAGATACTAGCCCTTCTAGTAACACTCAGCATGAGGCTGTGCTTAAGCCTGCTGCACATTATACTTGGCAAGTTCGTGATGGGTTTTCGTTTGAGCAAAATGTTAATAGTATTATTGGTGGAAAATCTACAATTACAGAGTCAGAAAGTAACTTTATTTACAAAGTTAATAGCAAACTAGATATTAAAGTAGCTTTCGAGCTCGAGCATACCTCTAGCGTACCATCGGGTACTAAAAAGTTAGAAACATATACATCTACAGGGCTAGTGTATAAGATTTTTGAGTGATATACTTAGTATTAATAGTATATAAAAAATCATTCAGGATACACACACCTTATGCATGAAAACGCCGACATTTTAAGAGATATGCTTATATTTTTGGCGGCAGCAGTGGTATTTATCCCGCTGTTTAAATGGATGCGTGCTAGTACTGTATTGGGTTATTTAGCCGCAGGCCTTCTTATTGGCCCACAAGTTTTGGGTCTTATTTCTAATAGTGAAAATATCCACATGCTCGCAAGCCTTGGGGTAGTCTTCTTGTTATTTACCCTAGGGCTAGAGCTTTCTTTCGAGCGACTACGTGCCATTCGTAGTTATGTTTTTGGGCTTGGGACTTTGCAAGTAACCATAACAGGTGCTTTATTTGGGCTAATGGCATTTTGGGGTGGAGTAAGCGCTACAACTTCTATTGTAGTTGGTGGTGCATTGGCATTTTCATCAACTGCTTTTGTTATGCAACTACTCCAAGAGCGTAATGAACAAACAACTCGGGCAGGGCGGATTTCTTTCTCAATTTTGCTGCTGCAAGACATGGCAGTGGTATTTTTGCTTGCACTATTACCGCTTTTAGCTAAAGAAGAGGTCGAGCTAGATGCCGCAGTTTGGCAAGCAATTGGTAGTGGCGTTTTTGTATTGGTGATGATTATTGTAGCAGGTCGTTTTGTGTTGCGTCCTTTGTATCGTTTGGTGGCATCTGTCCATAGCCCCGAGATTTTTGTAGCAACAACCTTACTTATTGTGCTTGGTGTGGGCTGGGCGATGGAAGCTGTGGGGCTGTCTATGGCGTTGGGCGCTTTTTTGTGTGGTCTAATGCTCGCCGAAACCGAATATCGCCACCAGATAGATGCCGACATTTACCCATTTAAAGGGATGTTAATGGGGCTGTTCTTCATGACAGTGGGGATGTCGGTTGATTTATCGTTTTTAGTAAGCGAGTGGGCTCAACTATTACAGTTATTGCTGGTATTAGTTGTTGTAAAGGTTTCGGTAATTACTATTTTGGGTAAAATTTATAACCTATCTTACGGTATGGCATTTAGGATTGGGCTTATTTTAGCACAAGGTGGCGAGTTTGCTTTTGTTCTGTTGGGGCAAGCTTTAACATTAAACTTAATCGAGCAAGACATATCGCAATTGCTGTTGGGGGCTGTAGTTTTATCAATGGCGATAACTCCATTATTAGCTATGCTAGGGTTGTGGGCGCAAAACTATATAGATAACCGCAATAAGCCAATCGATGTACCACATACTATTCGTGATGAAATATCAGACATCGAAAAACATGTAATTATAGCTGGGTTTGGCCGTGTGGGGCAGTCGGTTGCAAAAATATTAGGCGCTGTTAACATCCCTTATATTGCGCTTGATTTAGACTTAAACCGGGTTAACCATTGTCGTAACAGAGGCATGACCGTTTTTTATGGTGACGCTAGCCGCCTAGAACTACTACGAGATGCTGGTGCAAAGCGAGCTCGGGCAATAGTTATTACTGTTGACCAGCCAGAAATAGCCAACCGTATTATCAGAGAGCTAAAGCGCAATTTTCATGGATTACCACTAATTGTCCGCGCTCGTGACCGCCAACACGCAGCATCACTAGAGGTAGACGGGGCGCATGCAGTTGTACCAGACACAGCCGAAGCTAGCTTGCAATTGGGTAGTATCCTTATCAGAACTCTAGGTGTAAGCCCTGATGAAACCTCTAAAATCCTAACCGACTTCCGCCGCAACAGCTACGCCGCATTAGATGACGTCATCTTAGGGCGTAGCCGTTAGGCTTTGCGAGCCACAAAAATAAATGTGTATGAGTTTTTTAGATTGTCTGTAGAAGGCCAAGCGAAGATATTTGCCATGGTGTTGATGGTCTCGGCATCGTTTAAGCTGGGGCGGCTAAATGGTTTTTCGGGTATTTTGCCCGATTGGTATAAATTACGCTCGCTACTGAAAACCTGATTACAAAGAGCTTGCCCTAGTACTTCCTCTACTACAAACCCTGCTTTTTCTAATAGTGCGGTTGATTGCTCAAGAGTAAAGATATGGTGGTGGTAAGGATTGTCTGATTGCCCGTCTTTGTCGATGCGCTCAAAAGAAGGGTTGGGGAATGAGCAAAGTAGTTTGCCACCTTTAGGTAGTAGCTTTGCTAATTGTTGTAGTAAATCAGCTGGGTTATCCAAGTGCTCTAACACTTCAAAAGCAGTGGCACTACGGGCAGGGGCTGTTACTAAATCTTTAAGTTTTTGGGTGTCTAGGTCAGCTTGAATAAAATTAGCTTTAGGGTACACACAGCTAGCTTTTTTTATAGACTCTTTATTATAGTCAATCCCATATAAGCTTCGCCCTTTAGCAGCTAGCTCGTTTAGACCATAACCATTGCAACAGCCAATATCAAGGTGGTTATGCTGTGGCGAAGGTTGCCTATTAAGAATATATGCACCATATAAATACCGCCCTAGGTGTTCTATTTTCATCCAAAAATCAGGGTTTTGTGGATCAAAAGGGTCTATATGTTCGTGGCTAAAGTAATCCATTATTTCTTATACCATAAATTTATTACAAAACAAAAAAAGGCGCTCGAGTTCCCTCAAACGCCCTTCGTAAATAGTTTATGCTTCCCTCTTGGCCTTAAGAAAGGACAAGTAACTCGAATATTTTTATTATTATAATTATGTAATACTCGAACGATTAACAGTGTACAGGTGAACGGGAAGAAGATTACGAGTTCATTAAAACCTATTGGCATGTTTGGTGCAATAGCTAAATCGCCCAATTAATGGGTTTTCGCACAATATATATGCTTTTGTGTGGGGCTGTTGTATATAGAACACAATATGTAGTAGCTAGGAATAAGTGCAATAAAATGGTGGTATGCCCTTATAGCAGCAGCATTTTTTATGGCTACATATGGTGTATAATAGGTATTATTATGCCTATATACCTATGTTAAAATTATCTAATAAACAGTAGGCGTATGCCTAAAATTTAGGCAGGCTCCCACTCTCCTTTACCAGACTCTAGCTCTACAATATCTTTAGGGCGTACTTCTAGCTCTTGCTTTACAGTTACAAACATATTGTCGTCATACTTGCCACCAATAACGCAGCCCGAGCCAATCCACGTGTGTTCGCCAATCATTGTTCCTGGCGATACAACACAGTTTGCCCCAATCCGAGAATGGCGCCCAATAACACAACCCATGTGTCCCCGATTTGAGGGGGTGTTCTCGCGGTTTTCATTTTTATAGTAAACCTCGGTCTGGTTAAATTTGCGGTTAGATAAAACAGCCCCTGAACCAATCCGTGCGGCTGCACCTAATACGCTGTCACCAGTAAAGGTGTTAATTTGTATTTTTGCACCGTTTAAGCAAATCGAACGTTTAATATCAGCACCATGCCCGACTACGCAATCATCAGCCAAATACGCATGGTTACGGATTAAGGTGTGGGAACGAACGTCTACATTCTCTCCAATATAGGCAGGGCCTTCAATAGTTACGTTAGAGTGTATCTTTGCACCTTTACCAATATAAACAGGGCCAGTAATAGAAACAAACTCGTCTATTTCGCCTAAAATTTCTTGCCCTTGCATGTTAGCAAAGAGCTCTTCGATATGGTTAAGTGCGTCGACTGCATCTTTAAACTTTAAGAGCCACTCTTCCATTTTTGGGTTAATTTCGCCTGTTTGGAATAGCTTTGTAACTTGCATGTGTTTATATATCCATTAATTAAAAATAGCCCCGCTATTATAAATAACGGGGCTACTATAGTCTAGCTTAATTAAACGGCTCTATTAGCAGGTCTTGCTCTGTTGCCGCTTGGCTTGCGTGATGATGAGCTACCATTACCACCATAGCTCTTTTTAAAGTTGCCACCATTACCAGAAGGCTTGCCTGATCTTTGTGGGCGACCTTCAGCACTAGCAGTTCTTAAAGTACCACGTTGTGGACGATGAGCATTGTTGGTGTTTGCTCTGGTGTCGTCACTGCGTTGTGGGCGGTTGGCACTGTAAGGTGCCTTGTCGCTACGTTGAGGACGGTCAGATCTAGTACCTTCAGCTGCTTTTAAAGTGCCACGTTGTGGGCGACCTGCGCTGTAAGAAGGCTTTTGCTCATTACCACGTTGTGGGCGGTCAGAGCTATAAGGAGCCCGTGCTCCACGGCTAGCACCATCTTCAGATGTTCTTGGGCCATTGCTACGTTGTGGGCGACCACCGCCAGCACCAGCACCACCGCCACCAAAAGATTTTCTTTGGCCATTACGTTGTTGCGGGCGACCAGAGTTTGCTCTTTGTGGAGCGTGTGAATGTGGGCGTTCGTTTTCAGCAGTAATTTTACGACCCATCATGGTTTCGATAGCACGAAGTAAGTGGAATTCATCGCGGCTAACAAATGATAGTGCAGTACCTTCAGCACCAGCTCGGCCAGTACGGCCAATACGGTGTACATAGTCTTCTGCTACTTGTGGAAGGTCAAAGTTTACAACATGAGAAAGTTCTTTAACATCAAGCCCACGTGCAGCAACGTCGGTTGCTACTAGTACTTTAACTTTACCTTTATGCATCTGCTCGATAACACGTTTGCGTGCACTTTGGCGCATGTCGCCGTGTAGAGCTGCAGCTTCATGGCCCCAAGAGGCAATGGTTTTAGCTAGACGGTCTGTAGAATGCTTGGTGCGCATAAATACAATTGCTTGCCAAACTTTACCATCAGCCAACACTTCTTTAAGAAGGTCTGCTTTTTGGTCTTTACCTGAAGTATAGTACATAGACTGAGTAATTTGGTCATGGTTTTGGGTAGCAGCTGCTAGACGAACTTGCACAGGGTTCTTAAGGAACCGTTTTGCTAGGCGCTCAACTTCTGGGCTAAATGTAGCCGAGAATAAAAGCGTTTGGCGTTCCTTAGGCATGTCCGACACAATTCTTTCAACTGGTTTAACAAAGCCCATGTCAAGCATGCGGTCAGCTTCATCAAGTATCATCACTTCAATTTGTGATAGGTCAATGCGGCCTTCGCCCATGTGGTCGATCAGGCGGCCAGGGGTTGCAACTAGGATATCAAGAGGACGGCGCATCATTTGGATTTGTGGGCCATAAGAAACACCACCAACGATTAAGCCAGTTTTTAACTGAGAGCCTCTAGTAAAGATATTAATGTTAGCTAAAATTTGGTCTGCAAGCTCACGAGTAGGAGTAAGAATTAATACTCGTGGCGCATTGCTACGCTTTTTAGGAGCGTTTGAAAGTAAGTGGTGCACAACTGGTAATGTAAATGCAGCTGTCTTACCAGTACCTGTTTGGGCACAAGCCATAAGGTCGCCACCAGCTAAAATGTGGGGGATACTTTGTTCTTGTACTGGAGTAGGGCTTTTAAAGCCTGCATTGTTAATAGCTTTTATGAGATGCGGATGCAAATCGAGTTTATCGAATGTCATAATCGTTCTTCCTTTTCTGGTTTCCATAATTGGAGCGTACAAGCTCTCTCCTCAAAAACACTGGAAAAAACGTGGACAGAAGGTCTTATGGGGTATGATTAAATGAATTACAAGTATTTATTTCAAAAAAACCGTTCTTTATTTTAAATAAAATGAGTTATTATTGCGAATAATAGTCTTAAAATGGCTCTAATTAAGGGATATTCCAACAAATGGCGTTTAAAGAAGAAAAATATCTATTTTGTGGCATAGGTGGTAGTGGGATGAGTGCTTTGGCCAAAGTATTGCTATCTCATGGTGCAAAAGTTTATGGTTCTGACCGTAGTTATGACAGTGGTTTGCATGGTGAGATGTTTAAATCTCTGCAAGATAGAGGCGTTGTAATTGTTCCTCAAGATGGTAGCGGAATTAGCGACGACTTAACGGCGCTGGTAGTATCTAGTGCTGTTGAAGATAGCATCCTTGACGTTAAAGCCGCCAAAGAAAAGAATGTCCCTATTATGCTCCGTGCCGAGCTTTTAGCCAAACTAGCCAATGCTGCTAGTTCAGTAACAGTTGCAGGCACTAACGGTAAAAGCACTACAACTGCAATGATTGGCTGGGTACTGCACCAAGCAGGGCTAGAACCTACCATTATTAATGGTGGTGGGATGTTAAATTTTGCCGCAGATAATGCCG
This sequence comes from Alphaproteobacteria bacterium, assembly GCA_021774615.1. Classification (GTDB taxonomy): domain Bacteria; phylum Pseudomonadota; class Alphaproteobacteria; order UBA1280; family UBA6503; genus UBA6503. Next base: position 21,756 of record JAJFIW010000007.1, on the reverse strand, counting down.
TTGTGGGCTCGAGCGACTGGCTAGTAGCCGAAACAGACGAGAGCGATGGCTCGGTTACATTATTTAGCCCGAAGATTGCTGTACTAACAAATATATCCGAAGACCATAAAGGTATGGACGAACTAATAACTATTTTCAAACAATACCTAAGCCAGTCCGAGCAACAAGTATTAAATATAGACTGCCCTATAGTAAAAGAGCTAGCTAAAGACTTCCCCGATGCTGTTTTATACTCGAGTAAACAGGAAACTATAGAATTAATGGTTCCCGGTGCGCATAACCAGTCTAATGCACAAGCAGCGTTAATGGCAGCTAAATTATGTGGTGTTAGCCATGAGGATGCCATAAAAGCACTCGCTTCTTTTAAAGGTGTATCAAGCCGGCTAGAAGTTATTGGCATGGTTAATGACATAATCGTGATTGACGACTTTGCCCATAACCCCGACAAAATAGCCGCAAGCTTACTAAGTCTACAGGAAAGCAAAAAAGGGCGGTTGTTGCTGATGTACCAAGCCCACGGGTTTGGCCCAACTAAACGCCAAAAAGGCAGCTTGATTGAGGTTTTCTCTAAAGGGATTACTAAAGACGACGTTTTCTTTATGCCTGAAATATTCTATGCAGGCGGCACTGCCGATAAAACAATTTCTGCATCAGACATTATAAATCCTTTAAAAGAAAAGGGGATTAACGCTAATTTCCATCAGGATAAAAACTCTATTTATACAGCACTATTAGATACAGTAAAAATGGGTGATATTATTTGTATAATGGGCGCACGGGACAATTCGTTGCGGCAAATGAGTCGCGATATTTTTGCTGCCCTTAGTATGCGTAAGGAAGCTTAGCTATGGTTGGTGTGGTTGATAAAGGCTGGGTATTCTATTTTTCTATTAATAAAAATGATGCCGATAAAGCATGGTCTATTCTTTCTGCCAAAATAGCCAGAACTAATCTTAATGCTGACAAAATTCCAGCCACAGATTTTATAGGCATCCGTAGTAAATCCTATTCGGGCACTGTATTTATTATCAGAGGTGCTGCACAAGCAACTATAGATATAGGCATTTTTGCAGGCGAAATAGAAGATGCCTTTAGAGATGCTAATATCCAAGCGGGGAGTATCTTGCCCGATACTAGCACCATTCCAGGGGTTAAATATACTTACTATCGTAACGATACCAACCTGGACGGGCATATTCTTTTACCGCAAGATATGCAGCGCCTAAGACGAGAAAATAAAAACCTTGTACCCTATAACCCCTACAATAAACCCGACCCATGGGCAGAAATATATTACGAGTACCAACCATCAGTAGAAGAAATCACTGTAAGTAACTCATCAGCAACAACCCATTACGATGTAGACGACTTTGACGACGACCTAGGCAGCTTACTTAATAGTCTATTTTCTGGAGCAGCAGAACGACACGTAACCCAACCTAAAGGCTCAAAAGGCTGGGTGTTCGATAAAGGCTATGGCAGAACGGGCGTTCCTACTTATCGTTTTTATGGGTGTAGCGAAAGCATAAAACCAGTTCGTAAAACATTGGCTGCAGCTGGTATCCCCTACATTGCCGAGCCCCGTGGCGAATGGCAATGTTTGATGATACCCCTAGCATCATTCCCCCAAGCCCAACAATGCCTTGCTCCTAGCAGCAAACTAAAAAGCCTAAATGTATTTTACCTAGAACAAGTAAAAATAAAAGCCCAGTCAACAACCACAGGGGCAAGCGAAGATCTGTTGGTTTCTGCTTTGTAGCCATTGTATTGTTTGCTATATTTATGGTTACAAGCTAATAAGGAGCCGCTCTTATGTCTGTAATTACCCAAAATACCCCAGATATTACCCAAAAAATTAATGCTGCTCGTGAGCTTAGTAATCGTGCTTACGAAGACAGCATAGTAAAATGGCACAATTTTGGCGAGATGTTCCAAGCCCAAGTAAAAGAGCAGGGCAGTAGACCTTATATTATTTTCCGTGATGGCGACAAACGTACCGAGCTTTCCTATAAAGAAATGTTCGACCGTTGCTGTAGGGTTGCAGACTTTATGCAAAATACCCTCGGCATTAAAGAGGGCGAGCGGGTTGGTACGGTTGCTTATAACCACCTCGATACCGTAGTTGTGTACTATGCTGCTTGGCTAGTTGGTGCTGTAGTTATACCTTTTAACGCTGGCGACAGCGACGACCGCCTAACATACTCATTTAACAATGGCGACGTTACAGCCATTTTTGCTATGCCCGACCTTTGCGAGCGGGTGGCAGGGCTAAAAAGCCAAATGCCAGCAGTAGAGCATTACGTGCAAATCAATGGCGAAAACACAGCCCAAGACTTTGTTAGCATGACAGATGCCGAGAAATATGCATCACCAGAATATACCTACCAAAATAATGCAAGCCAAGAGACCGAAGCCCTAATTGTTTATACATCAGGCACTACAGGTAACCCGAAAGGGGTGCTACTACAACAGCGCCAAATTTTAGTAGACTCCCATTGTATAGCCGATTGGTACAGCCTAACCCCTGCAAAACGAGCGTTAAATGTATTGCCTATTCACCATGTAAATGGGCTTATTGTTACTTTGGTTACGCCACTTTACTCGGGCGGTAGTGTTGTTGTTAATCGCAAATTTTCTGCCAGCGGATACTGGAAATGCGCTGCCGAAGAAGGGGTGGACTGGGGCAGCGTTGTGCCAACAGTACTAGCTTTCTTATGCGAAGCTAAAGGCAGCGAAGTTGGGCACGATTTTTCTAAATTCAAATTCCTTATTTGTGGTGCAGGGCCACTTACTATCGAAACTGCAACCCGTTTCGAGAATAACTTCCCCGTTAAAGTAATTCACGGTTACGGCTTGTCAGAAAGCACCTGCTATAGCTGCTATTTACCAATGGACTTGCCAGAAACCGAGCGCAAGGAATGGCTAAGCGCCTATGGCTACCCGTCTATAGGTGTTGCACTACCTTGCAACGAGATGGACATCCAAACCGAAACAGGGCAGTCGCTACAAGAAGATGAACGTGGCGAAATAGTTATCCGCGGGCAAAACATCATGAAGGAATACTTCAAACGCCCCGACGCCAACGCCGAAACTTTTGCCAATAATTGGTTCCGTAGTGGCGACGAAGGCTTTTATAAGACAGACAATAAAGGCCGTAAATTTTTCTTTATTACAGGCCGCCTAAAGGAACTTATTATCCGAGGTGGTATAAACTATTCCCCACTCGAGATAGACGAGGTTATATCCAGAGTGCCAGGGGTACGAGCAGGTATGGCAGTAGGGTTCGAACACAACATGTACGGTGAGGAAATCGGCGCATACGTACAAAAAGAGGAGGGTGCCACCATAACCGAAGCCGACGTTATAAAAGGCTGCGCCTCACTCCCATTTACCAAACGCCCCAAAGTAGTACTTTTCGGCGAAGAATTCCCCGTAACCGCCACCGGTAAATACCAACGCCTAAAACTAAAACCCCTCTTCGAAAAATGGAAAGATGTCCAGTTTAGGGAATAGGGCATAAGTTGCCTTCAATTTCCAATGTAATAGACTGATGCCGAAAAAATGGGGGTAGCCACTGCCCTACGGGCTACCCTCTTTTTGTTTTCTAAGTTAAATTAACATAACACTAACACCTCACACAAAAGCTTGCTTTTCTTAGATTTGTTTATTATAGATTAGCTACTACTAATCTTCCTTTCTTGTTTTTTTATCTTTTATGGAGGCATTATGCTTCGATTATTTGAATTGTCTTTCTTTAATATAATTACCCTTAGCCATATTCCTAAGCAAGTTACTCTCGATGTTAAGTTGGCAAAAGCAGAGAACCTTCCACCTCATGTTCGTAGTGAACTGGAGGGGCGGGAGCCTTTAGGAGCGCATGTGGAAGCTACTGTTACTTTTGTTAAAAATGGTGAAAGTAAAGTTTACTACATTGTCCCAATTACTAGTGGCGATAACCTCTCTATAGGTGGTGTTGGTGTGTTTTATAGGGTTGATATTAAGTCCTTAGTAGCGGTACAACTGTTACCACATATTTTTGGTAGCACAACACGTCCCTCAATCCGGATTGGGTTTAAAGGGCCAGATACGGTATCTTCAAATGTAATCTTCCCTATTGACTGAACCTAACCTAAAGCGATTTACCCCACTTTTTAGTGGGGGCTTTTTATTGTGGAGGTTGTGGGGTAAGTTCTGTATAGTTTGTATGGCTATAAACTAATAAGGATATACACTACAATGGCTGTTATAAAATCCAACATTTCTAACCAGTCTGATAGCTTTAAGGCTAATGAAGCGTATCATAAAAAGGTGGTGGCAGATTTAAACACCCTTGTAGGCAAAATTAAGCTTGGTGGGCACGAGAAAGCCCGGCAAAAGCACCTTAGCCGTGGCAAGCTATTAGTCCGTGACCGCATTAATACTTTGCTTGATGACGGTGCACCATTTTTAGAGCTTTCTGCACTAGCAGCACACAAACTTTATGATGCTGACATTCCTGCGGCAGGCGTTGTTACTGGTATTGGTCGGGTGTCTGGTACCGAGTGCGTTATTGTTGCAAACGATGCCACGGTTAAAGGCGGCACATACTACCCTGTAACCGTTAAAAAACATATTCGCGCCCAAGAAATTGCTGCCGAAAATAACCTCCCATGTATTTACTTGGTAGACTCGGGCGGGGCAAACTTGCCTAACCAAGGGGAAGTATTCCCCGATCGTGACCATTTTGGCCGTATTTTCTATAACCAAGCCCGCCTGTCGGCAGCTAATATCCCACAGATTGCTGCTGTTATGGGCAGTTGTACTGCGGGTGGTGCATATGTGCCTGCAATGTCGGACGAGGCAGTAATTGTGCGTAACCAAGCAACTATTTTTCTTGGCGGGCCTCCACTTGTTAAGGCAGCCACTGGTGAAGATGTTAGTGCTGAAGATTTAGGCGGTGGCGATTTACATACTCGTACTTCGGGTGTGGCAGACTATTTGGCTGCAAACGACACCCAAGCCTTGGCGCAAGTACGGCAAATTATTGGTAATTTAAACCGTAATAAAAAGGTTGAGCTGGCAATTAAGCCCGCACGTGACCCACTGTATGACGTAAACGAAATATATGGTGTGTTACCTCAAGACCTTAAAACACCCTATGACGTACGAGAAATTATTGCCCGCTTAGTAGATAGCTCGGAGTTTGAAGAATTTAAACCACTTTACGGCGAAACACTAGTTTGTGGCTTTGCCCATTTGCATGGCTACCCTGTTGGTATTGTTGCTAATAACGGTATTTTATTTTCAGAATCCGCACAAAAAGGCGCGCACTTTGTAGAGCTTTGCAGCCAACGGGGTATCCCACTTGTGTTCTTGCAAAATATTGCAGGCTTTATGGTTGGCAGTAAGTACGAGGCCGAAGGTATTGCCAAGCATGGTGCCAAAATGGTAACAGCCGTAGCATGTGCAAATGTGCCAAAATTTACTGTGTTAATTGGTGGCTCGTTCGGTGCTGGTAACTACGCTATGTGTGGTCGTGGTTATGGCCCACGCTTATTATTTATGTGGCCAAACGCACGGATATCGGTAATGGGTGGCGAACAAGCCGCAAGCGTTATGTCGACCATCCAGCGTGAGCAAATTGAAGCAAAAGGCGGTAAATGGTCTAAAAAAGAAGAGGAAGACTTTAAAGCGCCACTACGCAATAAATACGAAGAAGAAGGGCACCCATATTACGCTAGCGCACGGCTGTGGGATGATGGGGTAATTGACCCAGCACAAACTCGTGACGCTTTAGGGCTTGCCATTTCGATGAGTTTAAATGCACCAATAGAGCCGACTAAGTTCGGCGTGTTTAGAATGTAGAGAATTATAAAATGACATACCAAAATATTTTATTAAATAACGAAAATGGCATTGCAACTTTAACTCTTAACCGAGCCGAAGTTCTAAACGCAATGGACGAAAAAACCATTGCCGAAATTACCGATGCCATCCAAAAAGTTGCGACTGATGACACTACCAGAGCATTAGTACTGCGAGCATCAGGAAAAGCCTTTTGTGCAGGTGGCGACCTTAATTGGATGCGTCGCGCTGCCGACTATAACGAGCAAGAAAACATAAATGATGCTATGGGTTTAGGTGAAATGCTTCATGCGTTACATTTATTACCAAAGCCAACAATTGCTCTGGTGCATGGTGCTGTTTACGGCGGTGGAGTAGGGGTTGTTTGCGCGTGTGATATTGCCCTTGGTTTAGACAATAGCAAGTTTTGTTTGTCGGAAGTAAAACTAGGTTTGGTGCCGTCGATAATTTCGCCATATGTTCTTCATGCAATGGGGATGCGTCAAGCTCGCAGGTTTTATTTAACTGCCGAAGTTTTAGATGCTGCTAAGTCAGCTAAAGTAGGTTTGCTCCACGAAGTTTTTGCAACTGAACAAGAGCAAGAACAAGAGCTACAAAATATGCTTAAACTTATTAAACGTAACGCCCCTCAAGCTATGGGCGTTGCCAAAGAATTGATATTCGAGTTTTCCCACCGCCCTATTGATAAAAGCACAGTTAAAGACAGCTCGACCATTATTGCCAAACGTCGTGCAACTGCTGAGGCAAAAGAAGGTATTGGTGCATTTCTTGAAAAACGTCGGCCTAGTTGGATAGAGGAGAGTAAATAATGTTTAATAAAGTTCTTATCGCAAACCGAGGTGAGATTGCCTGCCGAGTTATAGGCACTTGTAATAAATTAGGCGTTAAAACAGTTGCCGTTTATTCTGACGCAGACCGCGAGGCACTGCACGTAAAACTAGCTGACGAAGCTGTATATATTGGGGAGTCACCAGCTACAGAAAGCTATTTGGACTATAAAAAAATTATAGATGCCGCTAAGAAAACTGGGGCTGACGCAATCCACCCCGGTTATGGGTTTTTGTCGGAGAACCAAGCATTTGCCGATGCATGCAAAAAAGAAAAACTAGTTTTTATTGGCCCACCTGTAGGTGCGATTGATGCTATGGGCGACAAGGCAAAAGCCAAAGCTATAATGGAAAAAGCAAAAGTGCCAACTGTTCCTGGTGCATATGGCGCAAAGTTAACTCCAACTCAATTGCAGAAAGCAGCAAAAGAAATTGGCTACCCAGTACTGCTAAAAGCTGTTGCTGGTGGTGGTGGCAAAGGTATGCGCTTGGTAGAAAATGACAAAAATTTTGCCGATGCATTTGCAGCAGCTAGCCGAGAGGGGCAAAGTAGTTTTGGTAATGGCGAGGTAATGGTCGAAAAATACCTTGCTAAAACTCGCCATGTTGAAGTGCAAATATTTGCCGATAGTAAAGGCAATTGCGTATATTTATTTGACCGTGATTGCTCGTTGCAACGTAGGCACCAAAAAGTTGTTGAGGAAGCCCCAGCGCCTAATATAGCACCAGAGCTACGTGAAAAAATGGGCGTGGCAGCAGTGCGTGCAGCGCAAGCAGTAGGCTATGTTGGTGCCGGTACGGTAGAGTTTTTGCTCGATGGCGACAATTTTTATTTTATGGAAATGAACACTCGCCTGCAAGTAGAGCACCCCGTAACTGAAGCCATTTTGAATATTGACTTGGTGGAGCTGCAACTACTAATAGCCTTTGGTGAAGAACTAATGTGGTGCCAAGACGAGCTAAACATTGACGGCCATGCAATTGAAGTGCGCTTGTATGCCGAAGACCCAAACCAAAACTTTATGCCTTCTACTGGTTTGTTGCTACATTGCGAGCTACCAGAAGAGAGCGAAAATATCCGTGTAGATAGAGGTGTTATTACTGGCGACACTATTAGCCACTATTACGACCCGATGATAGCAAAAATAATTACATGGGGTGAAACTCGCAGCGAGGCACTGCGCCATATGCAACTTGCTTTGCAACAAACCAGAATAGTTGGTGTTACTACAAACATAGATTATTTAAAACGCATTATCGCTAACCCTACTTTTGTAGATGGTAAAATGCACACTAAGCTTTTAGAAGAAGAGCAAGAAAGCTTACTTAAAGTAGATGTAGTATCTGCCGAAATATTAGCTTTAGCGGCCTTATACCAAGTAGAAAAACGGGCACTAGTAGCCACAGACAATAACGACCCATACAGCCCATGGCAAGACACAAGCCGATGGCGTCTTGGTGGAGACGAGCCAGAAACCTTTGTTTTTGAGGAAGGTACAGTAACTATTGTTTCCGATGCAAATGGCTGGATTGTTGACTCCATGCACGCAAGCGTAGGCCTGTATGGCGACGTACTAAACGTACAGCTAGAAAATAAAGCTATTGAAGCCACAGTTATCGAGGAAGATAAAACCCTACATATCTTTACCCCAGAAGGGCATTTTAAATGCACAATTAAAAGCTTTGTAGATATGGCAGAAGATGAAGACATAGTGTTTGGTAAACTTAGCGCACCATTGCCAGGTAAAATAGTTAGAGTACCTGTAAAAGTTGGGGCAAAAGTTGTAAAAGGCGCAGACTTGGTAATTTTAGAAGCAATGAAGACCGAGCATCATATAACAGCCCCTGCTGATGGGGTTGTGGATAGTATCCACTTTGCAGAAGGGCAAAATGTGGATAAAGATGCAATCCTTGTAGACTTTACACCAAAGGTAGCATCATGAGCGAAATAGTCCGCATTGTTGAAGTAGGCCCCCGTGATGGGTTGCAAAATGAGGAAGTTTTACTCGACGTGACCACACGGGTTGAACTAATCGAACAACTAGCTGCAACTGGGCTTAAAACTATTGAGGCAGGTGCTTTTGTATCGCCAAAGTGGGTGCCCCAAATGGCAGGCTCTGCTGAAGTTTTGGCCGCTGTTCTTGAAAATGAAAAGCTTAACAATATTGCCTTACCTGCACTTGTCCCTAACGAACGAGGGATGGCAGATGCCATTGCTGCAGGTGTAAAAGAAGTTGCTATTTTTACAGCAGCATCTGACGAGTTTAACCAAAAAAATACTAATGCCACTATTGATGAAAGTTTCGAGCGGTTTGCGCCTGTAATGGCGTTAGCAAAACAGCACGGCATTAAGGTGCGTGGCTATGTATCTACCGTTATTGCATGCCCTTATAGCGGTAAGGTTGCGCCAGAAAAAGTTGCAGAAGTTGCCACTCGTTTACATGATATGGGCTGCTACGAAATCTCCCTTGGTGACACCATCGGCATTGGCCGCCCTCGGGAAACAAAAGCAATGCTAAATGCAGTTTTGCAAAATGTTGGGGTAGATAAAATAGCACTCCACTGCCACGATACTTACGGCCAAGCACTTGCAAATATTTATGTAGGGTTAGAGTTGGGCGTTAGAGTTTTTGACAGCGCCGTTGCAGGGCTTGGCGGTTGCCCCTATGCTAAAGGCGCAAGTGGAAATGTTGCAACCGAAGATGTAGTGTACCTATTAAACGGCGAAGGGTTTAGAACCGGAATTGACCTTGATAAACTAGTAAATGTTGCAACAAACATTAGCCAAAAGCTTAATCGCTTACCCAATAGTAAAGTTACTTTAGCTAAGGTTTAATTATGATTAAAATCCTTACCATATTCAGCCTGTTCTTATTTGCTAGTTTTGCACAAGCAGAGCCTATCCAAACAAATTTTGAGCGTTTTACCCCTGTTGTTGCTAGTAATGGCATGGTTGTTAGTGAAGAGCCTTTAGCAACCAAAGTAGGAGTAGAGATTTTGCGCCGTGGTGGCAATGCAGTTGATGCTGCGGTGGCGGTTGGTTTTGCTTTGGCTGTTACTTTGCCTCAAGCTGGCAACCTAGGTGGTGGTGGTTTTATGATGGTGCACCACAGCCAAAAAACCTCGGCAATTGATTATCGGGAAGTATCGCCCCAAGCATTAATAGCCACAGATTTTTTAAAAGAAGATGGTTCTCTTGACGAGGGAAAATCTCGTTATTCGCATGTGGCATCAGGTGTGCCGGGGAGTGTGGCAGGGTTGCTTTATGCGCTAGAAAATTATGGCACACTTAGCCGTAAAGAAGTTATGCAGCCAGCGATGAAACTTGCTAAAGATGGCTTTGAAATGTCCCATAAATTACATAGATCATTAACGCAAGCAGCACCAAAACTATTGCGAGGTGGTAGTGCGAAAAATGTATTTTTTGATAAACAAGGCGAGGTATTAGCAGCTGGTGCAATACTAAAACAGCCCGATTTATATAGGACGTTGCAGCTAATTTCTGACAAGGGCACTAGTGCCTTTTATACTGGAGAAATAGCAAAGAAACTTGTTGCTGATAGCAATGCAAATGGTGGGCGTTTAACGGTAGAAGATTTAGCAAATTATACGGTTGAAAACCGCAAGCCTATTTGGGGCGAATACCGAGGTTATAAAATAGCTGCTATGCCGCCGCCATCATCGGGTGGGGTGCATGTGGTGCAAATGTTAAATATGCTAAAAAGTGATGACCTTAAAAAGCTAGGGCATAATAGTGCCGAATATATACATTTATTAGCAGAAACCATGAAGCGCGCCTACGCCGACCGTAGTAAACACCTTGGCGACCCTGACTATTACAATGTGCCACAACAGTGGCTTACCTCTAGCGTTTACGCAAAGGAATTACGAGAGAATATTGGCAATAACGCAACTCCATCTAGTGCTATACATGCTGGTGTTGCGCCAATTCCTGAAAGCCCGCAAACAACACATTTTTCGGTGATAGATGCAAACGGTAACGGGGTTAGTAATACTTATACCCTTAACTTTAGTTATGGGAATGGGCATATGCCAAAAGGATTGGGCTTTTTACTAAATAACGAAATGGATGACTTTGCTATTTTAGCTGGTATCCCCAATGCTTATGGGCTAGTAGGTGGTAAAGCTAACGCGATAGAAAGCGGCAAAAGACCGCTCTCATCTATGACGCCTGTATTAATGTTTAGTGATGGTGAACTGGTTATGGCCGCAGGAAGCCCCGGAGGAAGCCGTATTATTACGGCAGTATTGCAAACAATTTTAAATGTGGTGGATTTTGGCTTTAATATTGCAACCGCAGTCTCGTTGCCACGAGTGCATCATCAATGGTTGCCAGACGAGCTTAAAGTGGAGCAGGGCATTAGCCCCGATACAATTACAATTCTTCAAGCTAAAGAACATATTATTAAGCCTACAAAGCCACTAGGGAGTGTGCAGGCAATTATTAGAGACAATGCTAAAAATTTAACAGCCATAAGCGACCCAAGACGGATGGGGTTGGCTGCTGGCAATTAAGTTGTATTAATTTATTTTTGATTGGTTAATTGTGTAGATATTTTTACTTCTAGTGTGTCGCACAAATCCAAGAAACTTTCTTCAAGGTTAATATTATATTCGTCTGATAATACAAGTATACTCCATAAACAGTCTGCAAGCTCATGAGCAGTTTTCTCTTTGAAATCGGCTATATCTCTACGACCTTCTTGTGCAATCGCGAGTTTAGCTAAATCTCCAACGTCACCTATGAATCCTAAAACAATGTCTTGTCTGCTCCACTGTTTACCGTATTTTTTTAATTCATTTTGGGCATATTTGCTGCGAACCTCCAAAGCACGCTTTTTTAAGTTTTCAATACTCATGGCTATCAATCCTATCACTATTAGTTATTGTAATATTTTTATAAAATACGAGAATTTTATTCAGAGTTAACTTATGTATAATAATCGTTTAACCATGTAAGTACAAAGTTAAACGATTATAAAAGAGCTATGACACAACAGAGATGTTGTGTTATTTTAGCAGTGGTTTAGATTATCAAGTTTATAAGAGAGAGATTTTTAGATTATGAGTAAATTATTTTTAAGTATTATTGGTTCGTTTGTATTAGCTTTTGGAGCTAATGTAGCATTAGCACAAGAAGATGAGAGCGAAAAAATACAGCTTATTAATTCTATTTTTGCAGAGCAGCTAAAGCAGCCTCAACAATTTAGAGACCAAGCTGCAGAACAGTTAGAAGCAAAGTTTAAAGAAATTGAATTACCAAAAAGCGCTCAGAAAAAAGCTCTTAAAATTTTAGCTGATAATACAGACAAAATGTCTGCTGATATTATGGATATTCTTGTTAAAAGCTATTCTTTAGAAGAACTACGGGCTAAAGACTCTTTCGAGTCTTCTGAGTTAAGCAAAAAATTACATGAGCAAGATAAATACATCATCGCGATGATGCGGTCTTTTGGTCAAGTAATTAGCAGAGAAATTATGGTGGACTCTATATCTAAGAGATTTCCTGATGATGTTGATAATATAAGTTTATTGGTTGAGAAGTTCTCAGAAGATACTACCACAGTTGATAGTGAACGCGTTGCTTTAGCCGTAGAGAAACTTAAAACAAATGAACAAGGCGCAATACAAGTTTTATCATTTTTATCATTAGGTCGTTCCCAAGTACTATCGCAGCAACAATATCTTAACCTTTCAGATAAAGGTATTTCTAGAAAGCATATTAAACTTGCAAAAAAATATGCAAAACTAGCAAATTTATTTGATGTTATTAATGATACTATGAGTAAAGTCCCCGGTGGGTTAGATAAAGAAATACAAAAGAACATAAGAGGAAATCTAGTTCTTGGCATTGCTCGCCATATAGATAAAGACTTATTAAAAGAAGCTAATAAATATTTTTCTAAAGATATTGCCCAAAGCATTGTTAAGAAAGATATTGTAACTGTTGCTGAGATTACGTCAGCAGTACAAGTAATTGTTGCTAAAATTAATAGTGACATTACACCAATGGTAACCGAAAAATAAAAAGATCGTACAGTCAGATGACCAAACTTCTTACAGCTATATTATTACCTGTTATTTTTCTGTCGGGGTGTGCAGGGTATAACCCGTTTGAGGAAAAGCCTGCACAGATTGACGTAAAGCTTGTTGCTTATAACGAAACATTACCAAAATCTTTTTTTGATCAGAGTATGGCAGTTATTAGGATGCAGCACCCTAATGCTAAGTTCTTTGCTGCCTCTCCAGCAACAGCATATGGCGATTTGGCTTACGCCTATATTGAGTATATTACTAACCCTGGTTCTAAAGAGGTTCTGCTGCATGCGCTTATTACAGACTATAGGTATGCATGGCGTGCTGATGAAAGATTTGAGCTTAAAGAACGGCTAAAGTATCGTACTAAATTTAATTCTATTCTAGAGAATATCCAACGTGCAAGGTCACCCGAATTCCGTCGTGGTCGTTAATTCAGTAATATGGTAAATAATCCTTACGACGTCGTAGTTCTTGGTGCAGGAGGGGCGGGGTTGATGTGTGCGCTTGAGGCTGGTAAGCGGGGGCGTAAGGTTTTAGTGCTAGACCATAGTGATAAAGTTGGTAAAAAAATCCTTATTTCTGGTGGTGGGCGTTGTAACTTTACTAACCTTGAGGTTGGTGCAGAGAAGTTCTTGTCTGGTAATAAACATTTTTGCAAGTCTGCATTTAGTCAATTTACGCAGCACGACTTTATAGAGCTTATTAATAAGCATGGAATTGCCTTTCATGAGAAAAAGTTGGGGCAACAATTTTGCGATGATTCAGCGCAACAAATTGTCGATATGTTACTTAATGAGTGCTCATCTTCGCAGGTAGAAATTAAGCTTGAAACAGTTATTAATAGTGTAACTAAAGATAACGATGGTTTTACTGTTAAAACATCTAAAGGCGAGTTTATTTGTGATAGCTTAGTTGTAGCTACAGGTGGGTTGTCTATCCCTAAAATGGGGGCTACAGGGCTAGGGTATAAAATTGCGAAACAGTTTGGTTTAAATATTATCGAAACCACACCTGCATTAGTTCCATTTACATTTAATGCTAAAGACTTAGAGTTATACGATGGTCTTTCTGGAATTTCGTTTGATGCAATAGTGAGCTGTGGAAAAATAAGCTTTAGAGAAAATGTATTAATGACCCATCGCGGCGTAAGTGGCCCTGCTATTTTGCAGATTTCATCTTACTGGAAGTCAGGGGATGACATACGTATTCAGATGTTGCCTGATTTAGATTGGTTAGCATTTTTAAAAGAGAAGCGGCAAACCAATGCCAAGCAAGAGTTAAAAACCATTTTAAGCGATGTGCTGCCTAAACGAATGGTACAACGCTTTATTGATGTGGGTATAATCCCCAATAGTATTATGGCTCAACTTAGCGACAAAAAAATACGTGAGCTTGTGGAGCTTTTTACTCGGTTTACAATTAAGCCCAATGGCACCGAAGGCTACCGTAAAGCCGAAGTTACCCTCGGCGGAGTAGACACTAAAGATTTAGATGCCAAAACACTGCAAGCCCGTGATGCTGCAGGCCTATTCTTTATTGGCGAAGTGGTTGATGTGACAGGCTGGCTTGGGGGCTATAATTTCCAATGGGCGTGGTCATCAGGCTATGCTGCGGGGCAGGTTGTTTAAATTTGTCTGCTTTCAAGTAGTGAGCTAGTACCTTGTAGCTGGGGTTATATCGGCCAACCCCATATGTTAAGCCTTCTTCATAAAGTCCGACTTTAGAACAATTCTGGTACCTTTAATTCTACCTTCAATCTCGCCTGCGTCATTAGTTAGTTGGATATTCTTTACAACTGTGCCACGTTTTAGCGTGGTTGAGGTGCCTTTTACTTTTAAATCTTTTATCAGAGTTACGGCATCGCCATCGTTTAATATGTTGCCGTTGGCATCTTTTGTTGGTTGTTCCATAGTGAAATCCTCTTTTATATATAGTCGTTTCCTTAAACACTTATACAAATAACGACTATGAGTACAAAGTAGCTTGCACTCCACATACGAGTCTAATGGTGGCTTTGCCAATATTTAAGTGAGTAATGTGCCTCTGTAAACATGTGTACATATTTACAGAAATTACTATAATAGTAACTATAGTGGTATTTCTTTTGATGCCCAAGTAATTTATACCACGTAATTATTAGCGCTATACTTGATATTGATAATATTAATTACCATACTTAGTTGTGATACCTAACAACTAATAACGGGAATAAATATACAACATTTACGTATTTATTAGGGCGCCCTTGCAGAAAGGATACATATATGTTTTTACAAAAGGCTCCTAAGCTTCAGGTTGAAAAATGGTTAAATACTAAACATAATATTACTCTTGAGTCGTTACGAGGTAAGGTCGTGATGATTGTAGCTTTCCAGATGCTATGCCCAGGATGTGTAGAGTTTAGCTTACCGCAAGCTAAAAAAGTCCAGTCCATGTTCTCTGATGAAGATGTTGTTGTTATCGGTATACATACAGTTTTTGAGCATCATGAGGCAATGAAGGAAGTAAGCTTACGAGCATTTATAGACGAATATCAGATAACCTTCCCTGTAGCTATTGATGAGGCTGGAGACAATAGACCACTTCCTAAAACAATGGAAGCTTATGACATGCAAGGTACCCCAACAATTATTCTAATAGATCGAGATGGGAATATTAATACAAAAAGCTTTGGTCATATCCACAACCTACGTCTTGGTGCTAAGATTGCATCGCTGGTTCTCAGAAAAAGCGGAGAAATATGCCAGAATGAGGGTGATGATGCTATAAGTGATGCTTGTAATCTTGAAAGATGTACATAAATGATAAATGCTTTTGATAGAGAAGAACAAGCTACAAATGAAAAAGCCAAGATTATTGTTGGAGTAGAACGTTTGTCTACTATGTTTCGTTCTCTACTTGTTGATGAATCAAAGCCTCTTAAAATAAGCCCTCTACAGACCCAAATTTTATTATTTATTGCACACCATAATGCTGAGCAGTGTACTGTTTCTTTACTTGCTCAGGAGTTTTCTATTACAAAGCCAACTGTGAGCGATGCTGTAGGGGCTTTGCTAAAAAAGAGATTATTAGAGAAGGGTAAGGATCCTAAAGATGCTCGCTCTTTCTCTTTAGTCCTTACAGATAGTGGTAGAGATAGAGTTGAATCTTTGTCTGGCTTGACGGCTAGGATTGAATCTGCAATAGAAGACATGGAAGACGAAGAGATTTCTGTTGTCTGGAAAGGGCTTATTCTACTTATTAACAAACTACAGTTTACGGGTGCTGTTCCTGTGCGGATGTGTTTTACGTGTGAGCACTTTGGCGAGAACCATAAAAAAGGTACCTCTCATTATTGCAACCTAGTTGGAGCACCACTCAAGATATCAGAAATTAGAATAGACTGCCCTGAGCATATAAATAAAGCTTCATAGGAGACGATTTCTTATAATATAAATACCAGTAATAATATGTATAATGGTTAAGCTTTTACATTTGTGCGGAATACAATAATATCTATATATATCAAGATGATATTAGATGTATAGACTTGTATGTGTTTAATATTAGGCATATATCAGCGTATTACCCGCTATAGTGGTAGCGTACGCTGATATACTTGTTCTTCTGTTGCTTGTAAAGGTTTATAACAATAATGAGCAATATTAGGCTTTAGGAAACATTTGGGGTTTGGTTATGAAGTTAGGAAAACTACTAATACAGAGCTGGGTATATATATTTATTATAAGCATAATCATATTTGTTGCTATATTTGCTATGTTTTTACAAATGAAGAGCTCATATTCTGAATCTATAAACTCTAACTCTTATTGGTCTCAGGCTCATCATGGGTTGCTAGAGGCATCTAACTTAGCAGGGAAAGTTAATCAATCTGCAAATACTATGTTTTATAACAATAGTTTAGAACAAGAAAAAATATATATTTATGAGAGTGCTCAGAAGTTTAATAAAAATATTTTTGAAATGCTTTCTTTATTAAAAGAGCAAAATGAAGAAGTTCCTTATATCAATGATATATTGTTGAAATTTGGGCAGATAGAAAAAGAAATAGCTCTTGCGTTTGGCTCTTATGCGGGTGGAGATATGGATAATGCGCATAAACACCTTACTAATATAAATGATAAATATGATGATCTTCTAGAATTAATAACTATAGCAACTAAAATTTTTCGAGATAAAGAAATTTTATTCATTAAGGAGCAAGATGAAAGGCTATCTGATTTTGATAGCTTTTCCAAAGTTTTAATGGCTACTATAGCATTTCTTATGCTTTTCAGTATTTTGTATGGGTATAGTTTTTTAAGAAATATTAAGCTTAAAGATAACTCAGAACAAGAATCAGAAAAACTACGAATTTATAATGATATTTTATACGAAATATCTTTAGCTAAAGATACTGAAGATGCATTACAGATTACTTTAAATGGTATGTGTCGTTATATGGATTGGCCGATTGGGCATATTTATTTATATAACGAAGACACTTCATTAATGGAGCCAGCAGATATTTGGTGTATAAACACAGACTTAGACGTTGATAATATTAAAGAACTTACAAGTAGCACAACTTTTCCAAAAGGCAAGGGTCTTCCAGGGCGAGTATACGAAAGATGTAAACCATCATGGGTTGGTGATATTAGTAATGATAATAATTTCCCACGAAAGAAAGCATTAGTAGACGCAGGGCTTATATCAGCTTTAGGAATCCCCATTGAGGTTGATGGTAGAGTTATCGCTGTTATGGAGTTCTTTGCAACAAATAAAATACAATCTGATGCCAACTTATTAGCTACGTTTTTAACTATTTGTACACAAATTAGCCAGTTTATTGATCGGATTAAATACGAGGAGAACATTCTTGAAAGTGAAGCTCGTGCTAATGCAATTCTTAGTACTGCAAAAGATGCTGTATTTACAATTAAAAGTGATGGTACCGTTCTTAGCGCTAATGCCGCTGCATGTAAAACATTTGGTTATTCAGTAGAAGAACTAGTTGGTAATAATATAAATATGTTAATGCCTTCCCCCCACAAAGAAAAACATGATGGCTATTTACAGAATTATCTAAAAACAAGAGAAGCTAAAGTTATAGGTGTTGGCCGAGAAGTAAACGCAAGACATAAAAATGGTAATATTTTCCCTTGTGAATTATCTGTAGCTGCAGTTGACTTACCCAATGAAACACTTTTTACAGGGTTCTTAAGAGACGTTAGCGACAAAGTTGAGCAAGAAGCTAAATTAAACTCTTACATGGGGCAGCTAGAAGGACAGCAATTAGAACTAACTATAGCTAAAGAACAAGCCGAAGAAGCCAATAAAATGAAGAGCGACTTCCTAGCTAGCATGAGCCATGAAATACGCACGCCAATGAACGGCGTAATAGGTATGACAGAGATAATGTTGGAAACCAATCTTGATGAACAACAATCCTATTATGCACGTACCATATTGTCATCAGCAGATAGCCTGCTTGAAATAATTAATGAAATTTTAGATTTTTCTAAAATCGAAGCAGGTCAGTTAATTTTAAATTCACAACCAATTAACCTCGAGAGCTTGATCGAAGACGCTATAGACATGCTTGCACCTAGCGGTAGAGAAGAAGGCCTTGAGGTTATTATGCGTTATGTCCCAGGCACGAGAAAGTTCTTAATTGGCGACATGATGCGTATACGTCAGGTTATTATTAACCTTGTGGGTAATGCAATTAAGTTTACGCATGATGGTTATATACTTGTTACAGTCAGCGAGCTTCCTTGTAACATAGAAGGCTATAGCACAATTAAATTAGAAGTTACAGATACTGGTATTGGAATTCCTGAATCTAAACAAAAGAAAATATTTGAGAAATTTTCACAGGCTGACACTTCTACTACTCGTAAATATGGTGGTACAGGGCTAGGGCTAAATATATTTAAAGAAGTAATATTAGCAATGGGTGGTGAAGTAGGCATTATTAGCAAAGAAGGTGAAGGGTCTACATTTTGGGGCACTATGATGTTACCAATAGACGATGAAGTCCCAGAAGATTCTATGGATACAAAAATTCCTGATGGAACTAACATTCTGGTTGTTGATAATCTTAAAGAGTATCACCCTATAATTATAGAACAACTACAGACCATGAATGTTCGTAGTACAGCTGTTTGTAGCGCAGAAGAGGCTTTGGACTTATTGCGCAAGAACAGTGGCACAGACAATGCTTTTAATATAGTCCTAACTAATTATCATATGGATAAAATGAACGGTGCTGAACTTTGTAAGGAAATACGTAATGACAAAGAATTGTCAGACATTCCAGTTATTGTCTTTAGCTTGATGAGTGGTGGCAATATAGTAGAGGAATTACATAAAGCTAAGGTAACAGGGTGGCTACCAAAGCCTATACATCGGGGCAATCTGGCTAAATCCATTTTAGATATTATAGAAGGCAAGACCTTAGGTGATAAAGAGGATTATAAACTAGCCATAGTAGGAGGAGAAAAAGATTTAACCGATA
Source organism: Alphaproteobacteria bacterium (assembly GCA_021774615.1). Classification (GTDB taxonomy): domain Bacteria; phylum Pseudomonadota; class Alphaproteobacteria; order UBA1280; family UBA6503; genus UBA6503. Next base: position 2,526 of record JAJFIW010000007.1, on the reverse strand, counting down.
TTTCTATTTTACTAGTAGAAGACAACAGAGTTAACCGTGCAATGGCAATGGAGATGATACAAAGTATGGGAGGCATAGTTGAAGTTGCCAAAGATGGTATAGAAGCTCTTAGCATGTTAAAAAATGATAAAAAATACCAAGTTGTTCTTATGGATTGCCATATGCCCAACATGGATGGCTATGAGGCTACAAGAAAGATTTGTGAAATGAAGAAGAATGGAGATTTATCAGATATTCCAATTATTGCCCTTACTGCTAATGCGATGGAGGAAGACTCAGAGAAATGTATCGCTGCAGGCATGCAAGATTATTTGTCAAAACCAGTCCATAAAAAAGATGTTAAAGATAAGATCTTGAAGTGGGTTGCATCTTCCTAAATAAGATGTTTAGAATGTATCCTTAACAATAAGATAGAGACTTTTATAAAATGACAGCACTTTTACCAGTACTTGACACTGAAATTCTAGAAGATATAAAAAAAACAATGGCTTCTAAGTTTGATGAAATAGTAAACTACTATTTAGAAGACGCTGGAGAATATGTTTTTTCTATTAAAGAGGGGTACGATGACAACAGTGCAGCTGCTATTATTCACCCCGCACACACCCTAAAATCCTCAAGTTCTCAAATGGGCGCCATGAAGCTCTCTGAGATAGCAAGAAAAATAGAAGAAACCTCCAGAGAATCTAAAGAAGATGGGAGCTCCATAGATAGTATTAAAGAGCTTGTATTGTCATTACCAGACGAGCTTGCCGCCGTTAATGATGCTATGAAGGCCTTTACCAAAGAACAGGGAGAATGATTATGCCCAAAATAAGGGCTTTAATAGTAGATGACTATAAAATCGGTATTATGGTTCTTTCGGAAATGCTACAGATGATTGGTGAGGATTTTGGGGTAGATTTTGAAATATCTATCGCAGACTCAGGCCCCGAAGCTATAAAAGAGTACGAGCTGCACCAATTTGAGCTAATATTTTTAGATATAAGAATGCCCGATGGTATGGATGGGCTGCAAGTTGCAAGAGAGATTAGACGTAGAGAAGCAATTGAAGACAAACCAATAACAAAAATGATAGCATATTCAGCAGAAATATTTGTAGATACAAATGGTGATATCGCATCTAGCGACCTTCTAAAATACAAAAAAAATGGTTTTGACTACTGCCTCCCCAAACCAGTAAGAAAAGCCGATCTAGAAAAATTCTTCGAAAAATACAAAACCCACCAAATATAATAAAACCCTTTGTTTAACAAAGGGTTAATGGATTGTATGAGGCTGTATTAATATGCTACAAACAATAAAAAATTATCCCTTGGTCAGATATGACTAAGCAGCTTTATAAAAAGGTTGTATAGAAGGTGAACATTCAAAATCTTAAAGACTTCTTAGAGTCTAAATACTGCAAGAGCTTTAATAGTATTGAAGTTATTCAGGATGGTTGGGACAATTGTGTCTATAAGCTTAATACCAACCAGGGATCATTTTCCGCTAGGGTAAGTAAGCGTGATAAAAACACTAGTGAAATTGAATTTGAGCTAAGGTTATGCAACTTTCTTGAAAAGGAAGGATTTCCTGTGCCATCTGTACAGATAACAGATAGTGGGGAATATTATTCTTTATTTGATAATAATCCCATAGTTCTACAAAGATGGGTTGATTCAGATTCTATTCAAATAGGCAAAGGTATTAAGCCCAAACTGGATGTTTGTTTTAATGCAGGCGTAAAGCTTGCAGAACTGCATAATATCACTTCTACCTATTCTCCTGAGAATATGCCTAATCGAAAAATAGAAGGAGAGTTGTTACGCATTCTAGAGATCCAGTCAAATTTTTTAAAATTCTATGATGGTGCTATTTTTTTCATGGATGATGTTAAAAGTGTATTGAGCCGATATCAGGGATATAAAGAGAACTTGGACAATAAAAAGCAGATTATACATAATGATTATCGCGCACAAAACATTCTAGTATCTGGTGATAACGTTGTTGCTGTATTAGACTTTGACTGGTCATGTGAGGGATACGCAATAAAAGACCTTGCACATGCACTTGTTGAATGGTCTTTACCTGATGGTGCAGATCAACATTGGGATGATGTGTGGCATAATTTTCTAGATGGTTATAAAAGTGTTCATAGTATTGATGAGAATGATATTAAAGCCTGGGTTCTTTTTTCTACACTTGCAGACTCTTCTACCTACTTTATGGATAAGTTGGAATCTGAATACTCTCCAGATATTTCAGGTGTAAAGATGAGATCCTATATGTATAAGAAATTTAAATATTTTAAAGAGATATTATAATTTCTTTCTTACTTTAAGTAAGATCTGGTCTGATAATTTTTGTATTCAAAGCCCTTTGTTTAACAAAGGGTTAATGGTCTTTATGGGATGGTATAGATGTACGTTTTGGTGGAGGCGGCGGGAGTCGAACCCGCGTCCGAAATGTGTGGCACGACAAGTACTACATGCTTAGTTGCTGTTTAATTTAACTATAGCTCTGCCCAACAACAGGCCAAGATAT
>JAJFIW010000006.1 GCA_021774615.1 Alphaproteobacteria bacterium | reverse complement strand
GTGCACACCGTGTAACTAATAATAGCAAGGCTAATAATACCTACTACCACACGTTTGGTAGTACTTGCTGAAAGTGTTTGCCCAAAGCGCCCCCAAACCCAAACTGCAAAGCTAATACCAAGTAAACATATAAAGCCAACTAAAATTCCGTCAGCGCCTACTTGCTTGTTTAATAACCATAATAACCAAGCGATAGTTGCTAATATTGGAAATGCTAGAATTTGTCTGAATGTTGCCATCCATGGTCCAGATTTTGGTATAAATGCCAATAACGACGGACGGCTAGTTAATAATATATAAGGTGCTGCAAGCCCCAATCCTAGCGCTGAGAACACTAATAATATGGTGCTAGGCTCTTTGCCCAGAGTAAATGCCAAAGCTGCTCCCATAAATGGTGCTGTACAAGGGGTAGCAACAATAGTAGCCAGTACACCTGTTAAAAATGAGCCAACCTTGCCTTGTAATTGGGAGCCTTTACCACCTAGTCTGGTTAATGAAGTACCAATTTCGTAGACCCCTAGTAGGTCAAGTGCAACTAGCATAAGGATAGTACTAATAACTAGAACAAACACAGGGCTCTGTAGTTGGAAGCCCCAGCCAAGGGTTTCTCCTGTTTGTTGTAGAGAAATAATTATAGCTGCAAATACCCAAAATGTTGCAAGTACACCAGCTGTAAACGCTAGGCCGTGTTTCCATGCAGATGCTTTTTTGGCATGTTGTACAATATGAGTTACTTTAATTGCGAGAACAGGGAGCACACAAGGCATTAAATTAAGAATGAGGCCACCAATAAAAGCAAAAAGCAAGGCCATCCATAAACCTATATTCGTGGTTGTATTGTTTATATTAACGGCAGCCATTTGTGTGGAGCCAGCATTAGTTTGTGCCGATATTGTAAGCGAACGGTGTAGGTCACTGCTTTGGAATAATAAAATACCATCTAACTGATCTGGAGTTTTTTGGTTAAATGCATCACGAGCTATAACCATGCGGTATTGGTTTGTTGCAGTATCAAGAGAAACTTGCTGTTGTGCACTATCATCTATAATGCCTTCTATGTTAGGGACAAATCTAAAATCAATAGCTTTTTGTGCAAATGGGCCGATAGCATCAAACTCTAAGATAATATTATCTTTATTATATTGAGCGTTGGCCTTCATGTCTGGGGTGGGTACAGGTGTATTGTTTGGTATAAGTACTCTAAAAATATTAGCCCACTCAGAGTCTTTAACTGGGTTTTTATCAACAACTTTTATATTTAACCCAACAGTTGCTTCTGCTGGTAAGCAAATGTCTGCGCATTCAAGCCATTTTGCATGTACCTGTAAGTTTGTGATTTCCCCTGGGGTTGCATCTTCAGGGATTTGGGCGACCATTGGTAATAGAACAGTCCCAGTATAACCATAGCTAGTAAGTGGTGGGGTTTCTATTACTTCAGGCGTGGGCCAAATAATTTCACTTATAAAGGTAGAGGGCGTGTTTTGCCATGTAAGCTTAATGGGCTGCCCTGAGTCTCCAGGGTTTTTCCAGTAAGTATGCCAACCTTTGCCATGGTCCATAACTAAAGCAATAAAAAATTGCTGGCCTGGGGTTACTTCAGAATATTCTGTGACTAAGGCTACCTCAACATTTGCTGTATTTTTGTTTTCTTGTGCCCAGCTGGTTGGGTTTATTAATAAGGATGATAATAGAAATAAAGAAATTATAAGCAATGATCTTTTTAAGTTATTAATGTGTATTACTGGCACAGTAGTATTCCTCTTTATTCTTTTTATTAAACAAGCTTTTGCGAATTAAGTAACATTATCGTATCATGTTTATAATTTCAATTAATAACGGCAAAGTTGTTAATGTGAGATGCAATAATAAACTTAAGGCTTTCTAGTATAAATGAATTCAATTAAGCGCCATTTAACACGAATCTTAGTAACAGTATTTGTGGGTCTATTCTCGCTGCTAGCTAGCATATATCTAGTTTACCAAGCGCTATTGTGGCAATTAAATGTTGTTGCATTTGGAGGCTGGAGCGAAAGAATGCGCTTGCTTGCAAGCGAGATTCCAACAACAATTGAAAAAGAGCTAGACAGGTTCTTTTATGTAGCATCTATTTTTATTAAAACTTCCACAGACGGGACTGTTCTTTATGGGTTATTTATTGTTAGCCTTGCTTTTACCTTGCTGCTAGTTTTCTATGTATATCAGCGTTTTATGCTACAAGAGCAGACAGAACATATAAGCCACACAAACATTGAACTGCGCGAAGCACAAAATAAATGGCGCAAAGCTGACCTACAACAACAAAACATCCGCCAGCAATTTAATGCAACGCACGAACGTATTAGCGATTGTTTTGTTCTACTGAATAATACAGGTGAAGTACTATATGGAAATGCTAAAGCACGCAGGTTCTTTGAGCGAGTGTTTGAGTATGGGTACGATTTAAAAGGCGGCCAACTTGAAATGATAGTTCCTGGTGTAGAAGATACACCATTAGGAAAAGCTATTGATATTGCATCTAGGAAAGCAACTTCAAGCAAAATTGATGCTGAGCTAAGGAAAAACGTTTGGGTACAAGCAAGTGTGTTTCCAACTACAAATGGTATCTACATTTATTTTACCGATATATCTAGGTCTAAAAATGTTAAAGTCGGGGTTAGTACAAGCATTAGCCTACTAAGACAAATACTAGACTCTGCCCCACAGGCGCTCTCTATTACCGACAAAAAGTGGAATTATTTGGCTGCAAACCGTCAGTGGATTAGCCAATTTAAGCTCGATGGCAATAAAATATTAGGTCGTTATCATGGCCAAGTATTGCCAGATTCATTAGATAACCTAAGCGAAATTGGGCATCAGGTTCAACAAGGCGATATTTATAAAACAGAAGAGCAAGTCTATAAAGTCTCTGGTAGCGAAGAATGGATAATATGGGAAGTTCGCCCATGGTTTGATGATAATGGTGAGCATAGCGGGTTTATTATTTTAGCTACATTCACAACAGAACAGCGTCGTGCTCGTAAAAAAGCAGAGATTACTCGAGAGAAAGAGCAACAATTAGCATACCATGATGTACTAACAGGTTTGCCTAACCGCCAGCTATTTTATGACAGGCTAAACCAAACATTAGCCCATGCTTACCGCAGCATGAATAAAGTAGGTTTAATGTTTATCGACCTTGATGGGTTTAAAGCTATAAACGACACACTAGGCCACGATGCTGGCGATATCTTATTAAAAGAAGTAGCGCAACGCTTGCAGGAATGTGTTCGTAATACAGATACAGTGTCTCGTTTGGGTGGTGATGAGTTTACGATTATTTTAAGTAGCATTAAAAACATTGAAGATGTTAGGTCAGTTGCAGATAAAATCTCTGAAGCAATTGCCCCTGTATATGACCTTAATGGCAAGGAAGGATATGTTACTACTAGTATTGGTATTAGTGTATACCCGTATAATGGCTCAACCGCAGTTGAGCTGATAAAAGCAGCTGATACAGCTATGTATCAGGCCAAAAAATCAGGTAAAAACCAATATTGTGTATACGAGCGAGAAGGTGAGAAAATTATTTTCGATAAGAATGAGTCACCTGTTGATGCGCTTAATGCTGCAATAGAATATAAAGAGCTAGAACTACACTACCAACCACAGGTTGAGGGGCTTACTGGTAAAGTTGTAGGTATTGAAGCTTTAATACGCTGGCGGCACCCTAAGCATGGCTTACTTAACCCAATTGACTTTCTACCGATAGCAGAAGAAACAGGTGCCATTATAGCTATTGGTAAATGGGTTGTTAACGAGGCTTGTCGGCAAAATATGGAATGGCGCCAACAGGGGTTGGGAGAGTTCCCAATTTCGGTAAATATTTCTTCTCGGCAGTTCCAAGATAGCTCTCTTATAGAGACAATTAAAGATGCCCTTGATGTATCTGGGTTGCCAGCAGACTCTCTTGACCTAGAAATAACAGAAATGTTATTGTTTGAGTATGCACAAACAACATTAGAAACATTAGATAATCTAAAACTATTGGGGCTACGCCTTACAGTTGATGACTTTGGACTAAATAATACACCTTTAAGCGCACTTAAGAACTTCCCGATAGATGCGGTAAAAATTCACCAAAATTTTGTCCGTAATTTGTTGGACAACGAAGAAAGCCAGACTGTTGCAAAAACAATTATAGACCTTGCTAATAACCTTAAAATTGATGTTATAGGTGAGGGGGTAGAAACAGAGGCACAAGCTAAGTTCTTAATTGAAAATGGCTGCAAATATATCCAAGGCTTTTGGCTTGGGAGACCTATTAAACCATCAGCAACTGCAGATTTTCTAAGTACTAAAGTACCAAAACATAGTTAAATATGGTGCTTGAAATCTTTTATAAATAGAAATAAGCTTGAAATATACTACGAGTATGCCCACCTTGGAATTGAACATATAAAAAGCTATAGGAGCTACTATAATGACAACTTCGTTAAATGAAGTATTCTCTAGGATGCAAATACCAGTAAAACTGAGCGAAGGCATCTATGAAGGTTTTATATTAAAGTCATTGCCTGAAGTAACAGAAGGCGACTTTGTATTTTCGATGGAGAGCCAACCATCAGAAATGAACCAAGGTAATATAGCTAAGCAAGCAAAGTCAGTTGCATAAAGTATTAGGTGTATTAATATCAATTTCTCTATTGCTGCCACTAACCGTGGCAGCAAATGATAGCATTTTTATTACTGATGCTTGGACGAGGGCATCTCTTAGTAAATCAGTGCATAATGCTGCTGTTTACCTAACAATTACAAACAAAAGCGATACTGCCGACTCTATTACCTCTGTTAAATCTGATATTGCAGATATACTAGAAGTCCACGAGATGACATTTAATGACGGCATTATGCGGATGGGCCCTGTTGAAAACCTTAATATCCCCCCTAATCAAGACACTAAACTTACCCCAAATGGTTATCATTTAATGTTATTAGGGCTTAAAGAGCCTTTAAAAGCAGGCTCTATGTTTAATCTAATAATATCTTTTAAAGAGGCTGGCTGCATTCCAGTAGCTGTTGAAGTTCGCCCTGTTTACACAAAAAAATAATTTAAGCTAATTTACTGTCCTGGTAAAAAATAACTCTATACGACGGTTTATTGCCATTGCATCTTCTGTTAGCTTGCCATCTATTTCATGAGAGTTGCCAAGCCCTGTTGGTAGTATCTGAGCACCAGCTATGCCTTCTGCTGTAAACACATCTCGGATTCGGGCTGCTTGTACGGCAGACAAAACAGTATTGCTGCCATATGCACCTTGCGGGGGTAAGGCATCGGTATGTACAAATAGTGCAACACTTAATTGTTTGTCGGCAATTAAATATTTTTTAATAGCATTAGCTAGTAGTCTTAGTTGTTCTTCACCATTTTCTGTAAAGCTACTTGTATTAGAAATGAATATTTCATCGGCCGCCAACTCCACTTTTTCAGGGTTAATTGTTTTTACAAAATCAGGGAATGTTATTTGTGGTAGTTGCTGAATACCTTTTTTAGATGCTATTTCTTTTTGCTCGGCTAATTGAGCTTTTAAGGATTTGTTTTTCTTTTTGTAACTAGCAGCCTTTTTATTAAGGTTACTTAACTTACCTTCAAGAAGGAAAAGATGCTCTTTTTTCTCTAATGCAGAGCTATCATGCTCTTGTAGTTTCTTCTCTAGTTCTTTAACCTTATTTTTTAGCACTACTGATGCCTTATTGACGGACTCTTTGCTAAGTTTTAGTTGTTTTTCAAGGTCAGCAGTTTTGGCTTTAGTTTTATTAAGTTGGTTTATTTTGTCGTCATAATTTATATGTAGCTTCGAGATATCTTTTTTAAATGTGCGGATTTGCTTTTTAAGAGCTGTAACTTCATCACTAAGCATTTTGTTGTTTTTAATTGTTTGGTTGCGTTCTTTCTGAAGAGTCACATTTTCGGTAGCAAAGAAGTCAATTTTCTCCTGGGTCTCGGTTAGTGATTCTTCCAAGGTTTTTTTTGCCTCGTGTGTTTCTTCGATAATTTTATGTTGGAAGCTTTCTTTTTGTAAATAATAACCACGAACACCTAACAGAGGAACCAACGCTAGCAATACACCGCCTATGACTAAGACCGAAGTACTAATAATAGGCTTCTTGCTCCACGATAATAACGAGTCTTTATCTCTCTTTTTATTTAATAAGGTTACTATTTTTATAGTATTTTCTTGCCCTTGTTTGGTTATAAAGTAGCCACTAGCAAATAAGCCCGCTGCTAGTATTATACCCTCTAGCACTCCTGCGGCTGCATGTTGGAATAGTAGCGGTGTTATTTTATCTGATATATGAATAATTTCTTTTATATATTTGAAATCAAAAACAAAAAGAGAGCCATAGATAATACCAAACAAAGCAATAATAATAGCAGTATAATAGGCTATATTTGCAAAAAGTTGCCATCGTTGGGTGTAGCTAGTAATAAAGCTATCAAGAGAAGATGCGTTGGGAGACTCTTCTTTTAAAAATTTGTGTAAGCTTTGCAATGTATGTGGAGGAATTATTATTTCTGTAGCGCGCTCTTTACCGTGCCCTTTACCTAGCCATTTGTGCTGGTCATCAAGAATTCCTGCAATAATAGCAAGGGGGATGCTTGCTATAGCAAATAAACATAAAAATGATAATGCCAAAATATCGTGCGCTAATAAATCGCTGTATAAAGCCATAGCAACTAAAGCTGCTGCAGTTATCTGGGCGATAATAATTTTTATTAGCGTATTCATTTAAATTATTCCACATTTAGTCTTATTGTTTTTAACTTGTGTGGTATGTGCGATATTAGCTTAGAGCTTTATTAAAGATGAAAGCTCCTTGTAAACAGCACTATTAGCAGCCATAAACCCACCATTATTTTGAGTTGGTGTAGTCGCACGGCCGCCACTTTCTGTTGCCATTAACCAACCAAAAAATGTTTCAGCTGGAGATAACTCAGCACTGACAAAAGCTTCTCCTCGTCCAGCACACACAGACAGTATATCATGGATCGAAGAACCAGATATACGTAAGAAAGCTTCTGTTTTAATTGCGCCATCAAGGACAGACTCTGCATTATCTGCAGCTAAGTATAGGCAACCATTTTTTAATTTTTTACGGCCACTAACACGCAAACGAGTACCTAAGTCAAAAGCACCACTGCCTTTAATAGCAATAGAAACACGGTCTGTTATTGGGTCGTAAGCCATTACTTCGGTTGGTGTGCCATTAATAGTAATCGAGAAAAGTTGGTAAATGTTTTCGTCACCACGGCTAAAGTTTTCCAAGCCACCAAGGGATGTTATGTGCCATATAGCGCCGCTGCCATGCTCTTCTTGAATGGTTTTACCATCAATAATAAAGCCATCTTCAGGGTAGCTATCAATTAAGGATTCTTGTATTTCTTTACCTAAAGACTGAGAGAATGACTTAGTTTGCGCCAACCCAGAATCACTTTTAACTTGTTGGCGAGCCATTTCCCCTAGTTGGCGGCGTATTTTAGGTGCCATTTTCCGTACCACACGGTCAACGATACGTAAGCGAGGGGAAGTAATATGAGCCATAATAAAAGTTGTTCCTTAGTTTTAAAAAAATAATAGTTTATCTGTTAGGCACGCTCAACATAGCTGCCGTCTTCTGTATTAATCACAATAATATCACCAGCGTTAACAAATGCTGGAACCATAACAGTTTCACCATTTACAGCAACAGAAGTCTTAAACGAGCTACTGGCAGTTTGCCCCTTAATTGCTGCATCTGCTTCTTTAATTTCAATTTTAATTGTGGCGGGTAGGGTAATGCCAATAGGTGTAGACTCGTGCATTTCAACGTCTACTTCCATGTTTTCTTGGAGCCAACATGCTTGGTCTCCGGCAAGCTCTGCATTTACTAGCATTTGCTCGTAGGTGGTGTTATCCATAAGGTTTAGCATTTCACCTTCGCTGTATAAGAACATCATTTTTCTTTGTGCCATGTCAGCACGGTCTACAGTTTCGGCTGAACGGTAGCGAATATTTGTTTTTGTGCCAGTAACAATATCTTTCATTTCTACTTGCATATAAGCGCCACCCTTACCAGGTTGGGTGTGCATGGTTTTTAGTACTCTCCACAAACGTTTTTCGTGTTCTAGAACCATACCAGTACGGATATTGTTGGCGTTAATTTTCATTTTCGGAACCTTATAAATAATTATATCTTCACAAACTAGCAACTAGACTGCTAAAAAGCAATAGTTTACAATCGTTTTATGGTTGTTTTTCAAGGGGTATTACTATTTTTGCTAGTTATTAGTGTGCTATATTTAGCACCTGTCGCTGTTGCAGAACCTTTGTCGGGTGGTTTTCTAAGGGTAGAACATGCATCTAGCAAAGGTAGTTCATACAGTTATCGCTCTGTAGAGAACCCTCATTTATGGAGTGGGAGTATTCTTGGTAGTGCTTATTATGCTTACGACTCGCAAAAAGCGTCTCTTTTTATCCGCCCCCAAGATGGTAAGTTTGTATATAGAGTTAATATTCCCGAGCGTCTCAAAGGTCTTCTTCCCGCTAAGCTAGAAAAAGTTGGGGAAGGGGTACCAATTGCAGGCTATGACACTACCCAATGGAGGTTGTCTGTTTTAGGAGAGTTATGTGCTGATATTTTTACAAGCACTAAAGCTGCCGAAGATTTAGGGCTAACATTTGTTGACCAAAACAGAATTAACCAAGGTCTACGAGAAGCTTTTAGCAAACCAAAACATACAGAAAACAAGTGCGATAATTTTGATGTTGGCGCAGCGCTCGGTAATATTGTTGGCTATGCACTCGCTATTGGCGGAAAAGATGGTGACATTGGAGTATTAGGGATTAAGAAGGTTGCTAGCCCTCCTGTAGAATATATAAAAGCTCGAAAAACAGTATTTACAATTCCATTAAACGATAAAGCCAGAAAAGAGCTCCTGCTTACAACTGTTTCTGCTGATGAACGTGACCAGCTAGAACAGTTGACTGCAGGAGCTTCTCCTAAAGCGCTTATCCAAATTTTACAAGCCCGACAAAAGTGATTGTATCTTTCGTCGTTCTTCCATGATGATTCGGCCAAGGTTATTTTGCCCGTATCCGTAATTTAAGCAGACACCAAAAAATGTGTCCCCCAAATCGTTGCCTTCCATTATGGTAGCGTCACCTGTTCTAAGCAGCTTCTGCCTTGGTTCTGGGTTATCTACACTGAACTTCTGGGCGATTAGAATTTTCATGATGTCTAGCCGTCCTTGGTCGGAATAGTCCTTGCGTAATGGAAAGTCTGGAAGTCTGGACATTTTCTTTGCTTGCCCTGGAGTTGCAGCTTGAATTCTGTTTCTCCACGCAATGCAGTCTGTTTTCCATGCCATATAGGCATTTTCAACGCTGCTAAATTCAAGCTCTGGGAACATTACTTGCCTTGTTGTTTCTGCGGGCAAAGTAACCTTGCATCTTGCAAAATTGCTTAAAAAGCGCATGTTACCATCAAACTTAATAATAACATTTTGCATGTAGCCTTTTTTATTTTGAAAAGAAGTAGCAGCCATAATGGCCCCCTAGTAATATTTAGAAAATAAAATAGATAAGAAGATTAATACAGTTGTTGTGTAATAATCTATGCGACTGCTGTTATTTATGTCAATAAATAAAGTATCTATCCCACAAAAGGTAATTAGAGCGATATTTTGCTTTTTTCAAACTTTCGCGGTACGCACGTATTATTTATACGCTTGCGTTTCCACGGTTTTTCAAAAAGCAAAATCTCATCTCTAACCGCCATTTCATGGCTTTCCCATTTTGTGGGATAGATATAAAGGGCTATTCTTGCGGTGCTTTTGCAATGAAACTTATCTGGTTGCATCTGCTTTTTGGGTCATAGCCACTAAGTCTTACTAGTGCCATGGGGTTGTTGTGTACGCATTGGTTTAGCATTTTTTGTACAAGTATTTTGCTTAGCTCCATACCTTTAGGCAGGTGCCACATGTGCCAAAATGTGTAAACACTAATTATGTCTTCACTATATTCAATAATAGGGGTTAGTTTCTGTTCTATTATATAGTCTATATGTTCATCTATTTGTTTAGAGCTTGGTGGGGGCAAAAAGCTATATGTTTCAAAACGTTCTACCATTTCATTAATCCTCTGTATCAATAGATTTAAGCTTTGTTTTCTTCTTGTCTTTTATAATGACTCCATCAAGATTAGCCTTATCATTATTGCTAATAACACCAAATAAAAATGCGCCTTCTTTCCAGTATTGTAGAGCTTCTTTTAGCTCGGGACTGTTTTTGGCAGCATCTTGTAGAATGTTCCTACCATCAGCTGCTAAGTTCTTGCCAGCAATTCTGGCTTGGATTAGGGCTTCTAGCGCTACTCTATTGGCTGTAGCTCCTGATAGGCTCCCCCAAGGATGCCCCATAGTGCTACCACCACATTGGATAATTATATCGTTGCCTAAAGCATCAATTAGTTGCGGGAAATGCCAGGCATTATGCCCACCCCCACAAGCTGGCCATGATGCTTGTATCCCACATGTTGGTTGATCAAACATAATAAGCCCCTCTGGGAATGCGGGCATGTTGTGTGCTTCTAGTGAGCGAGTAATACCTTTAACGTTGCGCCTAGCCATTGCTGTTCCACGCAGTGGGCTACCAACACTTACAATATCTGCACCAGCAAATCTTAATAATTTAGCAACAAGCTGTTGGCTAAGTGGGCCATTGTGTAATGCTCTGCCACCTAATGCACATAGGGTTAATTTGTTTTCTTGGCAGAACTTGGCAAGGCTTTGTACACCTGACCAGCCAACTGCACCACTATCTACCATGACGGCATGTGTGCCATGCTCTGCGGCGTATTCGGCACGTAGTAGCATCTCTTCAACAGTGCTAGCGGTAACATTTGCCGCATGTAGTTTAAGCTCATCGCTGTAGTATTGGGCGTCAGACACAGCTTCTGAAACATAGTTAAATCTATCTCGCCAATTGTTGCTAGGCACACTGTGGAGTAGGGTGGGGTCGCAAGTAATGTCAACCCCGCCTTTGAGCGTTTCAAAAACTGCGTTTGCAAACATCCGTGGCGACAGACCTGTTATAGGGCGCATAGTTGCAGACAATAACGGACGCCCATATTTTTGGGTTTTATCGCGTAAACCTTGTACACCAAACGATGGGCCGCTATAAGTCCTCAGTAAAACAGGGGGGATGCGAATATCGTCAACTCTTGCGCCAGTACTTGTGCAAGATGCAGTAATAACAGAAATCAGGCTAACGATAGATCCTTCCTCAAACAAACTTTCAGGGAACGCAACATCAACCGATATTTTCCTGTGCCCTACTTGCATAGCTATGGTTGGCTTGGGGTAGGAGGCATTTTCTGTGTCGACTAGGTCTTGTGTCCAGCTATGTACCCAACTAGCAGTCGCAGCATTAGCTAATAGGCGCGCTGCTTCATTAGGGGTGTAGTCGGTATCTTCAAGAATAAAAGATACTAAAATATCTGTTTCGGAACGTAAACTGGCTTCTTCGTGGTGTTGCTTTGTAGTAGAGTCGTCAGGGGTATATTTTTGTGTAACAGCATGCACCCCATTTGGCAAAACGAGCGAGTCTATAGATACCTCTAAAGCTTTAGATATAGCGGAAATATGGTTAATCCCGGGGTTGACTTGCCCCCCGAGGATACGGCTTAATGACGCCACCGACACCCCAGATTTTTTTGATAAATCAGAAGCATTAAACCCCATCTCGCCCATAATGCGGCGCATATTTTGTGCTAATTGTGGTAACTCATCTTTTTTAGTAGCCATAAATAAATATTTCCTAAATTTGGAGGTAGATTCCATATATGGAAATGGTAGCATTAAAAACAAGTGCCGAGTAGAATATTAATTACAGTATTTTCTAATCAGTAAAGATAGAGTAAACGAGATAACCCCACTTAGAGTAATGCTTATTAAGGCTGCCAGAACTATTAGGTCGGTGTTTCCTGTTACGTTAGCGTAAATAGACAAGGGGGTACCTATAATAAAGCTAGATATAATACCTATTGCAGCTGCTTTACCATTTAATTTGTCCCAATACAGCGCTAAGAACGATGGAATAAAAATAGACGATGCTAAAGCACCATATATTAGAAACACCCATAGTAACTCGGGGCGTAGTAGTGCAATAGAAACACCAATAAATGCAAATAGAACCATGCCTAGTCTTGCTATAAGTATGGTTTTGTTGTCGTCGCTACCAACTATTTTTAGTTTAGCAGTTAAAGAGCCAACCGCATTAAAGGCACTGTCCAATGTTGAGGTTAAGCCCGCAAAAGCCATGATAGCAAATAATGCCAATGCCCATTTTGGTAGGTAATAGCCTACAACTTCAGGGCCTACCATTTGGCTGTCGGATATTTCAAACAATCCATTTTGTACACCACTAGCACCAATAAAACCAAGTACGGATAACACTATAGGTACAAGGCCAAATATTAACCCACCATATATAAATATTTTTACCAAAGCACTTTTTTTGGCTGCAAATGCACGTTGGGAAAACATTTGGTCTGCAACTGGCCCCGATAATAACCCTAGTGTCATTGCTATACCAAAAGCAAAGGCAACGCCTGGGTCTAGAACATTTCTGTATTCTCCCGAGTAGCCGCCAAGCCCTGAGGAAATAGCAGCTATGCCACCCGCTTCAATAACTACCCATGGCACTATTATTATTGTTATAAAAAGTATCATCAGCATTTGCGCCACGTCAGATAACACACTTGCACGCAAACCTGAAATTAAGGAATAACTTAATGATAAACCCGCCATTAACAACACACCTATCTCAAAAGAAATGCCCGAAAGCAAGTTTATCAGCGTCGCACCCGCAACGCAGTTAATTATTATAGCTCCAAGTTGGTAGCCAAAAGTAACTACAGATGCTGCAATGTGTACCGACTGAACTTTAGGGAACTTATAATGGAATATCTCTGAAACAACATACCCTTTAGGCAGTATCTCGCGCATTTTTACAGCAAATATAGCAAAAACAAAGAATGTTAAAATATTAGGTGCAGTAAACCAAAATACACCAGGTAAACCTTGTTCATAAGCTTGGAGAGAACAAATAAATATTGCTGGTGCCCATATCCAAGACACAGCCATGCTTAATGCACCTCTAAAAACACCTAAACCTCTACCCATAACAAGAAAGTCGTCGGCACCTTGAGATTTTTTAGAGGTGTATAGAACTAGCGATAGGATAATAACGCCATATATTAAGAATAAAACATAGCCTTCATTTTCAGTTAGCATATCTTTTTCCCTTTACCCAAATATAATTAATTTTATAGATATAAAAAGCAGGAATATAGCAATAATACGTTTAAACAACTCTTCAGACACAAGGTTATGTGCTTTATTGCCAAGGTAAATCCCTAAAAACATAGCAGGAATTATAATTATTCCATAAGTTATAACTTGGGTGGTTAGCATGCCGTTAAAGTAAAAAGTTACTGTTTGTGCAATAGCCGCAGGAATAAAAATTAATGTTAATAAACGCCGTAAATTTTGTTTATTTAAGTGCCTACCAAAATGGAACATAAGAGGAGGGGCATTAACGCCAATAAAACCACCACAAAAACCAGCAAAAGTGCCTACGCCTAAGTCTTTAATATTAGCACTATTAGGAGCTGTAGATTTGCCTGCTTTTTTATTGCTGTTACCAAGTAGGAATTGCGCTGATACAATTAAAAATGCGATACCTAATATAACTTTGAAAATATCATTATCAATTACCTTTAAAGCCATCGCCCCTATAACAGAGCCAATAAACATTGTTATTGCGATAGCTACCCAATAACGATTTGCTATGGGGACTGGGTCAACACGTAACATCGCAAGGCCACCGTATATATTAACAAATGCTGCTAAAACAACTGCTAACTTAGGCTCGATAACAAGAGCCGATAATGCCACAATAACAGTACTTGTACCTGTGCCTATCATCCCTTTTAAAATGAAAGCTATAAAGCCGATTGCTGCGATAATGGCGTATTCTGTCATGGTTGAGGGGTTTTATCTGTAATGTCTAATTCAATTTTTTCTGCATAGGTGCTGACGTCATATTTGCTTAGAATACGCGCCATTGTACCATCTGCTATCATAGTATTAATAGCAGCATCAAATGCAGGTTTAAGGTGAGATATATTATTATTCATCGATAGTAACTCAGGGAATAGTCGAACAGGTTCAACTCCTGAAACTCTTCTAACTTTACCAGGGTTCTCTTTCTCGAAATCTTTGATTATGCCATCGTCAAGAAATAAAACATCACCTTTTCCGGTTACTAGAGATATTAGCATTTGGCTGTGATCTGACATCTGCGGTAAAGCAAATTTTGAAGAGTTAGGGAAGTCTTTTATTTCACCACCCATATCTCCTTCAATATAAATAGTTTTTACCTCTGGAGAATTAATTTTAGATAGGTCGCCATCAAAGCGATGGTCGCCTGCACGAACATAAGCATAAAGAACCGAATAATGGAGAGGGATGGTTACTGTCGAACGTTTAATTCTTTCAGGCTCAGGCCATATAGTTACACACATAACGTCATATCTATTAGTATTAAAACCCTCTAAAAAGTCGCCAAATCCAACTTCTTCAACCCATTCAAACTCAATGTTCATTGCTTCTGATAGGGATGTAATCAAGTCATATGAGATACCACTTAATTCACCAGTATTAGGGTCTTTTACTAAAAATGGTGGCCATGTAGCATAGCCGCATTTTAGTTTTGATATTTCTGTTTTAACTTTATTATCTACTTCTATTTGCTGTGGAGTATGGCTTTGCACTATAAATAAAGCACTACATAGCCCAACAACGGCTGATATTAAAACAGTTCTTATTGTTTGTTTCATGGTTACAAATGCCCTTTGGCTATTCTTAAGCTTTTATAAACGTTTTTATAATATTAGGATTAGTCGTTTTAATTCTACTCCATAAAAGGCAAATTGAGGTGCTAATAATAATAGGTAATACACTACCTGCTACCACCATATGAGGGTTGCCTATTATTGTACCTATAACATATGTAGGGCCACCGATAAGGAATGCAAGCAGGATTGACCAAAACACTACATTGCTTTTCATAGGTTTCCAGAACATAGTAAGAATTGTTGGTATAAAACTAGGTGCTCTAAACGTTGTAGCAAAGAACCATAGGTGGATAATTTTTATTTCGGGTATTAGCGCCATAGACAAACCAACTATAGCCACCCCAAGCATACCTAAACGTGCAATAAGAACATTGCGACCATTTCTGTTTGACTCTCCATCATGCTCGTTAAAAACATCAACTGCCACTAATGATGATACTGCACAAAGGATAGAGTCTAAGGTTGAGGTTAACCCAGAAAGCAGCATCACACTAAAAGCAAGTAGCATGATGTCGGGCAATAGGTTAGATACAGCTATTGGGCCTACCATTTGTGCGCTGGTAATATTCCATGCGGCAGAAACATCTGGGTTAGCAGCTATAAAACCTAGGGTTGATAATGATAGCGGTACTAAAATAAATAAACATGCTGCCAGAATAAAAGTTTTAACAACATTTTTGTCTGAACCCAACGCATATGCACGCTGCCATTGCATTTGGTCAGACACAGGCCCTGTAATTAGCGCAATTGCAACTGGTATTCCGAAAGAATATAAAATCCACGGGTCAAGGATATTCCCACCAATTCCTGATACACCACTTAACCCACCGATAACAGCTTCGAACCCACCTGCGCTATTAATTGAGCTAGGAATAACTGCTATGATAACTCCTAAAATAAGAGTCATCTGTAGAAGGTCGGTAATAATCGAAGCACGCAACCCACCAATTAAAGAATAAGACAAAGCAATTACAACAAGACCAACCCCAACCATAGAAAAGCTTAACCCAGTTAATAATGAAATAAGCGTGCTACCCGCTAAAAGCTGGATTGAAAAGGAAACCGTCTGCAAACCAAGGAACTGAGTAAGATAAAGCTTATGGACTTTACCGTCGTACTTGTCTTTCATCAGCTGCGGTAAGGTAAAACCTTGAGGAAAAATTTTACGTGCTTTTAATGCAATAATCGAAAATATAATCAACGCCAAAAAATTAGGAAAACAAAATGCAAAAAGCCCTGCAATGCCTTGCTCGTAAGCTTTTTGTGCGCCAACAAATAAAGCTGGTGCCCATACCCAAGAAACCGCAGCCGACATTGCACCAAATAAAATACCCACATTACGACCTGCAAGTAAAAACTCTATTTTATCTTGAGTGTGATTTCGGCGTGACCATAATGCGAGGCTAATCATAACTACACCGTAAAGTGCAAGACCAATAATACCTTGGCTGGGGGTGAATACATTTTCCACTGTTTGGGTTCCTGTATTTGAAAGAATAAAATATGGTAGCGGGGGAGGGACTTGAACCCCCGACCAATAGATTATGATTCTACTGCTCTACCGACTGAGCTACCCCGCCATATTAAATATAAGCAAGGCATAAATTACCTTTTAATTAGTAATTGTCAATCGTAAAAATGCATCATTTTTAGCCTTATACATTAATTACGCCGTTGCCTATCGATTATTATCAGTTACAATGCGTCTATTCTAAATAAAAGGAGTCGCTAGAACTTATGCGTCAATCATCATATTTTGCACCAACTTTAAAAGAAAACCCAGCTGAAGCACAGGTAGTTTCGCATCGCTTGATGTTGCGTGCGGGGATGATTCGCCAAGTAACATCGGGTATTTATAATTATTTGCCACTTGGTTTAAAAGTTCTAAAAAAAGTTGAGAATATTATCCGTGAGGAAATGAACGCAGCAGGCGCACAAGAAATCCTAATGCCAATGGTGCAACCTTTAGAACTATGGAAAGAAACAGGGCGCGATGCAAAATACGGTACAGAGCTACTCCGAATTAAAGACCGCCACGACCGTGATTTTTGCCTAGGTCCAACCCACGAAGAAGTTATTACAGACTTAGTGCGTAACAATGTGCAGTCGTATAAGCAATTGCCAATAATGCTATACCAAATCCAAACAAAATTCCGTGATGAGGTTCGCCCTCGGTTTGGCTTGATGCGTGGTAGAGAGTTTTTGATGAAAGACTGTTACTCGTTTGATGTATCTATCGATAACGCTAAAAAATCATACGAATTAATGCAGAAGTCTTACCACCGTATTTTCAATCGCCTCGGGCTTGATTGGCGCATGGTATACGCCGACACTGGCGATATAGGCGGCGATTACTCGCACGAGTTCCATGTGTTGGCCGAAACTGGTGAAGACACATTAATTTTTGATACTGACGGTGACTACGCCGTAAACGTTGAAAAACATGACGCTGACACTTGCGCTATTCCTAGTGAACGTTTAAAAGAAGCAAAAGGGATTGAAGTAGGGCACATATTTTTACTAGAGGGGACTTATTCGGCCCCGATGAATGCAAATGTTCTTGGTGATGATGGCAAAGAAGCTACTATACAGATGGGTTGCTACGGTATTGGGGTTTCTCGGATTGTGGCTGCAGCTATCGAACAAAACTACGATGAAAAAGGCATTATTTGGCCAGAGCAGCTTGCGCCATTTAATATCCACATAATAAACTTACGTGCAAAAGATGACGACTGTAACAACGCTTGCGAAAAGCTATACAGCCAGTTTAAAGAACAAAACTACGATGTACTTTACGACGACCGTGATATAGGCGCAGGGCAGAAATTTTCTGATGCTGACCTTATCGGCTGCCCATGGCAATGCACAATTGGACCAAGAGGTTTAAAAGATAGCATAGCCGAATGGAAAAACCGTAGAACAGGCGAAACAACAAACTTGCCACTAGGTGAAATACCACAAGCACTAGTAGGAAAGGCTGCTTAACAGATGGGATTCGCGCATACCGTTGGCTTACGTTACCTACGTGCTAGGCGTGGGTTTGTGTCGGTAGTTACTGGGTTTTCATTTGTGGGGATTGCTTTAGGCGTTGCAGCTTTAATTGTTGTTATGGCAGTTATGGCAGGGTTCCGTGCTGAACTGCTCGACCGCATTTTAGGTGCGACAGGGCATGCACAAATAACCGAACCTGCCATGACAGAATCCCGTGCGAAAGAAATTAGCGAAATTGCACTTACAAAAGAAATAGTAACATCTGCCATTCCATATGTAGCAGGGCAAGCGATGGTGGCATCTAACCGTCGTGCAGTTGGTGGTATGGTTCGTGCGATGAGCACGTCTGACTTAATGTCTAACGAGCTTATTGGCGAAAATATTATTGCGGGGAGCTTATCTAACTTTGATCAAGGCACAACAAAAATTGTGATAGGTAAAATTCTGGCGCAGCAATTGGGGGTTTATGTCGGTGACAGCATTAGCCTTATGTCGTCGCAAGGGACACATACCGTAATGGGGTTTGTACCACGGATGATGCGTGCCGAAGTAGCAGCTATCTTTGAGGTTGGGATGCACCAATACGATAGTGCGTTGATGTTTATCCCGATAAAAGCAGCACAAAGTTTTTATAAAATAGGCAACCTTATTACAGCTATCGAGCTTAGCGTAGACAAGCCATCGCATATAGTGGGCTATATGCCTACATTGCGTCGCTTGGTAGATAGCTCGGGGACGGTTACAACTTGGGTAGATTCTAACCGCCAGTTCTTTGAAGCTTTGCAAGTAGAGCGGGTTGCAATGTTTATTATTTTGGCATTAATTGTGGTGGTTGCAGCATTTAATATTATCACTGGACAAATGATGACAGTAAACGACAAACGGCGGGACATTGCCATTCTGCGTACTATGGGTGCTCAACGTGGCGACATTATGCGCCTGTTCTTTCTAAGTGGTTTCTGGGTAGGCTTGGTTGGTACAATGCTAGGAGTAACGTTAGGATTGCTAATTATATGGCAGTTGCAACCTATTGTTGGCTTTATCGAAGTTTTAACTGGAACACGACTATTTAGTGGTGAGGTTTACTTCTTAAGTTCATTGCCAGCCAAAATAATACCTGAAGAGATAATAATAATAATTATGACCAGTCTTAGCTTAAGCACTTTAGCCAGTCTATACCCTGCATGGAAAGCAACGAAGATGGACCCTGTGGAGGCGCTGCGCTATGAGTAATAATGAAATACCTCTACTAGAGCTAAAAAATGTTAGTCGTACTTTTAAAACAGAAGCTGAAGAACTAGACATTTTGCAAGGGGTTGACTTTTCTATAAACCACGGGCAAACCGCAGCAATTGTAGGGCCAAGTGGGTCTGGTAAAAGTACTCTTTTATACCTAATGGGTTTGCTAGACAAACCCGATAACGGGCATGTTTTATACGAAGGTAAAGACCTTGGTGCTGCAGGTGACGCCGAACGCTCTAAACTGCGGAATGTTGCTTTTGGTTTTGTGTATCAATACCACCATTTATTGCCAGAGTTTACAGCCTTCGAAAACGTGCTAATGCCAGCAATTATTGGCGGCAAAGGCAATAAAGAAAACCGCACACATGCTGCAGAGCTACTAGAAAAAGTTGGGTTGCAAGAAAGAATGGCTCATTTCCCTGCGGAGCTTTCAGGCGGTGAACAGCAACGAGTTGCTGTAGCTCGTGCGCTGCTAAATCGCCCTAAACTACTTTTTGCAGACGAACCAACAGGTAACCTAGACACCGCAAGTGCTGCCCTTGTTTTTGACTTATTCGAAGAGCTTATCCGCCAAGAGGATGCCGCAGTTATACTAGTAACCCATAACCGTAAATTAGCCGATAAATGTGATAAGCTTTACACTATAGAGCATGGAAGATGCACACCTCATGAGTGAGTTTATCCATTTAAATATTAAAAGTACTTTTTCTTTGTTAGAAGGGATGCCTTCTATCAAAAAAATTGCTGCTCGTGCTAAAGAACTAAAAATGCCTGCGGTAGGCATTGCCGATATTAATAATTTATTTGGCGCAGTAGAGATGAGTAAATACATCCCTGATGCAGGAATACAGCCAATTATTGGTACAACAATTGGTCTGCATAGAACAGGCAACGCATCAACTGCCGAAATAATAGAACCAGACACATTAACTTTATTGGTGCAGAACGAGCAAGGGTGGAGGAACTTAATTGAGTTATCAAGTAAGTCCTATATAGAGACATCTCCTGACGAAGCCCCACAAATTACTCTAGAGCAATTAGCTGCTCACTCTGAAGGCATTATCGCACTAACTGGTGACGCTAAAACCGGTAGGCCTGCACGCCATATTAAAGATGAAGCCCCAGAGCTTGCGAAAGAATTTTTAGAAGAACTCTCGAGGATAATGCCAAACCGAGTTTATGTAGAGTTACAACGCCACGGCCTACACGAAGAAAAGTTAGTAGAGGCAGACTTAGTAGCGCTTGCCTACGAGCTTAACCTGCCACTTGTGGCAACAAATGATTGTCGTTTTTTGCATAGAGACCAAGCCAAAGCACACGAGGTTCTAATGTGTATTGGTGCAGGCTTGACACTTGCCGATCCAAGCCGCCCGCAACTAAGCACAGAACATTATTTAAAATCATCCGACGAAATGCGAGCACTTTTTGCAGACCTGCCAGAAGCTGCCGATAATACCGTAGTTATTGCCCAACGTTGTGCCTTTAAAGTGCCAATGGGTATGAACTATATGCCCGAATGGGAAGATGAAAAGGACAAACGCCCTGTAGCCGACATTTTAAAAGAAGAGGCTAACCAAGGGTTACAACATCGCCTTAAAACTATAGAATTAGATGATGAACTTAAAGAAACATACCAAAAACGGTTGGATTTTGAGTTAAGTATTATTAATCGGATGGGGTTTGACGGTTATTTCCTTATTGTTTCTGACTTTTGCAAATGGTCTAAAGAAAATGGTATTCCTGTAGGTCCAGGGCGTGGCTCAGGGGCTGGCTCTTTGGTTGCTTATGCCCTCAAAATTACTAATGTTGACCCTATCTGCCATAACTTATTGTTCGAGCGTTTCTTGAACCCAGACCGAGTAAGTTTGCCCGATTTTGATATCGACTTTTGCCAAGAGCGACGTGAAGAGGTTATCGACTATGTTCGCCGTAAATATGGCGACGAGTTGGTGTCGCAAATCATCACATTTGGAACATTAAAAGCCAAAGCATGTATCCGTGATGTGGGGCGTGTTTTGCAAATGTCGTTTGGGCAAGTCTCGCAAATAGCATCATTCATCCCAGAAGGGCCTAAGGCTGGTACTATCAAGGAAACAATGAACGATGATGAACGCTTAGAAGATCTATACGACACTGATGATGACGTAAAAGTACTGCTAGATATCGCCATGCAGCTCGAAGGTAGCTACCGCCATTGCTCTACCCATGCGGCAGGGGTTATTATTGCACCTAACCCAATTTCTACTATATGCCCACTATATCGTGACCCTCGAGCACCTCTGCCTGCAACACAGTTCCCGATGTTTGATGCGGAAGCAACAGGGCTGGTAAAGTTCGACTTTTTAGGGTTGAAAACACTTACGACAATCCGTAAAAGTATCGAGAATATAGAGCATACTTGCGGTAAAAAACTAGACCCAGACCTATTCCCGATGGACGACCAAAAAAGCTACGAGCTACTACAAACAGGTAATACAATTGGTATCTTCCAAGTTGAGGGCAGCGGCATGCAAAGCCTAATGAGGGATGCTAAACCTAGCCTTTTTGCTGACCTTGTGGCATTAATTGCCCTTTATCGCCCAGGCCCGATGGAGAACATCCCAAGTTTTATTGCTCGTAAACACGGCGATGAGGAGATTGCAAGTATTCACCCATCTTTTGACGACTACCTTACCGAGACTTACGGCATTATTGTTTACCAAGAACAAGTAATGCAATGTGCACAAAAATTTGCTGGTTATACCCTTAGTGGAGCCGATAACTTACGCCGTGCAATGGGTAAGAAAAAGCCTGAAGAAATGGCAAAACAACGCAAAGTTTTTGTAGAAGGCGCAGTTGCAGCCCAAGGTGTTACCGAGAAATTTGCTAACGATATTTTTGATACCATCGACAAATTCGCGGGTTATGGTTTTAACAAATCACATGCGCTTGCTTATGCTTTGGTGTCGTACCAAACACTGTATTTAAAAACTCATTACCCTAAAGAGTTTATGGCAGCGTCTATGACTTTAGATAGCGGCAATACCGAAAAGATATTTAAATTTAAACAAGACCTAGACCGGATGGAGATAAAATTACTTCCGCCATGTATTAATAAATCATTTGTAGATTTTAAGGTAGAAGGTGACGCCGTACGTTTTGCTTTAGGTGCTGTAAAAGGTGCAGGGGCCGAAGCTATGATGTTCGTTGAAAAAGAGCGGGCAGAGAATGGCTCTTTTACCAGTGTTATAGATTTTATGGCAAGGATGGATCCTAAGTTTATCAACAAACGGCAAATGGAAGCACTAATTAAAGGCGGCGCATTTGACGAGTTTGAGCCTAATCGCAATAAATTATTAAGCAGTGTCGAAATACTCCTTGGTTATATGCAAGCAACCTTTGCCGATAAGTCTAGCAACCAAATTGGGCTGTTTGGTGGAGACGACGTTACCACCTTACAACCGCCATCATTAATAGAAGCACCAAAACTAGATACGCTAGAAGAGCTAGCAAACGAGCTGCAAGCAATTGGTTTTTATTTATCAGCTCACCCAATGGATGCCTTTAAAGAAGAACTATCCCAACAGCAAGGCCTAAGTAAAACAATTGATTTGCAAATGCTAGCTGCGGGCGGCAAAAAAGAAGTTCGAATTGCAGGGATTATTTTATCAAAACGAGAAATGCGCACAAAATCTGGTAAGAGGATGGCATTTTTAACTATTTCTGATAGCTCAGGGCACCAAGAGGTGCTTCTATTCCCTGAAGCTTACGAACGGCTAGCTTTGGTAATGGACGAAGAGGGGCCATTTATTTTTAATTTAAATCTAGATAACTCATCAGACGAACTACGCATTACAGTAGAAAGCATGGGCAAACTAGACAAAGGGCTAGAACGAGGTAAATCGCTACGCTTGCTGCTCCAATCACCCGAGCAAGTAGATAGCATTAAAGGACTTTTCCTCGACCAAGAAATAGGGCGAACAGCTATAGAACTAAGCATTCCGATTAGCGGCATGGGGCAAGTAATTATCCGCTTAGCACAAAGCTACCAAGTAAACCGCCAACTGCGCTTAAAGCTCGAAAGCCTAGACGGCATAACCACCGAAACCATCGAGCAAGAAGACAGCTACGCCAAGGCTAGTTAAATATTTATTGCTATAAGTCTTGATTTACTTAATTTAATAACTATAAATAGTTAAATATTCGCATAGCATCTTCCGATGTTGTGATCTTCTTGTTTTTTAATAAGCTAAAAGGTGAAAACTTATGGCAACAGTAACTGTTAATGGTAAGAAGTATGAGGGTATAGATACTGCATATTTTGGGGGTAAGGTTATCCTAAATGGAGAACATGTAGGTAGCTACAATGGCAATCCTTCTGGAATCTCTATAAAAATAGAAGGGACTCTAAAAGAGTGTACCTTTCCGACAGAGTTGGGCATTGTCTATGGTGCAGGAATTAAGAATTCTGGAGATAGGATGTTATAAACGATAACTAGAAAAAGAAAAGAGCCCTTGCGGGCTCTTTTCTGCTTTTATGCGCTATTAGCGTTTTGCAGCGGGTAAATAGTCCTGTTGTGCTTTGAATGGAAAAAGCAAGAAGACAGCTACGCCAAGGCTAGTTAAATTTAATTATTTCTTAGATTAAGTTTGTGATATGTTTTGTATGGTTATTCTATGTTAATTCTACCGAGGCTTTTTTGTGATGATGGAACGGGTATTCCACGCTAAATATTTTATTAGCACTGCTAGTGGCGAAGGCCTTGCTGTGTTTAACAAAAAGGTTGTTTTTTATGGTTCGGTAACTCACGACCCTTGCCCTGAGCATAGTAATGATGATGATAGTGCTAATAAATCACGCTTAGACTGTATCTCATTTAAATGTCGGACTGATTTTCTTATGAGAACTATTGTTATTATTGTTCCTGAACCCTCTGAAATATTATGTTTCCGCAACTCAGAAAAAGAGATTTCATTAGATAAGAAACAGTCTCTATTAGGTTTAATCTATACCTTTTGTGAACGCCTAGAACTTAAGGTTTCATTCGAATGCCAAGGAGAAGGTTTTAAGGTAGATAAGACAGGTGAGGACTTGGTAACACAGAGCACTGAATATTTTGCTAGCCGTGCAGATGGGGAAGCTCTTGCTGTATTTAATAATAACGTTGTTTATTATACTGAATTAGGTCTTTCTACGTGTTGCAAATGTATTGCTGCTAATGAAGAAGACGAAGAAGACGAAGAAGAAACTTATAATGAATATGATAGATATTACTTAGATTGCATTTTGTTAAAATGTCGGACTGATTTTGCTAGAAAAACAGTTATTCTTCTTGTGCCACATTCTCATAAAGAAATGCACTTCCTTAATTTAGACGATCAACTTACACAAGGTGGAATGCTTGGTGTAACAGGTAGTATAGATTTTCTTTGTCATCGTTTAAAGATCAACACATTGTTTGAACGCCAAGAGCCTCAGAAGTAATTTTACTCTTTATCATTCAGTTATTACCAATTATTACAATTGGTAATAACTATTTATACGGCTTAATTTTGCGGTAGTAAGAGTTGGGGTATTTATCGTATTTATTTAGTATGCGATCTATAGAACCATCTAAGGATAGCTCATTAATTGCTGCATTTATAGCACCTTGTAATACATGGTCTTCTGCATTAAATACGTAGCTAACTGGGTATATTCTTATTGGTTTTTGTGGTGACACAATCTTAAGCTTATCAGGATTATTCTCGTTATAAATACCAAATGTATAAGCATCAACAATTGTAAAATCAGCTCTATTATTTGCTACACTAACTAATACATGGGAAAAATCTGTCATGTTAGGCAATGTAAATATTTCTGCTTTTGGGAAGTCTAGCTCTGCAATATGGATAGGATTATCGCCATCAATAGCTACCATCTTAAAATCTGCTGTGTTTAGGTTTGTATCTGTCGTAAAACGCTTGTCGTTCTTTCGGGCAACAATAAAAACAGGTTGGTAGAATATAGGGGTAGAAAATAATGCAAATTTACCAACATTTGGGTGTACCCAAAAACCATTACACAGCATATCAAATTTACGGGCATTAAGGTCTGTAACTATTGTGGCCCACCCTGTGGAAACAGAATGTTCTACTTTTATTTCTAGTCTTTTACCAATTGCTTGCATAATTTCATAGTCAAAACCTGACCATGACCCTGTGTTTAGGTCTTTAATTAAAGAGGGCACATACTCTACATAACCGCAATTAATAGTATTGTTTTTATTAATACTTTTAATTGCGGGTTCTGCAAAAGAAATTACAGGAATAGCTAATATAGCTACAAAAATTATAGTAATTATTTTCATGTTTAGTGCCTAATAAATGCTATTAGCGTTTTGCAGCTGGTACATAGTCCCGTTGTGGTTTGCCGATGTATAGTTGGCGGGGGCGGCCGATTCTTTGGCCTGGTTCGCCGATCATCTCTAGCCAGTGGCTAATCCAGCCGACTGTTCTCGACATTGCAAAGATAACTGTAAACATACTTACAGGGATACCAATTGCTTTCATGATAATGCCCGAGTAAAAATCCACATTAGGGTATAGTTTACGGTCGATAAAGTATTGGTCGCTTAGTGCAATGCGCTCTAGCTCCATTGCGATATCTAGCATTGGGTCTTCTTTACCCATTTCTTTTAGTACCTCGTGGCAACGATCGCGTAGTATTTTTGCACGGGGGTCAAAGTTTTTGTAAACTCGGTGCCCAAAGCCCATTAGTCGGACATTACTTGTTTTATCTTTAGCTTTTTCGATAAAAGCAGGGATGTTTTCTACGCTGCCAATTTCTTCGAGCATCTCTAAAACTGCTTGGTTAGCACCACCATGTGCAGGCCCCCACAAAGACGCAATACCAGACGCAACACAAGCAAATGGGTTGGCACCTGATGAACCAGCCAAACGCACTGTAGAGGTACTAGCATTTTGTTCGTGGTCGGCATGGAGAATAAATATTTGATCCATCGCACGGGCAATAATTGGGCTTGGTGTGTATTCCTCTGTTGGTAGAGAGAACATCATGTGTAAAAAGTTTTCAGCGTAGCTAAAGCTATTTTTAGGGTAAACAAAAGGTTGACCAGCTGTGTATTTATAAGCCATTGCTGCTAAGGTTGGCATCTTAGCAACCATGCGGTAAGCAGCAAGTTCGCGCTGTTTAGGGTCGTTAATGTCGAGCGAGTCGTGGTAGAAAGCCGACAGTGCACCAACAACAGCCACCATAACAGCCATAGGATGCGCGTCACGACGGAACCCACTAAAGAATGCACGCATTTGCTCGTGTACCATGGTGTGGTTACGGTATGTTTTGTTTAGCTCTTCCATCTCTGTTTTGCTTGGTAGCTCGCCGTGCATTAGTAGGTGGCAAACTTCGAGATAAGTAGAGGCATTTGCTAATTGTTCGATAGGGTAACCACGGTATAAAAGTATACCTTGGTCGCCGTCAATAAATGTAATTGCTGATTCGCAAGAGGCTGTAGACATGAACCCGGGGTCAAAAGTAAAGTTGCCTGTATCTTTGTAAAGGCTACGTACGTCGAGTACATCCGGCCCTGTGGTTCCACTCATGACTGGTAGGGTTACAGACATCGTGCGTTTTTCTTGTTGTGCAGTAGTCATGGGTGTTTCCTCTTTATTAATTGAACAATTTTTTATTTAATTAAATTTTAAGCTATATCGCCAAGTCTAGCAAGTGTTTCGTCTTTACCGAGAACCCACATAATTTCACCTAAAGAGGGTGCTTGAGTTGTGCCAACTAGAGCAGCTCTAAGTGGTTTGCCTATTTGTGGCATTTTATAGCCATGCTCATTCGCAAACATACCGATGGTTTCATCTAAAGTTGTGGCTGACCAATCGTTAGTTTGTAGCAACTTTTCTTTTAGTTTAGACAACCTTTCGATGCTGTCTGCGTCTAGGCAAGACTGGGCTTGTTCGTTAGGTTGTACTGGGCTTTCAACAAGATAAATTGCAGACTGCTCTGCTAATGTGGTTAAACGTTTCGCCCTTTTTGCTAGGGCTGGCAAACCTTTTATAAGCCTTGCAGATTGAATATCACTAGCCTTTGTTTTCAAGAATAGGGTGATTGCTGCTAGTAACTCTTCTCCGCTCATTGCCATCATGTATTGGCTGTTTAGCCATTCTAGCTTTTGGGTACTAAAGTTAGCTGCACCTTTGTTAAGGCCGCTAATATCAAATTGTTTAATAGCATCTTCACGGCTTAGAATGTCTGATGGGCAAGACCAGCCTAGTTGTAGTAAATAGTTGCTTACTGCTTGCGGTAAGAACCCTTCATCACGGAATGCGGTAACCGATACTGCACCATGGCGTTTCGATAGCTTCTTGCCGTCATCACCATGAATAAGTGGCACATGGGCAAAAATTGGTAATGGTAAACCTAGTGCTTGGTAAATTAGTATTTGTTTAGGTGTATTATTAATATGGTCGTCACCCCTTACTATATGGGTAATGCCCATATTTGCGTCATCAACAACAACTACTAGGTTATATGTGGGGTTACCATCGGTACGTAATAATACAAGGTCATCTAGCTCTTTATTAGGGTATTTTATTTCACCTTGGACAGCATCAACCCAAGTTGTAAAACCTTCGTGTGGAGTTTTTAGGCGTACCGTATATGGCATGTCTAATGTGCCGTTATGTTCGCGGCATTTTTGGTTGTACATTGTTTTTTGTTTGGCTGCTTGTTGTTCGGCTCTAACTGCTGCAAGCTCTTCTGTAGTGCAATAGCATTTGTAAGCTGTGCCTTCTTTAAGCATTTTGTCTACTGCTGCTACGTGTTTATCGCGCTGCTTAGTCTGGTAAACAATTTCGTTGTCATGGGGGATGTCAAGCCATGATAGCCCTTCTAGGATTGCATCTATAGCTTCAGGTGTGCTGCGCTGTAGGTCGGTGTCTTCAATACGTAATACATATTCGCCGCCCATGTGTTTTGCATATAAATAATTAAATAAAGCTGTGCGTGCGCCACCAATGTGAAGCATTCCGGTAGGTGATGGAGCAAAACGAGTACGAACCTGAGTATTATTAGACATCTAAATATAACCTCTTAATTGTTGCGGCAAACTTAAAAAACAAGCATCCTATTTTTATGGTAACACGAATAGAAAAACCAGCATTATCAGGAGGGGTTTTTCCTCTTTATATTTTGGCATTCATTTTAGGCGTAATGCTTTATTTCGTGCTGCCTACCGAGCCTAGGGTATGGCATATTTTTAGCTTGTCAATAGTCATCGCAGTATTTGCTATTTTAGTTATTGCAAAAGACGCTAACTGGACATGGGCTACAGGGCTAACAATGCTTTGGATATCTTGTGTTTTATTAGGTGTTGGTTACTCAAGTTTTAAAACTACACTTATCGATACACCTTTTTGGGATGGCGGAAAACAGCAGCGAGTATGGGTTGTTGGCACAGCGGAGCAAGTAAACTTACGAAAGAGTGGTTTTGCTACGGTTTTATTAAATAAGGTAACTACCTACAATAATGGCAATACCCAAGAATGGCCGGGTATGATTATTAGCATGCACAATAGCCGTGCAAAAAATATAGCAAGTGGCAGTGAAGTTTCTGCACAAGCCCGTTTGTCGGAACCGTCTCGTGCGCTGCACCCTGAACAGTTTAGCTGGCGGCAAAAGTCGTTTTTTGATGGAGTATCTGCAACTGGAGTAGTTATGGGAGATTTATATGTAACTCCATCCGAGAGCGTCGCATGGCAGCAAAACATTAGGACCTTTAGAGAAAACACAGCGCAAAAGTTACAACAAACAGAAAATGGTGGAGTAGCTGCAGCTTTATTAACAGGTATCAGGGGCGGTATCCCCCCACAAACCCAAGAGGACTACCGTAAAAGTGGGCTAGCACATTTAATGGCTATTTCGGGTATGCATTTAGGTATGGTTGCTGGTGCTATTTATTTGTTGTTTGCTTGGTTATTAGTACGTTCTGGCAGCCTACCATTGCATCTGGATATCAGAAAAATAGCAGCTTTTGGCGGTTTGTTAACTGCTGCTGCTTATACATTGTTGGCAGGTGCAAGCGTACCAACTTTACGAGCATTAGCGATGATTAGTGCAGCCTTTTTTGCAATGCTTATCGGGCGGCTGCACCTAGGAGTGCGGATATTAGCTTTAGTTGCATTGGGGATTGCGCTGTATAAACCACACCTTATTGTAGGTGCGTCGTTCCAGCTGTCTTTTGCCGCAGCGCTTGCTCTATTATTTTGGGTATATGCCCGCAATAGGCAACGGATTTATTTGGGTGTTTTAACCCCAAAAAATAATAGACTGTGGGATATGATTCAAGTTTCTTTGGTGGCAACTTTAGCAACTGCACCGTTGGTGGCATTCCATTTTAAGCAAGTGGCATTACTTGGTGTTATTGCAAATATGCTAGCAATTCCATTGTTAGCTATTGCTGTTTTACCATTAGGTTTTTTATACTTACTTAGCCCTGAGGCCGTGGCTGATTACATATTGCCGTTATTCTTAGATAGTGTGGGTGTTCTAAATAAAATTGCAGCTTTTGTTGCCGACCTTCCTGCTAGCTACACTACTATTAATTCGGATATGCTGCTTTTATTGTTTGTGGGTAGTTGGGGGTTATTATTAGCGTTTATTGTTAAGCAATGGCGAGTTGCAGGTATTGCTTTATTAAGCCTGATGCCGTTATTTTTGGCTAACCAGTCTGCGGGGGCTTCTATACTAGTTTTAGATAGCGGTAAAATTATTTTAGCTGCTCAAGATAACCAATACCAATTACTATACAGCGAAGATAAAATCCGTAAAAAGACACTTTCTAACTTAATAGACAAACTACCACGCCCTGAAAATAGCAATAAAGTCTGTATTAACGATAGTTGCGTGTTTGAATGGAGTAGGGGGCAGAGGCTACTAGCAACATCAGGCAAAAGCGATATAAGTATGGAAGACTGCCACCTTGTAGAATGGGTTGTGGCGCCAATAAACTCTTATGTGCCATGCCCAAGTAAAAACCTTCTGCAGCTTGTCGATAATGAAGGTAAAAATTTAAGTGTTTACATAGGTAAAGATATAAGAATTGTGCAACAAGAACTTCCTGCTAAGGGTATTAGGCCTTGGTTGTAAGCTTATAATTAGGCTTTTTCTTTTTCTGCCTTTTCTATGTCTTTAGCTTCTTGCCAAAATGGCGACATTTTTTGGAAGTTCTCTGGGATTAATGAAAAGTTATGTTGCTTCATACGGCCTTCAACATAAGCAAAACGTTTTTTAAATTTACTGTTAGAACTAGCCAAAGCATTTTCTGGGTTTATATCGGAATAGTACCCAAGAATTGCGGCTGTAAATAATACATCGCCTAGCTCTTCTTCCATGTGTTTTCTGTCGCCAGATTCGATTGCTTCTTTTAGCTCGTCTATTTCTTCATGGACTTTGTCTAATACTCCAGAAATATCCTTCCATTTAAAACCTACAGCGCAAACGCGCTTGTGGATTTCGTGCGAAGTTAGAAGAGCAGGCATATTTTTAGGCAGGCCACTTAATATACTGCTTTTGTCATCAGATTTGCTTTTGTTTTCTTGTTGCTTAATTGCTTGCCATTGCTCGGGGGAATACTCGATGCTTTTATCGCCAAAAACCCATGGGTGGCGACGCTGAATTTTCTCGTCAGCTTCTTTGGCAATGTCATCAAAAGAAAACCAGCCTTTTTCTTCAGCATGCTGTGCATACAGCGTAACGTGGAATAATAAATCGGCAAGCTCTTCTTTTATTTCTTGCGGGTTGTTGCTTTCTATAGCATCACCTAATTCGTAAGCCTCAGCTTTGGTAAACGGGGCAATAGTAGCCAAAGTTTGCTTTAAATGCCATGGGCAGCCATTGTCTGGATTACGTAGCGTTCTAACAGAATCAATAAGCTTAGTAATAAACTTTAGGGGTGATGACATTTTTAACTACCTTATATTTTGATTATAGCTATCTATAGTAATACTTGAAAAATAAAAGAGCCGCCTCTTTTGTTTAAGGAGGCGGCTTTTTTTATTTAGTATAGAGGCTTAGTGGTGTTGGTGTCCACCTTCGCCATGGGCATGCCCATGTTCAACTTCTTCAGCAGAAGCGTCGCGGATTTCTGATATAGAAACATCAAACTCTAGGTCTTGACCAGCCAATGGGTGGTTAGCATCAAGAGTAACAGTTTCGTCATTGAAAGAAACAATAGTTACCAGATGTGTAGCTTCGCCACTTTCGTCTGCACTAACAGAGAACATTTGACCAACAGAAATATCATCAGGAAGCTCTTTACGCCCAACTTCTTGCATCATGTCGTCACGGCGTGCGCCGTAAGCGTCTGCAGCTGCAATAACAAGGTTCTTTTTATCGCCTGAAGACATTTCAAGTAGAGCTTTTTCAAGGCCTGGAATAATTTGGTCTTGACCAGTTAAAAAAGCCATTGGTTCGCCACCATCTGAACTGTCAAGAACTTCGCCTTTGCTATTTTTGACTGTGTAGTGGAATGAGATTACCTTATTTGTCATTAGTATCGAGCCTTTATAAATTATTTTAAAAAATTAGTTAATCGGGACAGTAACACAATTAATTAAATTTTTGAATAGCTAATATAATGATACTTTTATGATATACTTATTTAAAGATGTAAAAAGAAAGGTATAAAAATGAATTTATTCACATGGCTAAATAAAAAAATAAAACTTTATAAATGGTATGACATATCTTTTATTAAACTTAGTAGTGGTGCAATAATTTTGATGATTGCTAAACTTTGGCCTCCACTTTTATCTTTAGAATGGTCTACTTACTTAATTATAGGTATAATTGCTGCTATACCGCCATTTTATACAATGTTCAAAAAGAAGTAATTTTTTATAGAAGAGGGAAGAACCATGTCCATTACTTATAAAGAAATACCAGAAGAGAAAATTATAGAACTCTCTATTAAAGGTAAGATTACAAAAGACGACTTCCATAAAGTTACCAAACAATTTGAGAAATTTGTTGAAGAGAATGGAACGATTAAATTATTAGAAGTAGTTGAAGACTTTAAAGGTTTTGACCCATTACTAATGTGGGAAGGCATTAAGTTCGACATAAACAACGTTAAACACATAAGCCATTGCGCCGTTGTTTCTGATATCGGCTGGATAAGCCCAGTGTCTAAAGCTGCGAGTGGTTTTATGCCAACAGTCCTACGTAATTTCTCACTAGACCAAATAGACGGTGCACGCCAATGGCTAAAAACACCTGAGAAATATTCTTAACAGAATTGATGGAGTTCTAATATTAGTAGCTAATGAGGTGGTTATATAGCTTAAGCTATAACCACCTCACTGACATATAAGTCCATTTGGTGGGTATAAGTCATCTGGAATTGGTCGTCAAGGCGGGGAGGCGGGCTTTCATGAAGTTTGTCAAATTAAGGCAGTTGCACGAGATAAATAAGTTTAACTTTGCACAAGTTTAGATTGCTGTTAATAATAAGTAATTAGTTCTTAATTTTTCTATACCTTTTTTCTTTCTATTTCTATAAGGAATATTCAAGTGAATAATCTTCCAGAATTCTTTCTTGCTTGCGATACAGAAACCAGTGGAATAATTATCCCTGGCACAGAAAAGCAGGGGCAGAAACCTTCTCAGTGTTTATCTATTGCAGCATGTATTGTTAATACACGTACCCTCGAAGAGAAAGCTTCATTTAATAGTACAATTCAATTTGATGAATCTCGTTTTGATTGGAGTAATAAAGCCCAAGAAATCCACGGCTTGAGCCAAGAGTCGCTAGCATCATCACCAACTATGGTGGCCGTCGCACAAAATTTAAAAGAGTTTGGTGTAGTTACTGGTGCTTCTATCTTATTTTTAGGGCATAACCCTAATTTTGATAAAGCGTTTCTTACACAGGTTATGGCTGAAATAGGTGAAGAAGTAGAGTTTCATTACCGTGCAATTGATACTTTTACTTTAGGATACGCAGCTTTTGGATTGCAAAACTCAGACGAACAATTCGAATTTTTAGGTGTTGACAGATCTGCTGGGCATAATGCGCTTGAAGATATTCGGTTATCGCTTTCTATGTTACGCTTTGTGCGTGAAGCTGGTAACCAGTGGCGGGCTAATCCACAGAATAAGCTAAACCTTACAACATTTGCTTTAAAGCATGGTATTAATAAAAATCAGGAAATTAAACCTGGTACACTTTTATCGGCATTGCTCGAAAAATAAATAAAGAAACCTCCCACACATGTATTGTGGGAGGTTTCTTTATTTGTAAAAAGATAGCCTAGTTAGGGGAGATAAACTCACAAATTTATTTTTGTCGCATAATGGATATTATGTAATAATTAGGTGTTAATATAAAGGTTTGTCTTTATCAAAACCAGCCCATATGTCTTCTTTTTCTGCGGTTTCACCTGATGCTGGTTGGCTAAATAATAATCTTGCAAAGTTACCTACACATAATGTCATAAATTCATCATTGTCACGTTTGTTAAATGCTTCTGCAAGAAACCTCATTGTTTCTGGAATAAATTTAACTTCATTCCACTTATTGCCATGTTGTACTGGCGAGCTGTACTGCATGCCGCTGCATGGTAGCCAACGAACAGGTTTTATTTTTGCTGTGCGTTCCAATGCTGCTAGATTGTGTGGATAAGTTAACTCTGGGCGCAGGCAAATATGCATATCGTGTTTTTTTACTAAACTGGCCATTTCATCGCTATTAAGTAAGCCCGCATAGATAAGTTTATGCTTCATTTTAGTATTAGCCATATAATCTTCAATGAAGCTACAAAGCTCTGCGTCAGCTTTTTCGCTGGTGATATAAGCTGGTACGTCTAATTCAGCAGCTAAGTTTAGCTGCACACGCAGAACTTCTCGCTGTTGGTCTATTGTATATGGTGCATAGTGCATATCTAACCCTAGCACACCTATCCCAATAACTTGGTCTGTGCTACCGATGATACTTTTTAACCGTAAAGATAATTCATCCTTCTTAACAAATTTAACTTTTTTAGGGCCAAATCCAATAATGCAATACACCTCTTGCATATTATGGATAGATGCAATAATTTCTCGGTTCAAAGTTAAGTCATCTAGTGGTTCAAAACCGATTACACCAATTAGAAACTCTGCAGCTTTATTGTTTTTTTGTTGTTCTTGCTTTATGTCATCCACCATTTTACGGTAGCGATCGATTTCTTCTGATAAAGATGACGATGATAAACCCCAGAATGAATCTATATAATCTAATGATGGTGGAATTTCTTTTAAAGGCAGTTTAGCCATTTCTTGCAGTCTTTTTATAGACCCTTGGTTTTCCATACGGGCTTGACGGCGCTTGGCAATAGTTGAAAACTCTTCATCGATACTAGAAAGCTCTTCATCTGTTAGAGCCTCAGGGTCTTTTTGTATTTTATCTTCAGATGACATCTCCTCTTCGTCGTCACTACCCTCTTCTTCTGGTTTCTTAGAAGAATCATCATTTGAGTTGTCAAAATCAAATGCTTTTGTGCCAATCTCATCAAAAAAATCATCAAGTTCTTCGTCTTCACTCTCCTCAATGGAGGATGGTTTATCTATAACTGCAGCTTTATTTTGGGGTATTTTATGGTCTTCTGCTGCTGGTTTGTCATTCGAGCCCTTGGCTTCGATAACAAATGAACTGCTTCCAACATTAGTAGCGCTAGTAGATGTAGTTTCATTAGTGCCAATTGTGTCTATAAAGTTGTCTAATTCAGAGTGTTTAGAGGTGCCACCACTAGCGGATGATATAGCTTCATAAGAAGATAATGATACTCCTTTAATAGCTTCACCTTCTGTTACAGGAGCACCCAGAATTAAATTGT
Organism: Alphaproteobacteria bacterium; assembly: GCA_021774615.1. Classification (GTDB taxonomy): domain Bacteria; phylum Pseudomonadota; class Alphaproteobacteria; order UBA1280; family UBA6503; genus UBA6503. The sequence continues at coordinate 20,350 of JAJFIW010000006.1, read as the reverse complement.
AGCCTCCTTCGGCAGGGTTATTCTCCCCCGTTATTTCTGATAAAATAGTTTCTTTGATATGTTGAATATTTTCAGGAGCATGCTCACCAGGGTTCTCAGTGATTGACATTCTGTCCCCACCACTACTGCTTTGCGGAGAGTCAGTAACTTTTAGCCCACCTTGGTCAACATCTGAACCCATGCCACCACGGTTATTATCTTGGCTTTCGTTATGGCTTTGTTTACTCCCAGGCATACCCCCTTTTGAACTTTTACGAATATCTGCTTGGGTCATAACCTTCTTAACTTTACCAGAGCCGCACTTAGGGCAGTTGCCCATGATAGTTAAATGGTTATTACATGTGTAAGTACCATCGTTAATGCAATAGACTAAGAATGCTCTGTTTTTGCTTGGGTGCCCAGGGTAACCACCGCACTTATGACACCCTTGTGTTTGCTTAGCCATAATCTTAAGGCCTTTTTTTGGTTAAAACATTACCTATTGTAGCATAGTTTGCACCACCAAGTCTGCTAGGTGGATTAAATAGGCTTGGGTCTATAACTAGTCTATTTTTATAATCTTTTTTACAAATATCATCTTTAATATATATATGATTTATTTGGCAAAAAACAACACCTGCAGAGTTATCAGGGGTAAAATTTACATGGCTATGGTATTGAGCCGCCATTGCAATAGGGGTGTTTTCTAACCTAGGTAGGCTACCAGACACCAATTCTACAAGTTTATATGGTTTTCTTAGTAATTCAGACTCACCATGAGGTAAGCTAGCCGAGCTATCTATTAAGTCGTCAAGTTGTTCTATATTTGCTAGGTGTATTGTGCATTTCTTTCGTGCTAATAGATTTGCCCAAGTGTCTTTTGCAACTCCATCGTCATTTTTACTGCTGAATGATAGCATAACTAGTGGAGGCTCTGCGCTTACAGCATTAAAAAATGAGAATGGTGCAAGGTTGTATCTAGAAAGGCCATCGCCACTGCCATTATCGGTAAGAACCCAAGCAATGGGGCGCGGGATAATAGCCTGCGTTATTAGTTGGTAGCATTCGGCCTTACTAATGGTGGATAAATCAATTTCCATTTACAGCTACGGCCTTATTAAAAAGCTTAAAGAAATTAGCAGTTGTTACAGATGCTAAGTGTTCAAGAGTAATTTCTCGAATGTCGGCTAGTCTGCGTGCAGTATGGGCAGTAAAAGCAGGTTCGCAAACTTTACCACGTAGTGGTTCTGGGGCTAGGTAAGGTGCATCGGTTTCAACTAGTAATAAGTCTTCAGGTACTTCTTTAAAAATATCTCGTAACTCTTGGCTTTTCTTGAATGTTATAATACCTGATGCAGACATATAGACACCATTTTTTACGCCATAGTCAGCTAATCTCTTACTGCTAGAAAAACAATGGAATAAAGCTTTATAAGCTCCCTCTTCCCGCATTTCATCCATAATTGCGATGGTATCGTCATCAGCATCACGGCTATGGATAATTACTGGTAGGTCAAGCTTTCTAGCGGCGCGAATATGCTTTTTAAAACTATCAATTTGCTCTTGGCGAGGCGAATTTTCGTAGAAATAATCAAGCCCAGTTTCACCAATGCCAATAACTTTAGGGTGTTGGGCAGCTTCTATAATCTCAGCCTCATCAACAATATCATCGGCTGCACTGTGAGGGTGGATGCCAAACGAACAGTAAATATTGCTGTGGCTTTCCGCAAGGTCTTTGATGATTGGGAAGTCTTTGCGCTGAGTACAAATAGTTTGCATGACTTTAATCCCAGCCTCATCTGCGCGCTGCAAAATAGACTCTATTTCAGGTAATAATTTTTCATCATCTAAATGGCAGTGGGAATCAACCAACATTATTTATGCAGCCTCCTCATTAGACCAACGCATAAACACACCTTCTGGTTTACTAATAGTGGCACCAGTTTCTAGTAGAGATGTTTCAGTGGTTAAGTTTGCAAAAGTTTTATTAGTAAAGCCAATTTGTTTTTGTAGCTTAGCTGCTGATGTTGGCATAAATGGTTCTACTAGTAAGCTTACATGGCAGAATGACTCCATTAATACTCGCAAAATTTGCCCCATGCGCTGGGTATCGGTTGTTTTTAACATCCATGGTTTTTGGGTGTCCATATATTTGTTAGCAAGTCTAATAATTTGCCAAACGGTGTCTAGAGCTTTGTTAAAGTCTAGCTTTTCAATATGGGTCATGTATTCTTTTACTAGGTCTTCTCCAACATGGCTAAGAAAAGCCTTATCATCTGCAGTTACGTCTTTTAGGTCAGGCACTTGCCCACCACAGTTCTTATGCACCATAGACAAAACACGTTGGAATAGATTACCTAAATCATTAGCTAAATCTGCATTCATACGGTTAACAAGGCGTTCTTCAGAAAAGTCGCCATCTTGGCCAAATTGGATGTCCCGCATTAAGTAATAACGGAGTTGGTCCTGGCCATACGTATTAACCATTTCCTGTGGGTCAATAACATTTCCCTTGGATTTGCTCATTTTACTACCTTCCGCAGTTAAAAAACCATGGGCAAAGACTTGTTTAGGTAGTGGCACACCAGCGGCCATTAACATTGCAGGCCAATAAACAGCATGGAACCTTAAAATATCTTTACCCACCAGGTGGATTGCAGGCCAATATTTTTTCCATTGTTCATCATCTGGCCAACCAATCGCCGATAGATAATTAGTTAAAGCATCAACCCATACATACATAACGTGTTTATCGTCACCAGGAACAGGAACTCCCCAACTAAAACTAGATCGAGAGATTGCTAGGTCACGCAACCCAGATTTTACAAATGATAAAACTTCATTACGCCGTGAGGTCGGTTGAATAAAATCAGGGTTTTCTTCATAATATTTAAGTAGCTTATCGCCAAATGCTGATAGCTTTAGGTAATAAGATTCTTCTTCTACCCATTCTACTGGGTGTCCACTATCAGGGCTTTTGCCATCTACGAGCTCTTCTTCTGTGTAATAAGTCTCATCGGGGACACTATACCAACCAGCATAGTTCCCTTTATAAATAAAACCACCTTCTACAAGTTTATTCCACATAGCTGTAGCTGCCTTTTTATGGCGTTCTTCAGTTGTGCGAATAAAGTCATGCTCGCTTAAGTTAAGAATGGGGCTTAGTTTTCTAAAACGCGCCGACATTTTATCTAAATATTCTTGTGGCGAAAGATTTTCTTTCTCAGCAGACCTTTGTATCTTCATTCCATGCTCATCTGTGCCAGTAGAGAATTTTGTGTCCACGCCATTAAGGCGCATAGCTCTAGAATAAACATCAGCAGCTAAAGATGTATAAGCACTACCAACATGTGGGTCGCCACTTGGGTAATAGATTGGTGTGGTGATATAAGCAGTTTTATTCATTATTTTATGGCCTTTTGTTTATAAATATCATTTAAAATCTTCTCCATCGCAAGCTGTGCCGTTAGGTTGTAAACTTGCTGGTCGGCAATAATTTGTTGTGTGCTCTGATGCAGCTTACTCCACATTAAGGCAGAATGGCGAGTTGCAACATTGCTAATCTTATCAGCTTTAGTATTTCCTACAGCTGCAGCACGGCTCATTGCTGCTAAATACCATAAAATAGCATCAAATGCCATATGCGAATCGGCAGATTTAGTAAGTATAGCCTCAGCTTGGGCTGATATATTAGGTGGTGTACCAGCCATTAAACTTGTAAAAAAGTCTTTTGTTTGTTGTAGGGTTTCTTCACCTGCTGATGCGCTCAAAGAGATTGCTCTGCCTGGTGAGCCTTCAGCTAAGGTCATGATGGCTTCTGATGCATCTACTTTTTGGTTTGCAAGAACTTCTTTAGTTTGGGCTTTATTTAATGTGGACAGACGAACTTTGCGGCACCGAGAAATAATTGTTGGTAACAGTTTTGATGGTGCATGGCTGATAAGAATAAGTAAAGTTTGCCCTTGTGGTTCTTCAAGTGTTTTTAACAATGCATTAGTAGCAGCTGTGTTCATGTCATCAGCGGCATCTACAATAATAACTCGCCAGCCATCGTCAACCATATCTAGTTTATTTGTTGTAGTGCGAACTTGTTCTACAGTAATAAAGCTTTTTTCTTTTTCGATGACCATTAAACCACTGTAAGCACCATGCTCTAGTACAGGTACAAGCCGAGATGAACTATCGTAGTTAAGTTTGCCTTTTTGCATGTTTTTATTAGCACCACAAATAAGCATCCATGCTAAATTTTCTGCTAATAGTCTTTTGCCAATACCTTGCGGCCCATACAGCAATATCCCTTGCGGCATTACATTATTATGGTACATATCTTGTAATAGTTCTTGCGCTATTTCATGGCCAACAACAGTATCAGGCTTATAAAGCTTTGCATCTTGTATGTCGTCTAACACTTTTTTTTTGGCCATAGCTTAAGCCGCTTTTTCTTGGAGATAATTGTGGAATGCTTTTAATAAACGATCATGCACTTCTTCAATGCTGCCATCAGCATTAATAACACGGCAGCGGTCGGGGTTGTCAGCAGCAATTTTCAGGAACCCTTTACGTACCCGCTGGTGGAAGCTCTCTTCTATACTCTCAAAACGGTTTTCAAACATGTCTTCTTGCCGTCCATGTGCGCGGGATAGCCCTGCTTCAGCAGGCATATCTAGTATAAAAGTTAAGTCAGGCCAACTGTCGGCGACAACTATATTACTTATGTATTCTAATGTGTCATAAGGAACGCCTCGCCCTTCTCCTTGGTAAACATGTGTCGAGTCTGCAAATCTATCGCAAACAACCCAGCGGCCTTTGCTTAGTTCTGGGCGTATAACTTGCCGTAGGTGTTCGTTTCTAGCTGCAGAGTACAATAAAGTCTCAGATATTCCGTCCCAGCGGTCAGGGTCCCCTTCAACAAGGAGTTTGCGTAACACTAAAGCATTATCGCACCCACCTGGTTCGCGAGTCATCACAACTTCTATACCTGTTTTTATTAAATAATCACAAAATGACCTGATTTGGGTCGATTTCCCAACACCTTCGCCACCTTCAAAAGTTATAAATAATGGGCGTGACTTTGCAAGTAAGTTTGTCATTTTATAAAACGACCTAACAATTAGTTAAGGATAGACATTTTTATTTTCTCAAACATCTTTCCTATAAATTGTTTTTCCTCTACAGCTTCGCCAACAACCAGTGGTACGCTAACTTGTTCCATATTAGGTGCTGAAAATACAATAGAGCCTACTTGCTGCCCTTTTTGCAGCGGAGCTGTTAATGGTAAATTAACAACCACCTCTTGTTGAAGCTCTTCTTTTTGCTGGTATGTTAGAAGTAGTTTTACTTTCTCTCCTGCAACAAGAGGAGTTTTGTCTACTGTACCAAATGCCACAGGAACACCACTTTTAATGGTTTCGCCTTCTTTAATTATCTCATGAGTTTTATAGCGGCTAAATGCCCACGACAAACCTTTTAATGCTTCGCTCTCACGGGCTTTCATGCTGTCTGTACCCATAACTACAGCAACAAAGCGTTGTCCGTCTCTTTTGGCTGATGCAACTAAATGGTAACCAGACTCGTCTGTGTGCCCGGTTTTTAGGCCATCTACACCAACATTGCGGCGTAGTAAGCCATTACGGTTATATTGTGTAATTTTACTATAAGTAAAGCTACGCCCAGAGAAATAGCTATAATATTGAGGAAAGTCATTAATCAAAGCAAGAGCAAGGGTGAACATATCGTGTGCTGTTGATAGGTGCCCTTCCATTGGCCAGCCACTTGCATTTAAGAAGTTTGTGTCGCTCATACCTAGTGCATGGGCTCTTGTTGTCATCATTTCTGCAAAAGACTCCTCAGAACCACCTAGACGCTCTGCAACAACAATACAAGCATCATTTCCAGATGAAATAGCAATCCCTTTTATAAGGTCTTCAACGCGAGCCATTTTGCCAACTTCGACAAACATTTTAGAACCACCAGCACGCCATGCTTTTTCACTAATCAGAATTTCACTATCAAGCCCTAGTTCTCCACGTTCAATAGCTTCAAAAAGCATATAAAGAGTCATCATTTTTGTTAAACTTGCTGGCTGTAAAATGGTTTTACTGCTTTTTTCTAGTAAAATCTTGCCATTTTCAGGCTCACCGACGATATAAGCTTCAGAGTTCAATTCAAAAGCATAGGCTTGGTTAAAGCCTACGGCAGATGTTATAGCTATAAATAAAGCTGCGAAAATAGTTCTCTTAAACATAGTATTTACCGTCCTTTTTTAATCGATAGTAATAATAGATTCTTTGTACCCTTCATGGATCAAACGCGCAAGCACTTGGTCTGCAATGTCGACACTATCTAATGGCCCTACACGCACCCGGTAAAAGGTTCTATCTTTTACCTCTACTTTAGCAATACGAGAGTTATTGTAAAGTTTAGATAATGCTTTTTTCTGTCGTTCTGCATTTTTTGTTTGCGAGAATGCCCCAGTTTGCACGTAAATAGGAATATGTACAGTTGCCTTTATTTCTTCGGTGCTAGTTTCTATTGCTGTAATAATTTTTTGGTCAGCAGCAGCGACTCTGTGGGTAAAGCTACCTGAAGATGCCACCGCTGGTTTAATAGTACTGCGAGATGCTAAAACTTTTGACGATATTAAAGTAGAGCCATCAGTTGGCATTGCTTCTACTAATACAGGTGCAGTTCCTTGCTCTTCAAAACCTAAGGCTTTTGCACCGCTATAAGACATGTCAATCAGTCGTCCTCGGGCAAAGGGGCCTCTGTCATTCACACGCACTAAAATATTACGGCCATTTTCAAGGTTTGTTACCCTTACCCATGTTGGTAAAGGTAAGGTCGTATGGGCGGCTGTGTAGTCATACATATTGTAGGTTTCGCCGTTAGCAGTTTTTTTGCGGTGGAACTCTTCCCCGTACCACGAGGCAATGCCCTTTTCGCGGTACCCTTCAGATGAAGATATCGGGTAGTATCGTTTACCCATTATATTATATGGCTTACCAACTTTACGTTTACCCGTAACAGCAGGTGCAGCTATTGGTGCTGGCGTATAAGAAATACGGTCAGAGAATTGTGTATTACTACTTTGCTTAAAACCATTACTACATCCTCCTAAAAGAAGAGCGAACAGTCCAACAATAAGCAGTTTTTTTAGTAGGCACTGGTTTGAACGGATAGAGCCCATCAATTAACTGTCTTTCTTGCCTGCTATTGCGTCTGCTAGCGAATGAACACTAAACGAGAAGTAGCTTGAACGGTTCCAATCAAGAACTGTATCAAAGTTTCTGTATAATAAATAAGCTTCTTTGCTTGGCCCTTTCGGTAGATAAAGCCTTGCTTTACGCTTTAAATTTGAAGGAAGTCCGCCTTTAGCTGCAACAATACCTATTTTCTGCCATTGAGCAATAGTTTTATGGCCTGTTAAGCCACGTTCAGAGAGGTCTATCGATGGTAAAATCTTACTTAATACCACCCGTTGCCCCCATTTTTGCCCTGTTTGCCAGCGGTGCTTCTTTAGGTAATTTGCTGCTGATGCAAAAACGTCAGCCTCATTTGTCCAAATGTTTTTGTGGCCATCGTTATCGCCATCGGCTGCATATGCCATAAAACTAGTTGGCATAAATTGGCATTGACCCATAGCCCCTGCCCACGAGCCGGTTAGGTTTTCAGGTTCGATATGCCCCTCTTGCAGAATACGCACAGCAGCAAATAATTCTTTCTTGAAAAATTTAGGGCGATGAGAGTCAAAAGCTAGTGTTGCTAAGCTCCGAGCGATACGGTGTTGCCCTGCCCATTTGCCGTAAAAGCTTTCTATTCCCCATAAAGCAACTATAGTTTCTGCTGGTATGCCATATTTTTTGCTAATTCTGTCTAATGCAACTTTATGGGTCTTCATCATCAGCTTACCTTTTGCAATACGGTTTTTTGATAGCATTGAAGATGTGTATTTATCAAAAGTCATTTTGAACTCTGGCTGGCTTTGCATTTTCTTGATGGCTTTTTCATCAATAGAAAAATCATCACCGATAGCTTTACGGAAATACTCGGGGTCAATTTTTTGAGCGCGCATCTCAGATTGAATAGAGGTTAAAAACTCTCTAAAATCGCTTTGCCTGTCGGCATAAGCTTGTTGTGGTAAGCCTAGAATGGCTATGGTTGATAAAATTAAGTTTGAATACAATATGTTACGCCATTTCATGGTTCTTTTCTCTCCTCTAAAGACCATTTAGAGTAACAAATAATACTTAGGATTTGAAGCGCTTAGATGCGACTTTGATTGTTTTATTGAGCAGCGTTACTATAATCTCACACTTTTAAGTTTTTAAGAGTTATTGTTATTAATAATTTATATTATCAAATTTTTTTGTTATATACAAAAAGCTATATATCTCTTTGAGAAATATTAATTACCTTGTGAGTGTCGTTAGCTTAATATTAAATATACTATTGCGCCTAAGGTCTATGGTACCTATATTTTATATATCTGGAATAATAAAAATGATTGGGGATAAAAAATGACTACACTTTACGAAGAACTTGGTGGGGCTGGAGCAGTTGATGCTGCTGTAGAAATATTTTACCGCAAAATGCTTGCAGATGGTCGCGTAAGCGGCTTTTTTGACAATACCGATATGGATAAGCAAATCAGTATGCAAAAATCTTTTCTAACAATGGCATTTGGTGGACCCAATGAATACACAGGTAAACACCTTAGAGATGCACATAAAAACCTTTCTGGCTTGAATGATAGCCATGTTGACATTGTTATTGAACACCTAGGAGCTACTTTAAAAGAACTTGGTGTTGATGATGCAAAAATTACTAAAGTTGCAGCGATTGCTAATTCAGTTCGTGATGATGTTTTAAACAGATAGGCGTTTGATGACAGCTAATATATTTTTTCAAGGAGAGTCATATTCTCTACAAGATGGGGAAACTGTTCTTGAATGTTTATTACGCAATGGGAAAGATGTTTCCTACTCTTGCAAAAATGGTGTGTGTCAAAGTTGTTTGATGCACTCCACGCAAGGAGAACCCACAAAAGAGTCGCAATTGCGTTTAAAAGACTCGCTTAAGGCGCAAAACTTCTTTCTAGCATGCCAATGCAGGCCTAACCAAGACATGGGCATAGAGACACTTAATGTTGAGAAGGAATTTACAAAAGGTATAATTTATGACAAAGAAATGCTTTGTCATAATGTTGTTGCCATACATATAAAACCACTTGCAGATATTGAAGCCCGCCCTGGGCAATATATTAATTTAATGGTAGAGGGCGTTGTTCGTAGCTACTCAATAGCTAATTTATCAAATAAAGATGGCGTTATAACGCTACATATCCGAAAAATTGCAAATGGTATAGTAAGTAGCTGGGCGCACGACAAAGCAAAAACAGGTGACAGTGTTTTATTGCGAGGAGGAATGGGCGATTGTTTCTATTTAGGAACAAATAATGAAAATTCATTCCCAATACTTCTTGCTGGTACAGGAACAGGCCTTGCCCCTCTTGAAGCTATTGTTCTTGATGCCTTAGACCATGGCCATAAAGGTAAAATTCATATTATTCATGGCGGTTTAAAACCTTCTGACTTATACCACATGGAAAAGCTACAGTCGTTAGCAGATAGCTATGAGAACCTCAGCTATACTCCGTGCGTACTTAATAAAGAAAATTCTGTAATAGATATTTATGAAGGTTCGTTAGACGCAATTGTAAATAGTGCTGTGTCTACTGCAGATAAAATCAATTTACGGGCTTACTTTTGTGGTGCGCCAGAAATGGTTAATTTACTTAAGAAAAATACTTTTATTGCGGGGGTTTCTTCAAAACATATCTTCAGTGACCCATTCCTCCAAAAACACACATAAATTAAACATAAAATCCTCTGCAAAAGGTATAAGTTTACGGTTAGAGATGAGATTTTGTTTCATTCAACTTAATACGTGCGTCCCGCGAAAGTTTGAATGAAACAAAATCTCGCTCTAAGATGCTTTTTGCAGAGGTTTTTATATTTTTTGTTTGTATTTATAATATGTATACAGCATATTGGTAGTTAATTGTTTAATCAAAAATTTATCTTAATTTAAAATTCCTTTTCTTATTTATTTTTCTTTTTTCTCTTAGGAGATAATCATGAAATTCTTAAAACATCTTGAGCATTCCTTTATAGGAATTGCGAAAGAATTCCGTTTGAGCTACATGCCACCGCTAATGGTTTATTTGGCGGCTGGTATTTCAGGGCTAACTAGTATTGTGGGCGCTTTCTTTGTGAAAGAACACCTTGGCCTCTCAGCAGAGTTTTTGGCTGGGTTAGCATTTTGGGCTGGTGTCCCATGGATACTAAAAATGCCGCTTGGGCACATGGTCGATGTTATGTGGCGACATAAATCTGTCTTTATTTATATTGGTGCTAGTTTACTAGCTGCCAGCATGATTATTATGATTGGACTTGTTGGCCATAAAAACCTTATGGAAACCTACATGAGCCTAGAAGCATGGTTTGTGTTAGCAGTATTATTGGCTCCTATAGGTTATGTTATACAGGACATAGTAGCAGATGCCATGACAGTTGAGGCAGTCCCAATTGTTGATGAAACAGGCGCTCCTTATGACTCAAAAAAGATACTAGCTATGCATATTACAATGCAGGTTCTAGGTCGTGCAGCAATAGTAGGTGGTAGTATTGGTATTGCTCTGGTTAACATGTATATGTTTGCAGATATATCACCAGAGACTACTCCTCCTGAGATAATCAATGATGTTTATTCTAGCATTTATCAAATGGCACTAATAATACCATTAATTTCGGTGTTAGGCGTTTTTCTTGCTTTTGTGCTACGCATTCGTCGTAAAAAAGCAATGCAGGCACAAGGGTTAAGCAATGAGAGAATTGATGAATTATTATACCCTCAGGGAGATAAGGCTTCTCCTAACTGGTGGATATTAGGTGGCTCTGCTGTCTATGTGGTTTTTACCATTGCTATGGGGCTGTCAGATATAGAATTAGCACAAGAAATTATATTTGTTGGTTCAATGGCGATTATAATGTTTGTTATGTATCGTCTAATGCAGTTTTTGCCGCAAGACCAACAGGTGTCGTTAATTGCTATTTCTACAATTATATTTATATATCGAGCAATTCCAGGGCCTGGTGCTGGTGCAGGCTGGTGGAAAATTGATGTATTAGGATTTGACCAAGCATTTTTTGCCCTACTAGGTCTTATTGGTGGGGTTCTTGCTTTGGTTGGTATGCTTTTATTGCGCAAATGGATGGCTGACAAATCTATAGCTTACATTATAGTTTTTCTAACAGTCATTGGCGCCATATTAAGCTTACCTGAAATTGGCATGTTTTATGGCTTACACGAGTGGACTAGTAGCATAACTAGTGGTGTTGTTGATGCACGCTTTATTGCAATAATTGACAGAGCTGCTGGTGCTCCTTTTGGACAAGTTGCTATGATACCTATGTTGGCATGGATTGCACATTCTGCGCCGCGCCATCTTAAAGCTACATTTTTTGCGGTAATGGCATCGTTTACTAACCTTGCATTATCAGCTGATGCTTTGGGTGAAAAATACCTTAATAAGTATTTTATAGTAACCCGAGAAGTCAAAGACAGAGTAACTGGTGAAATTACTACATATGCTGATTACTCAGAGTTAGGTACAATACTTATTATTGTACTTATATTGTCTGTAGCTTTACCACTACTCACTATTGCTTTTTTCAAGTATCTAGAGCAAATCAAGAAATTTGCTCTTTATTTACTAAATGTGTTAAGAGCTTTTACAGGCAAGCTTACTTAGAAACTTTAAATAAGCATAAACGAAAAAAGGCAGCCACTTTATGTGGCTGCCTTTTTTATGTTTTAACTGGCTAGTTTTCTATACAGAGTTGCTCTTGATATTTCTAGTTCTTTAGCTGCTTTGGTTAGGTTCCCTGAGCATAAATCTACTGCTCTTAAGATATAGCGATGTTCCATTTCTGCTAACGGGACAATAACACTTCCTTCAGCAGTGCTGCCACCTTCTACTCCTATGTTTTCGGGAGTTAACCAAACAAAATCTTTTGCCTCTAGAGTGTTATTGCTAGCGCTAATAGCACAGCGGTACAATGCATTTTCTAGTTGGCGTACATTCCCTGGCCAAGGGTATGATAGCAAGAATGATTTTGCGCCTTTGCTAAGCTCCTTTTTCTTGCCGCCATTTTGCATAGATGCTCGAGATATAAAATGTTCTGCCAATAAAACTATATCTTCACCGCGTTCTCGCAAGGGAGGAATATCTATAGGGAAGACATTGACACGGTAAAATAAGTCTTCTCGAAAGGTATTATCTTTAACCATTTTCGCTAGGTTTTTATTAGTTGCGCAAATAATCCGTACGTTAATGGGTACTGCACAAGAAGAACCAACAGGTTCTATTTCTTTCTCTTGTAATGCTCTTAGCAATTTTACTTGTGCATTGGGCGGCAGTTCTCCCAATTCATCAAGAAATAAAGTGCCACCATTAGCAGCTTGGAATTTCCCTTCTGTTTTACGGTCAGCGCCAGTAAAAGCCCCCTTCTCATGACCAAACAGAGTGCTTTCAATTAGATTTTCTGGGATAGCCCCACAGTTGACAGTTACAATAGGGCCATTTGCCCGGGAAGAGCCTTGATGGATTGCTTTTGCAACCAACTCTTTACCTACTCCTGATTCACCCTGTATTAATACAGGCATTTCTGTTTCTGACACCTTTTGCATTAACTCAAACAGTAGTTTCATGGGTGTTGATTCACCGATAATGTCAGAAAAAGATAGCTTTCCTTGGGCTGTCCTTAGGATTGTGGCTATTTCTTGCTGTAGATTACGTTTTTCAAGCATATTTTCCATGGTTGCTTTAAAGCGGTCGAACCCTAGAGGCTTTGTTAAAAAATCCCAAGCTCCATAGCGCATGGCACGTACTGCATCTGTTGTGCTGTCAGACACGGTTAAAACTAAAATAGGGATATCTTTATAACTTTTCTGGCAAGCTTTTACTAAGTCTAGTCCGTTCATTCCTGGCATGTACAAGTCTGTTATAATACCATCAGGCTTATTCCCTTTAGATAGTGCAGCCAAACAGTCATCCCCATTAGAAAAGCTATGACAATCAAAACCCATTTTACGGGCATATAAATCTAATAGATTAAGTTGTTCGGGGTGGTCATCAACCATAAATAGTGTCACTGGCATAAGGTAAGTCCTTTATTTTTTTAATTCTATACTTAATATATGTATTGTTTTGATACATCAAAACCCTTAGGGGTAAATTAAATTAATAAATTATCTAAAAAATAGCTGGCTCCTTACAGTTTAGTACGTCCAGAAAGGCAAGTGTATAATGTCATACAGCAGATGTAGTTAACTTTACATTAAGTGTATAAAATTTAGTATCCATATATATATCAAATACTTATTGTGTGGTGGCACTATTGGTAGTTACGTCTTTTGGGTTAGATTGCTTTTCAAAAGAAAGGTATTAGCTACAGAATGTACTTAGTAATTATTATTAATAGGAGTTTTCACAATGTCTATGACTGCAAAGGTTAATAAATTTTTAGATAAATTTTCATCTACGCAAAAGAACTATTTTCTACTTTTGCTAAATGCTGTTCTTATTATAGCTACAGCTGCGGCTGCTAGCGCTGGGCAAATGGAAATTGCTGCAGGCGCATTAGTTTTATGTGTTGGGTTTGGATTTTTACTTAGACCTAAGATGTCTGGCGTTGCAATTGAAGACCGAATGAGAGCAAGTGTTCTAAAAAGTATCCGTAATAATGTGATGATTGCTGACAACGATGATACTCTTATCTATATGAATGACATAAGCTATGAGTCTTTAACAAACCTTGAAGATATCATTAAAGGGCAATTTAGTGGATTTTCTGTTTCAAGAGCAATTGGGTCATCTATCCATAATATGCATAAAGACCCTGAACGTATCCGCCAAATTTTAAGAAACCTAAAACCTGGTCAAATTCATACTGGTAAAATCCAAATTGGTACAGAAACACTAGAGCTAAATGTTAGCGGTATTTTTGATGGAGAGAAAAGGCTTGGTAGCTATGCTGAGTGGTCAAATTTAACAGAACAGCTAAAACTTGCAGAACAAAAAGAAATGATAGACAGTTGCATCGCGTCTCTTAATAGTAATGTGATGATTGCTGATAATGACGATAACTTAAGTTGGATGAATAAAGTTAGTTATGATTCCTTAAAAGATATGGAACCGATAATTCAGAAAGATTTCCCTAATTTTATGGTTGATAAAGCTATTGGTTCTTCTATCCACAATATGCATAAAGACCCGCAACGCATTAAAAATATTCTTGGTGCGCTTAAAGAGGGCGAGACAAACTCTGCAAATATTTCGATTGGTGGTCAAACGTTATCACTTAATGTAGGTGCATTGTTCTCTAACGGTAAACGTGTTGGTAGCTTCGCTGAATGGCAAAACATTACCCAGCAAATGAAAATGGAAGAAGACAAAAAACGGCTAGAAGAAGATATCCACAGTACTGCGATGAATGTGAACGAAGCTTCTAGCGAAATTGCTGAAGGAAATATTAACCTTTCAGAACGCACAGAGGCACAAGCTGCAAACATTGAGCAAACTACAGCTTCTATGCAAATGGTTACTGAAAAAGTTGAAGAGAATGCAAGAACTGCAGATGAAACACTGCAATTAGTGCAAATAGCAAGCGATATTGCTGATGAAGGTGGTATGGTAGTTAAAAATGCTATGGAAGCAATGGAAGAAATTAACAAGAGCTCTACCGAGATAAGTAATATTATCTCAGTTGTAGATGAAATTGCATTCCAAACTAACCTTTTAGCACTTAATGCTGCTGTTGAAGCGGCTCGTGCTGGTGAACAAGGGCGTGGGTTTGCTGTTGTTGCATCTGAAGTTCGTACACTAGCAGGCAGAAGTGCTACCGCAGCTAAGGAAATTAAAGACCTTATCTCTAAAAGTGTAGAAAAAGTTAAAACCGGTACTGCGCAAGTAAACAGCACTGGTGAAAACTTAACTAAAATTATTGATAACGTAAAAAGTGTTTCCGAGAAGGTTGCGCAAATATCTGGTGCAAGCCAAGAGCAGTCAGAAAGCATTGCTGAGATTAATAAAGCCATTCAACAAATGGATGCCTTTACCCAGCAAAATGCAGCTTTAGTAGAAGAAGCTGCTAGTGCAAGCAAGTCATTGCAAGACCAAGCATCATCGATGATTAGCCTTGTATCTGGAGGTGGCAAAGCCCAAAAGCCTAGAACGTACAAAGATGGTTTGGTTGCTGCTGAGTAAAGTAACTAACTAAAGTAAAAAAAGCCCCACTATTTTTAGTGGGGCTTTTTGTTTATGGCTTAGTGCCAACTTAACACCGCACATGGTGTTAAGTTAAATCACTATATTATAGCTTTATTACTTCTGTTTTACCGTTCGTGTCTTTTAGGTTGTACCCTAGGTGTACTATTTTATTTCGTAGCTCATCTGCTTGGTTAAAATCGCGGGCTTTACGGGCTTCTTCTCTGGCTTTAATAAGCTCTTGTACTTCTGTGGGTACTACTATTTCTTGTTTTTCATGGGTTAGTAGTTCTAGTTGTAATACAGCATCATAACGAGCAACTAAAGCTGATTTTTCTGCGCTTGTTAGTTTGCTATCGTCAAGCAATGTCCATATATGAGCTAGTACCTTAGAAGTATTAAGATCGTCGAATAAGTCTGCATCTATTTTGGCTATATACTCTTGGGCATAACCGCCTAAGGTAACTAATGCTATATCAACATCCCTAGCAAGTGTTTGTACGCGGTCTACTAATCTGCGATAGCCGGTTGCTGCCGCTTTTAGCCCTTCCCAATCAAAATCCATACCCATTCGGTAGTGGCACATTAGGCATAAATAACGGAAAGCCAGAGGGTCGATATCTCTCGCTATTATAGAATCGAGAGTTAAGAAATCTCCCGATGATTTACTCATTTTAAGGCCGCCTTTTAAATTTAGAAAGGCAGTATGCATCCAATAGTTAACAAACCTACAGTCGTTAGCACATTCGCTTTGGGCAATCTCGTTGCTATGGTGCACTGGGATAAGGTCAATCCCACCAGTGTGTATATCAAAATGGTCGCCTAAATAGCGGCCTGCCATTGCTGAGCACTCTATATGCCAACCTGGAAAACCAACTCCCCAAGGCGATGCCCACTCCATGTCACGTTTACTGTCTGTCGGTGAAAACTTCCATAGGGCAAAGTCGGTAATATTACGTTTTTCACCCATATCTACACGCTCACCAGCTTTTAGCCCCTCAATGTCAAGCCGTGCAAGGTGCCCATAATCTTTGAGTTTGCTGGTATCAAAGTAAATTCCATCAGATGTTTTATAAGTGTAGCCCTTTTCTTCCAAGTGCTTAATCATGGTTATTTGTTCTGGGATATGGTCTGTAGCATGGGGCATATAATCAGGTCTGTGGATATTAAGTAATCTGCAATGTTTTAAGAATGTATCTGTGTATTTTTTTGCAATGTCCCAAGCGTCCATGCCTTCGCGGCGCATGGCTACTATCATTTTGTCCTCACCGTCATTTGCGTCATCTGTTAGGTGCCCCACATCAGTAATATTCATCACTTGGGTTACTTTATAGTCAGCATAGTCAAAAGTACGGCGTAAAATGTCGGCAAAAATAAAGGCACGCATATTGCCAATATGTACATCATGGTAAACTGTGGGGCCACAACTATAAATGCCAACCTGCCCACGTTTAATTGGGGTAAATACTTCAACAGCTCTTGCCATTGTATTAAACAGTTTAATCGTTGGATATTCAGTTGTTGTTGGCATAATATTTATATTTCCTCATTATAATAAATAATGTTTAATAACATAATCTTGCTTAATATACAGTATGTGTTAATAATAAATGCATAAAAAAAATAAAAGGTCTAGGCTTGTGCGAGTATTATTTTCATTTTTTATTATTCTTTTGTTTGGTTCAATTGCAGCTATCTTGATAGCCCCTAGTTATATTAACTGGGAAAATAACAAAAGTTTCCTAGAAGAAGAACTATCTAGTTTAACAGGTGGATATGACATTAAATTAACTGGTCCAATTACTGCTAAACTATTCCCGTACCCTGAAGTGTCTGCAAAGGCAATCCGTGTTCTACCATTTGAAGGCAAAGAGGATGTTTCTGTAATCGAAGGGTTTAATGCAAAGTTCTCGTGGAAGAGTTTGTTAGATCTTAAACTACATACAGAATCAATATCTGCTAGTAGTGTTGTTATTAATCTTATCCAAATTGATGAAAATAAAACAAACTATGAACCTAAGCGCCGCAGCCGCCGTTTGAAGGCGCCTAGTTCTCTCTATCCTCTTGAAAATTTAGGAGTGGTTAGAGTAGGCAGCGTATTATTTACACACACTAATAAACTTACAGAAAATACTTATAAGGTTGTAGGTAATAATATAGAAATTAATAGCCCTAGCTTAGATAAAACAGAGGTTACTTTCTTAGGTGACTTTAATGGTGGTAAATTTAACCTGAGTGGTAAATTAGATTTAACTTCACTTAGGCAAATCCCCGTTGATGTAAGCCTTATATTAGATGAGAACAAATTTAACCTTAAAGGGGTTGCTTTTGACCCTTTCTTTAGGCCTCTGGTTAAAGGTAAGGTTAATTTTAATATCGAAAGTATAGATAATGTTTTCTCACATTTAGATATAGGCACCCCTGCTGAGCTTGTGCGATATGGTGCAATTGGAGATATTAAATTTTTTGGTGATGTAACACTAGGGGGTGGCTCTGTTATTGCAAAAGATTTCAACCTATCCTCGTCTGAAAAAGAAGTTTCAGGGCAGTTCACATATAAAGTAGGCGAAGGTGATAAGAAAAGAATACTTGATATTCTAATAAAAGCAAAAGAGCTAGATATAGACGAAATTATGGAAATGTCTACTTCTGCCAGGAAACATAAATCTAAGACCACTTGGTCAGATATTCCTTTTGACTTATCTTTCCTAGAGAAAACTAATTTAAATGTTTCCTTTAAAGGCGATAATATAAAACTATATAGTCGTAACTTTGAAAGCATTAATCTAAAGGCCTTAACTAATAAGGGAATGCTAATTATTGAAGACTCGGAAGCCGTAATAGATGATGGCTCTATAAAAATAGTTGGGCAGTTAGGACATAGTAAAAATCCAAACATAGAAGCAAGCATAAAAATAGTGCAAATGCCATTGCAACATCTATTAAAAACTCCAGGATCTGTTAGGTTTGAAGGTCGTATAAATGGCTTTGTAGAAATAAGTAGTAAAGGTAAATCTAAACAAAGTATGTTTAATAACCTTTCTGGTAAGGGCAAAATAGCAGTTATAGATGGGCTGTTATTAAAGGTTGACTTAGAAAATACACTTACTGCTGTAGAGCAGATTTTTAAGAAAAAGAAAAGTGATATTGATACACCATTTACAGATATGTCACTTACTTTTAATATTAAAGAAGGTACATTGCGTAATGATGATTTCTACCTTAAATCTGCTAAAAATAACCTAAAAGGTAAAGGTAAAATAGACCTTGCGCGCTGGACAGTTAATTACCAAGCTAAAGAAGATACAGGTACCGCTAGTATGTCAATACCTGTGAGAATTATTGGTAATCTTTCAAACCCAGTTATATCGTCAGTTAAAACGCCTTCAATGGGGGGGGATACTACTATGCGCGGTATGATGGGTTCTCAGATGATGGTAGATAGTAAAAACCCTCATAAACTTAATACTGAAGAAGATAGCACCCCAGAGCTTCCGTTTAAAATAAATGAAGCTACGCCTGAGGCTGTGCAGAAATTTCTTAATCAAGAATAATTAAATGGATATTAATAAACCTAAAGTTACCCTATCCATAGCATTAACAGAAAATGGCTATATTATCGCCGCAAATGGGGCAAACATTACTACGCCTGCAGGCAACGAATGGCTATGCCCTTCAGAGCAACTAACTATAATTGCATCCGAGCAAATACAGCAGCATGGTTCTAATAGCCAATTATACAGACTTATCAGCCTGATGATTGACATGCAGCGCACAGCTATAACCGATGAATTGCTGTCTTTCTTTGATACTGACCTTGTTTGTTATTATGCAAAAGATCCTAAAGACTTGGTCAAATGGCAACAAACATATTGGTCCCCTATTCTTCAATGGGCTAAGAGCCAGAAAATCACCCCCCTGAGGACAACAACCGACACAATGCCAATTACCCATAGTAAAACAGCTCATGATGCTCTGGAGGCCTATTTAGACACTTTAGATGACAACCAGATTGTGACAGCATCGGTAGCAAGTAAACTATCTTCTAGTGTTCTAACAGGTTTAGCATTCACAGCAGGTATACTAACGGCAGAGTCAGCCCATAATATTGCCCATGCCGACGAATATTACCAACAAGACCGCTATGGCGAAGATGAGTTGTTAACAGAAAGACTAGAAGAGAACCTAACCCAGTTTAAACAACTGCAACAATTTAGAGATGCTTTTTAGTAAGGCTTTCTTAGAAAACAAAAAAGGAGGCACAATGCCTCCTTTTTTGTGGGCTTTAAGCCCTAGTCGTCAAGATTCCCCCAAATACGGAGCATGTGAATGAAAATATTAATGAAGTCAAGATATAGGCTTAGCGCACCATATACTGCCAATGACTTCTCACTATTCCCGTATTGCTGGTTATGCATTTCTCTTAACATCTGAATATCAAATGCGGTAATGCCAAGAAAAAGCAGCACTGCTACGCAACTTATTACAAACCCCATAAAAGAGCTGCCAATGAAAATATTAACAACCATTGCAATTATCAGCGATATAAGCCCTACCATGAAAAAGCTTCCTAGGGAGGTCATATCTCTTTTGGTAAAAAATCCGTAAGCTGCTGCTACACCAAATACTGCTGCTGACAGGAAGAATACAACTGTTATGCTTTCTCCTGTATAAACATATATCAATGGAGATAAGGTTATGCCATTAAGGCCAGCATAAACCAAAAACATTATCCATGATATTCCCGCCGATAAGTTATTAGTGCCGTAACAAATACCAATTACTAATGCGAGCTCAACAGCTACACATGTCCACCAAATCCAAGAGGCACTAAAGCCTGTAGTAACTTCTCCATCTTCATTTGTGTGCTCATATGTATTGAATAGTAGCCCCATTAGATCTGGAGAATTAGAGATAAACATGGTAACAAATGCTGTAATTAATACGCCTATGCCCATGTAGCAAAATACTGATAAATGCGGCTTGATCATTGTTGTTACAAGCTACTGTTGAAGTCATAATTTCTCCTTGAAGTAGAAAAAG
>JAJFIW010000005.1 GCA_021774615.1 Alphaproteobacteria bacterium | reverse complement strand
TGTTATCAGCACTCCACTTTGTGCCATTATGGGGCTACTCCACGTCAGAGCAACTACACTTACCGCTAGCCCACCTATAAGTAATGAACTACGCCACAGCTTTTTAATTGGATTTTTCAATTTCATATCTCCCCATAACTACAAATGATGCATATTTAATAGTACACACTTGTACTTATAGTATCCAACATTAAGTTTTTATACAAGAAAACTGACATAAACACCTAATATATAGTAAAACAGTCAGTTTTTAATTGATAGTTAATAAAAAACTATGCGGCACCCAAGTGCTTTAACAAAGAACCCAATTCCTTTTCATTACGAAAATCAATCTTGATTGTACCTGCGCCATTCTTCTTTAAAATACTAACAGATACACCCAATTGTTTACCAAGGTGGCTCTCAAGCTCTCGGGTTGCCATATCTTTACCAGCTCTAGTGCGTTTTTTGCGCTCGCCAGACTCTTCAGCAACCGTTTGGCGCACTAACTCCTCTGTTTCACGCACAGATAAAGATTTTTTCATCACTTTCATGGCACAACGTAGTTGAGCATCTTCACCATCCAAGCCTAATAGCGCACGAGCATGCCCCATAGTAAGCTTACCTTCAGCTACAATATCTTTAATTCGCTCTGGCAGGCTAAGTAAACGCATCAGGTTAGTAATATGGCTACGGCTTTTACCTGTTACACGTGCCATATCTTCATGGGTGTAGTTAAACTCATTAACCAAACGTAAATAGCCGGCTGCCTCATCAATAGGGTTTAAGTCGCTACGTTGGATATTTTCAACCAAAGCAACTTCAAGGGCTTTACCATCTGGCAAATCAAGAATAATGGTAGGTACCTCTGTTAGACCAGCCATTTGTGATGCTCGCCAACGGCGCTCACCAGCAATAATCTCGTATTTTCCTTCTTTAGCCTTAATAGCACGAACCAATAACGGCTGCAAAACCCCTTGGGATTTAATACTACCAGCAAGAGCCGCAAGCTGCTCTTCATCAAAATAATGACGAGGCTGGAAGTTAGATGGCTCTAGATTAGCTAGTGCCAAATAAGACTGATTATCAGTTGGTTTTGGTGTTACATAGTTAACATCTTCAAGCAGTGCACCTAAACCTTTTCCTAAACCTTTACTCATTATGCTGCCACCCCTTGATTAATAGTTGATGAAACATGAGCTGGACCACGCAGAACTTCTGCAGCTAAACTCATATAAGCACGAGAACCTGCACAAAAGGTATCATATAAAATAACAGGGCGACCGTGGCTAGGGGCTTCAGACACCCTAACATTACGTGGGATTACTGTATTAAACACTTCTGCACCAAAGAAAGAGCGAACCTCGTCCTCAACTTGGCGAGATAGATTATTACGACCATCTACCATTGTCATCAACACACCCATACAAGAGATATTCTTATTTAAGCGCCCTTTAACCAATTGCACAGTTTTAATAAGCTGCGAGATACCTTCTAGTGCAAAGAACTCTGCTTGCAGTGGAACAAGGTACTTATCGGCAGCAGCAAGCGCATTAACTGTTAACAAACCAAGAGAAGGAGGGCAGTCAATAAATATGTAGTCATACTGGCTACGAATAGACTCTAACGATTCACGTAATTTAAACTCCCGAGAAAATGCTGGTACTAATTCTATCTCCGCACCAGACAAGTGAACCGTAGATGGAATAATATCTAACCCTGGAACAAGTGTTTTATGCACAGCACGCTCCGCAGGACAGTCTCCCATCAATAAAGCGTATACGTTATCAGAGTGATTTACCTTATCAACCCCCAAACCAGTTGTTGCATTACCCTGAGGATCAAAATCAACCACCAAAACTTTCTCACCGCAAGCAGCAAGTGCAGTGGCTAAATTTATAGCTGTTGTTGTCTTACCAACACCACCTTTTTGATTACTTATAGCAATAACTAAACCTTTTGAAGTATTCATATTTTTTCCCCTTAGAATAGGCGTTAACTGTAACTATACATATCTTTAACTCTTAACCAGAATAAACCATTATAACTTACACTACAAGCGAGTTTCACGTGAAACTAAAATAATTATATAGAGGTGATGCTGATATACCACCAGAAGCACTATCTATAAGCTATAGTTTAGCTATATTTTTTATTAGAAGTATTTTTGCACTATCAGATGTAATACTATCTACCATATCTACATCGAACGACCAATTTTTACGTGCCTCATCAAGCTCCTGATTATACAACTCACCTTTTGGTAGAATTGTTAAGGTATCATCATTACGGCAATGTTCAGTAAGTCCAAAAAAGTCATTAATCGATGTAATCGCTCTTGCCATCACAACATCAAACTTTCTGGATTCTTGCTCAATATCACGGTCAAACACATCACAACGTTCAGACAAACCTAACTCACGAACCATTGCTTTCAAAAAAGATGACTTCTTGTGTATTCTCTCACAAAGAGTGATGGGTTGTTCTAAAAATATAGACAGGATAACCCCAGGGATACCTGCACCACTACCAATGTCAATTACAGTTCCACGTGGAACTAGGGGGATTAGCTGCACAGAGTCTAATATATGCCTAGTGTATATATGGGGTACTGTAGAGTTACCAATTAGGTTTATCTTTTTTTGCCAGACCCCAAGTTGGGTGGCAAAATGGTCGCATTTTTCAAGCTGCTCAGGGGTAGGACAAACGCCAAAATCAGCCATTCTATTGATAAAAACTTCTCTATCTTGCATTAAGAAAACCTCTATTTTTCATAGTATTAATGGTGGTTACAATAACATATAATAACGATAAGTACACTGGCTTTATTAGCTATATAATACTAGATATACCCACCCGACCCATGTGTGGTCAACATGCCTTATTGGGGGATTACTTAGTAACAATTTCTGGCAAATATTAATATAGTTTTACTTAGTTCCATGTGAATCAGAGAATAAAAAATGCTGATATTTATATAAAAACAGCAAATCAGGCTAATTTATTGTATACGGATTGTAGAATAAGAGGGTTAAGGCCTAAAATTCCTAACTAGGCAAGAGTTAGTGGTTTTAAAGGGAATGAAGGGGGGATGGGGTTAAAGTTTTAATTATAGTAGTTTAAGGCTCTAAATTAATAAAAAAGCCTTGTTTTCCCGTGGATAAGGGTTATATAGAGAGGGTATTAAATCTTTTCTTGTTTCTCTTTTCTCACCTTATTAATAGGTAAATACTATGACTAAAACTATCTACATTAGTGTTGATATTAAGTCTGATGGGCCTAATTACGGTAAAAACTCTATGTTAAGCCTTGGGGCTGATGCTCGGTTTGCTAACAATGAGCCGTTAGGCTTGTTCTCTAGTAATATAGAGCCTTTACCATTTGCTCACCCTGACACTGAAACTATGCAAACTTTCTGGGCTAAACACCCACAAGCATGGCAAGCTTCCCAAAAAAACCAACGTACACCACAAGTAGCTATGGCGGCGTTTGCCAAATGGGTGCTTGATTTAGAGCAGCACAATAACAGTAAAGCTGTATTTGTGGCCTACCCCTTGTGGTATGACTACGGTTATGTGGATTATTACTTTAAATATTGCCTAATCAACAACCCTTTTGAGGGACGTACAGTTGATATCCGCAGTATGATTATGGGCTTATTAGGTGTTGATTATAACCAAGCAAGTAAGCATGACCTGCCAGCAGAATGGGAGCTAGACCACACCCTTACCCATATTGCAGTTGAGGACGCTACAAAACAAGCAGGCCTGTTCTTTAAGGTACGTGAAGCGTCATTTGCTCGCCTTTCTAACTGACTACAGGGCATATTATACTCATGAAAGATATCATTCGTATCCATGTTGATATGTGTGTGGAAGAAACTAATGATGATGGCAGCCAGTTAGTGTCACTAGGGGCAGGGGCAACCTTACTCCCATCTGGTGTGCCATTATGTATGTTTTATGGTACTGGTATAGTACCTCCTCCACAGTTAATTAAAAACATAGGCGCAACTAACCTGATTAGCAACCAAACCAAGCGTGAAACAAGGCTAAAAATATGGCTAAATAAGCTTAAAAAAGAGCATAATTGTGAGTTCGTATTCGTTGCACACCCTCCAAGATACACACCCGAGGAAAGGAATTATTACTTACAGTGCTTTCTTGATGGCCCGCCTAATATTAACCCTGCTCTTAGTGGTGATATTTACGCAGAACCAGTTGCAGAACAGAAGCTTATCAACGAAGAATAGAAATACCCCGTCCGTAAAAGGATGGGGTATTTCTTATTTATTTCTAATGTCTAGCGGCTTAATAACTTTAGATAAGTAAATAAAAGCTGTATCCAGAATAGCTACTAACCAATAGATACTAGCAGCTGCTGCAAACATCTCTAGCCATGGGGCAGGGGTGTTGTAAAACGCCAAGAAAAAGAAGAAGAATGTGCTACCTAGTGAGCTTATAAATGTACTTACATTATTGCGTAGCCATAGTAAGTTTTCTCCAGACCTTTTGTGTAGATAGTCGTAAATATAAACATCCACATATTGCCAACATATATATGCCAATAATGATGCTATGAATATCCGTGGTGAGCTAGCAAATATAAGGTTTAGAGCATCAGAGGTTTCATTTGCAAATATAGCAGGCTCGTACAGCAATATTGCTTGGGTCATCAGGATAAACATAACCGTCGCAAAGAAGCTCAAATATACTGCTTGGAGCGCACTTTTTTTGCCATAACGTTCGGCTAGCATATCGGTACTTAGGAAAATAGCGCTAAATAGGAATGTTCCCGGTGTAACATCAACCCCAAAGAAAGTACCAACTTTTGCGGTAATTATATTAGCTGTAATATAGCAAAGCACTACGTAAGTTTGTAGGTACCGCTCCCCCATATAATAACTAAGAAGAGCCCCCAAAAGGGAGCCCAACAATAAACATGCCGCAATTATTTCGTTATCCATTTTTACATCCGTTTAATATGCACTAACAGTGTGGTTAAAGCAGCAGGGGTTATACCGCTGATGCGCCCTGCGGTGGCGAGGGTTGCGGGGGTGTGGGCTTTTAGTTTTTCGCACACTTCTCGAGATAAACCAGGGATAGACTCATAGTCCATATCTACTGGTATTTCTAGCTCGGCCTCGAGGCGGAAGTTTTCTATTTCTTTGTTTTGGC
Organism: Alphaproteobacteria bacterium; assembly: GCA_021774615.1. GTDB lineage: Bacteria > Pseudomonadota > Alphaproteobacteria > UBA1280 > UBA6503 > UBA6503. The sequence continues at coordinate 27,841 of JAJFIW010000005.1, read as the reverse complement.
GGTCTAGGTAGCCACCGTAATGGGACTCGATGTCCAATTGCTCTACAGCATGGGTGGCAAGGTTGTTAATCTCAGAGAACCATTCTTGCAGCATCTCTAGGCTAATTTGTGGGCGACGCAAAATAGTAAGAAGGTCTTGGGTATCTTTATACCCGCCTGAAGCTTCGGCTATAGCTTTGCCAACCTCGGTGTGAGGGTTTACTTTTATTGATGCCAGCACATCGCGTGCGGTTGTAATATCGTTTAGACGTTGTTTAAACTTCTCGCTGCGTATACGGCCGATACAGCCTATTTCTTCTCCTTTAGCGGTAAGACGTAGGTCGGCATTGTCGGCACGCAGGATAAGCCTATATTCAGCCCTTGAGGTAAACATTCGGTATGGCTCGGTGGTTCCACGTGTAACAAGGTCGTCTATTAGTACCCCAATGTAAGCGTCAGCCCGGTCTAGAGTAAAGAATGGTTTGTTATTTGCTTTTAATGCTGCGTTTAAACCTGCCATTAATCCTTGGGCTGCTGCTTCCTCGTAGCCAGTGGTACCATTAATTTGCCCTGCTAAAAATAAGTTAGGGATTTTCTTGGTTTCGAGGGTGTGGCGCAGCTCGGTAGGGTTAATATAATCGTACTCGATTGCATAACCAGCGCGAATAATCTCCGTATTTTCAAGCCCAGCGATATTATGGATAATAGCGGTCTGCACATCTATTGGTAAACTAGTCGAAATCCCATTAGGGTAAACTTCGATGCTATCATAACCTTCTGGTTCTAAGAAAATCTGGTGGTTTTCTTTTTCGGCAAAGCGCACTACTTTATCTTCGATAGATGGGCAATAGCGTGGGCCTGTACCTTCAATATTACCTGCATACATTGGCGCGCGGTGTAGGTTCTCACGAATAATGCGATGCACCTCGGGGTTAGTGTAGGTAACATGGCAAGGTAATTGCGCTTGAGGCAAGCTTTCGGTTAAGAATGAGAACGGTTGCGGGGTGTCGTCACCTGCTTGTACCTCAAACTTGCTATAGTCAATAGTGCGCGTATCAAGACGAGGTGGAGTGCCTGTTTTAAGCCTGCCTAATTTAAACTCGAGGCGCATTAGAGTATCTGATAGCTTCATCGAAGCCTGCTCACCTGCACGACCTGCATTATGCTGGTTGTCGCCAATGTGGATTAAACCCCGCAAAAATGTGCCAGTAGTTAGCACGATACTTTTAGCAGAAAATTCCCACCCAGTATTAGTAATAACGGTTTCAGCCTCGCCGTTGGCGTTTAGCATAATGTCGTCTACCATGGCTTGCTTAATGGTAAGGTTAGGGGTTGCTTCCATTTCCGCACGCATTGCATCGCGGTATAGCTGGCGGTCGCATTGGGCACGGGGGCCACGTACTGCTGGCCCTTTAGACTGGTTTAACATTCTAAATTGCAGGCCTGCTTTGTCGGTAATCCGCCCCATTACACCGTCTAGAGCGTCTATCTCTTTAACTAGATGCCCTTTGGCAAGCCCACCGATTGCGGGGTTACAGCTCATCTGGCCGATGGTGTCGTAGTTAGCGGTTAAAAGAAGGGTGTTTACCCCCAAACGTGCGGAAGCAGCCGCAGCTTCACAGCCTGCGTGCCCAGCACCAACAATAATAACGTCAAAAATTTGTTTCATAGCCAAGGGTATAATCAATCCTACAGCTTTTTACAAGGGGGTTAGTTTACTGGGGCTAATTTATCGCCCAGTAGTTCGCCGCCTAGAATATGGAAATGGAGGTGTGGAACTTCTTGGGTTACATGCTCGCCGCCATTGTTGGTAATAACCCTGTAACCTGTCTCGTTTATTCCAAGTAAAGTGGCTATATGGGGGATTTTACCCATTAAATAACCTATTAATGCAGCGTCATCTATTGTTACATCTTGGATGCGCTCGAGGTGGGTAGGTTTAGGAACAACTAAAGCATGGATTTTAGCTTCTGGGTTAATGTCGTGAAACGCTAGTATATAGTCGTCTTCATAAATTTTATTGGACGGTAGCTCTCCTGCAATAATCTTTGCAAATATAGTCATGTTGTTCTCCTTATTTATCAAACCCGCTTATTAGTGGGCTGCTTCCCAGGTTTTGCCATGCCCGATGCCTACTGTTAGTGGTACGTCTAGCTCCACGATATGTTCCATAATTTCTTTAATAGTGGCGCTTGCTTCGTCTAAAACAGCAGTTGGTACTTCAAAAATCAGCTCATCATGGACTTGGAGGAGCATTTTAACCCCCATATTACTATGAGCAGCAAAATGATCTTCCAGTTTCTTCATCGCAAGCTTAATAATATCGGCGTTGCTGCCTTGTAGAGGGGCATTAATCGCAGCGCGCTCGGCACCTGTAGACAGCAGGCGGTTTTTGTCGTTAATGTTTGGTACGTGCACTCGGCGCCCGAACATGGTTTCTACATAGCCATTTTCACGGGCGAACTCTATGGTTTTATCCATAAATGCTTTTATGCCATCGTATCTCGCAAAATAGCTCTCGATATACTCTTTTGCGACTCGGTTCCCGACCCCTAATTGCTTTGCCAAAGCAAAAGGACCCATACCGTATACAATCCCGAAATTAATTGTTTTAGCGGCACTGCGTTGTTCGCTTGTGACATCTGCTAATGGAATATTGAAAATTTCGTGTGCTGTATGGGCGTGGATGTCTTGCCCGCTACAAAACGCATGTATAAGGCTGTTTACCTTGGCTTTATGGGCTAAAAGGCGTAGTTCTATTTGCGAGTAGTCAGCGCTTACTAACATATGATTTTCGGCAGAAACAAAGGCATGTCGCAGTTTTCGCCCATCTTCAGAACGAATAGGGATATTTTGTAAGTTAGGGTCAGACGACGAAAACCGCCCTGTGGCAGCACCAGCTTGGTTATAGCTAGTATGTACCCGCCCATCTTCCCCTATTTGCTGCTGTAAAGCATCGCTATAGGTGTTTTTTAGTTTTGCCAAACTACGGTACGACAAAACATCTGCCGCTATTTGGTGGCCGCTGTCTGCAAGTTTAGTTAGGGTTTCTTCATTAGTAGAAAGCCCAGTTTTAGTCTTCTTGCCGCTTTCTACCCCCATTTTGTTAAACAAAATCTCACCTAATTGCTTTGGTGAGTTAATATTGAAATCCTCACCTGCAGCTTCAAAGATCTTTTTCTCATAAGAGTTCATCCGTTTTGTAAAGTCGGCAGAAAGGGCAATAAGCTCGTCTTTGTTAATCTCAACCCCGTAGCGCTCCATTGCGGCAATAACAGGCACCAATGGTAGCTCTATATTGTTATAAATATGGTTAGGCCCCTCAGCCTTAGCTAGTTGGGGGGCAAATAGGTTATAGAGGCGCAAGGTCATGTCGGCGTCTTCAGCAGCATAGTGGCTAGCTTTGGTAAGGTCTGCCTTATCAAAAGTTATTTGCTTTTTACCTGTGCCACATATTTCCTTAAATGGCATGGTTTCTATCCCGAAATAACGCTTACAGAGGTTGTCTAGCCCGTGGTTGTGCTCACCACCATGAAGGCAGAAGCTCATCAGCATAGTGTCGTTACAACCTGCTAGTTTAAGCCCTACATTCTCGAGGATTACCATATCGTACTTAAGGTTTTGCGCTACTTTGTTTTTATCCTTGTCTGCAAACAAAGGGGCAAGGGCGTCTAACACTTGTTGTTGTGGTAATTGTTGTGGAGTTTCAAGCATATCGCCCATGTGCGCTAGCGGGATATAACAAGCTTTACCAACACCTATCGCCAATGAAATACCCACCAGTTTAGCAGTTAAGGCATCAAGAGAGGTGGTTTCGGTGTCAAACGCGAAAACTGGTGCTTTTTGTAGTAGTTTTACCCATTTATTAAGTAACTCTGGGGTGTTTACAGTTTCATAGTCAACCGGGGCTGTAGCAGGCTTTTTACCATTAGTCATATGGGTATCGGTTAAGCGTGCGGCTAGTGATGTGAACTCTAACTCTTCAAGAAAAGAGCGAGCCTTGTCGGCAGTTGGGGCAAATTGGAGGGCTTTGTCTTGCCCTTTTGTGCCAAGCTCCACGTCGGTCTTTAGGGTTACCAGTTGTTTTGACAAAAAGGCATTGTCTTTATGCAGCTCGAGGTTTTCCCGTAATTTCTGTTGGGGGATGTCGTCAAGATGCTGGTAGAGGTTCTCGAGGCTGCCGTATTCACCAATAAGTTTAGCCGCCGTTTTAGGCCCTACACTACGTACACCAGGGACATTATCGCTACTGTCGCCAATTAGGGCTTGGACTTCGATTACTTTATCAGGGGTTACGCCAAACTTATCATTAACAGCATCTACACCCATGGTTTTGTTTTTCATGGTGTCGAGCATTACTACATCGCCACCCACCAGCTGCATTAGGTCTTTATCGGACGATACAATTGTAATTGTAAAGTTATTGCGGTGGTTGGTGACTAAAGTTGCGATAATGTCGTCGGCCTCTACCCCGTCTACCCGCAAACCATTAATCCCAAACGCTTTAATTAGTGGCTCAAAATATGGGAACTGTTCTGCCATTTCTTCGTCGGGCTCTTTACGATTGGCTTTATACTCGGGGTACAAGTCGTTACGGAAAGTCTTGGTTTTACTGTCGAGCGCAACACAACACAGGTCTGGCTCAAGGTCACGGACGACCTTTATCAGCATTTGGGCAAAACCATATAGAGCGTTGGTGTTTAAACCATCACTACTACGGGTTAAAGGGCGCACCCCGTGGTAAGCACGAAAAAAGAAACTAAGGCCATCAATAATAATAAGGTGGGGCTTTTTATCAGACAATATTGGCGTTCCTTTTCTACAGAATATGGTTTTTTGTACTTTAGCATAATCGTACAAAAAGGGGGGCATTTTATGGGTTGGGGTTGTAATATGCAGCTTTATTAATTATATTCCATTTTATATTACTATCTTCTTTTCTTACTTTCTAACTAAACCTCTTATAGGAGGGTTTATGAGAACTATCAAAAACATAGCGTTCCAGCTTATGATTGGCTTTGGTATTTTGTTTATAGCAAAGGTATTTGACCATATTATAGGTATTGAGCAGATGAATGTTCTTACCTTAATAATTGGTTTTGTTGTTTTCATAACATTATTATTTAAACTACAACTAATCATTAAAGCACTGGGTATTAACCTAGCCAGCAGTACTTATACTGTTGAAGAGGTTGATATAAGCATCATCTTTACAACCTCAGGGTTAATACTACTGGTTATGACCATTTTCTAATAACGACAAAGAAGAACCGCCCCACAGCAAAGGGTGGTTTTTCTGTTTGTAGTGATTGACAAAACAAAGTTCTGCTATATTGTATACCTTTATTAATACACCTTTCTTTTCCCTTTTCCTTCTTTGGAGATTATTTATGCGAAATTTTTTAACTATATCGTCATATTTCCACATAATTGTGGCAATTATTGTTGGAGTATTTGTGGCATCTGCACAAGTATCAGCAGCAGCAAAAATGTTAAATGCCGAGCCTAATGGCTGGGTATTTGTACTACTAGGTATAGCTTTTGGCTTTGCTATGGTTTATTTCGATAGAGTTGCCAAGCAATTTAAAGAGTTAGAAGGCAATGAAATACATGCCGCTCTTGGAATAATCATGTTTCTAGTAGTAGTCACTATAATTATAGAGCTAATAACTTCATCTGTACTTGCTATGTTGTTATCTTACTTTGTAATTCTCATAGTTATGGGGGTAATACACAAGGTAAAACCTGAGTTTACTGAGATTTCTCTGATTATAGCAACAGTTATACCACTAGCGTTAATGATAGTTATAGCAGCAGGGTTAACAGGGTTCTTAATGCCTATTATAGAAAATGCATTAGGTTTAGGTGCCTGGCCAAGCCGGCTAATAGTGGTTGGTATAGTATGGTTTAGTATTTATAGTATTAAAAACACTTCTAATGGTAACTACGAGCTATCTACCTTTCATAGAAATGTAATCTCTATAAGGGAAGCCAGTGGAGCTGTAGTATTAATACTATTAGCGATACATATTCTATTTTACGCAACTGGCTACTAATACAGCCAGATATACAAAAGGCCGCAGCTATTACAGTTGCGGCCTTTTGTTTTCCTAGAGCTTGACAAGCTATAGCGTAATCCCCATAACACAGCCACAAAACAAGTTATCTTCTTTTAATTTCCCCCCCAAGGAGAGCATTATGCACCTTGTATTTTATACACTTAATGTAATGCCAACTGTTTTAACAATGATTGCTGTATTAGTGTTAATTGCTCTAATAGCTATTAAGGTTAGTATTTCTGTAGCATTAACATTGGTTATAATAACTATTCTTATGGTTATGAAAATAAGCAAAATTGCAGAACAAAAGTATGGTTATAACCATGATGAGTCATTAGGGATTTGTGCTGCAAGTGCCGTTATCCTCAATGGTGCTGCATATTATATTATGGCAACCCTACTTTGCTAAAATAGCGGAAAACCACCCTTCGTTAGGAGTGGTTTTTCTGTTTGTAGTGATTGACAAAATAAAGTTTTGTTATATTGTATACTTTTATTAATATATCTTTTTTCTTTTCCTTCTCTGGAGAATACTATGCAAAACTTCTTAACAAGAATGGCTAGCATTATTACTAACAGCATTGCTCTTATTATTAATATTGTATTTATACAGTTAATAGAGGGATATCTTATAAAATTTGGGCTAGCTATTAGTTCCTCAGATAGTAATTTTGCCGCCACAACCATTGGCACCCTACCAAATGTAACTATATTAGCTGCGTTGGTTTTATGTAGTATATTATTTTATTACATTTACCATATAGTTGTTAAATCGGTATTTTTAAGAGATAAAATCTTAGCTACCTTTGGTGTTATAACAATGTTTATGGTGGTTGTTTTATCTGTATTTATGTTAATAAGCTGGATAGCTGGCTATATATCAGGGTTCTCTTTAATTATTATATTAATACTGGCAGCATTAATATTTCCATTTAAAAGCACAATAGAAGGTTTCTTCTACGAGTCAGGTAATAGAGCTATTGGTATAGTAAATATAGCAATATTATTTGTATCATTTTATCTTATAGAATTATGCTTTCCTTCTGTAAATAACCTACTGTTATGGGTTATTGTATTAACTTGGTATGTGGCTATTTCTATTATTATCCGAAATAAAGTAAAGTTTTATAAAAGTAAGGTTTTCTTTTTCACAGAAACAAAATCGGACTATTCGGAAGAAAAACACGGTAAATATCCTGTAAATATAATGAGCTTAGCTATAGTGATAACTATGCTAGCAATAGGGTTCATAAAAGTCTTTAATCATTATATGTAAGCAATAGCGATTAATAACAAAACCCCGCAGGCTTATTATGGCTGCGGGGTTTTGTTTTTGCGGTGTAGGAGGACATAACAAGCGCCACTGCCGCCGTCGCGAGGGGTGGCGCTATGGTAAGCGAGGACGCTACTAATATCAGCAAGGAAAGTAGCAATGTTTTGCTTAATCACACCCATGTTTTGCTGGGCTCCCTCGCCTTTACCGTGGATAACTAATATACATTTATGGCCTTCGTCTTGGCTTTGTTCGATAAACTCTCGTAAAACCTGGTAAGCATCAAGCAGATAGTGGCCATGAAGGTCAACCATAGCGGTAGGGCGGATTTTACCAGCAGCCAAGTTCTTACGGATTTTATTATCCATTCCACCTCGCCAACCCGACAATTGGTGTGCCTCATTTGAATCAATTACAAACTTATTGTATACAGGTTGTGGTTTTAAAGAGGCTGGTGGGGTATTATCTACCACAGGAGCTTGTTCATTTGGATGTAATGGTATTTTACCATCTAGAAGTGCTTCAAACTCGTCCATATGGTCGGGAATAGGGGGGGAATTGTCGAAATCTTCGACTGTGGTGTCAAAGCGCTCGGTTTTTGTTTTAATGTCGTCATCTTTAGACAATGGCTCAACGTCAGACACATACTTTTGCCATACGTCTACCTCACTTGGTTTTAAGGGTTTTTTCTTGTCGTCTGCCATAGTATTTTCCATTAATTAACTAAACGACTATAGCACTGTTATTAAATGCAAAAAAGCCGCAGTCATAAAGACTGCGGCTTTTTTGTTTAAATCGCAATTAAATCATAAAGAGTCCTGTTCCTAATGATACTAATAAAATAATACCAATAACAAAACGTGCCACATCTCGGTCATAGATACTAAAGTCTTTATCTTCTTTACCCTTGTTTGCATAGCGTACAATAAAAAATGAGGTTACATAAAACGCTACAGAAATAAGCATTAGAACAAGAGCCGCAAGAACTCCTTTGTTTTCAACAGAGTATTCTTCAATAATGGAACTTCCTAAAAATAAAACTGCAGCAAAAGCAGCCACACCAATAACGGATATAGCCACTATTCCAGCTTTATATAAAGTATCCTCTATTGTTTCAAGCTGGAACAATATAAAGGCAAGCACCATTACAATAATAAAATAGTCTACCTTTAAGATAACCTTAAGCGCAATTACAGCTACTGCAAGTAATGCGGCTCCAATAACAACTCCTGATACTGCTATTAAAGCATCTTCTGTTTGATAATTATAATGGCTCTTAACCAAGTTATATAAATAACAAAAAATAATTATGTATAAAGCTACCGTAGACGGTAACGATAAGTCCATAAATATAAACAAAAGACTAGGGCTACCAATGTAAAAAATAAATTGTTCAAAGTCATTGTTGAAAATATGTACAAGAAACCATAACCCCATTGCAACCACAAAACTTAGTACAACAATAGACAATGTAGTAAACATGGAGGGTATTCTTAGTATAAGTCTCATAAATAATCCTTAAAGAGTGGGAAAAAGAACAGAAGAACAGGTTATTACAAAGGTGGGTTATAGAGAATAGTATATGCCTTGTCAACAGCCGAAAAACACCTACATTGTATACAACATAGGTGTTTTTTATTTAGAAAGTAGATTATAGTCGTTTAACTTTATACTTACATGGTTAAACGACTATGGTCACAAACTGTTTTGTGACCCACGTTGCCTAGTCTAACTGTGGCATAAGCCACAGTTACTATATTAATATGCAGGCAAGCGCAGTATATTATTCTTTGGGATATTAAAAGAGGTATCCACAACTGTTGCTTCCTGTAAGCTACGTCGCCATTGCTCACACTCTGTTTTAAAGCCATCATAGTCTTGTTGGCGGTCTGGTGCTACAAGTGCTCTACGTAGCCATCTTGCTGCATTTGGGCTGTTATGCTGTTGGGTGTTTTCGAGCTCGGCAAAGGTCTGGAATAGGGTTCTGTCTTCCCCTATTAATAAGGCTTTTTCTAAGTTTTTCCGAGCTTCAACCCATGCTCTGGCTTTAATAGCAACCTTAGCTTTAAAGATTAAAGATGGCATAGTGTCTTGCCAAGGGGCAAGCATTGCATCTGCCTTTTTAAGGAGTATATCCTCGCGTGCATTGCCCATCAAATCTAGCCACATAATTGCTATATCGCGGTTAGGGGTAACCTTATAAGTTTTTACCAGTGTTTTCAACGCTTTATCTTGTTTATCATCTTGTATGTAAGCATTAACTAACAATAGTGATAATATAATGTATTGAGGTTGCTCCTTAACCCATTTAACAAGTAAAGGTATGGCTTTATCTCGCTGTTCTGTGGTTACTAGCTCTTGTGCGTACTGCCAACGGATACATGCCAACATAAACTCTGTTTGCTTCTTCTGCTCTGCTGTGCCTTTTCTAGTGGTGATCTTATGCCACTTCTCTACATACCCTAAGGCTTTATCGAACTGGTGTTGGCGAGAATAGATATTAGTCAAAACCTCTAAAATCCAAACACTTGAAGGGTTTTTCTGATAAAATTCCTCGGCGTATGTAAGCGCTCGCTCACTATCACCATCGGATAATGCAAAGGTTAATAAGCCCCTTAAACCAATAGAACTTGTTTGTGGGCTGTCCAGCAAACGAGCATAATGAGGGATAGCTAATTTGCTATCAGGCTCTTGCGCCATGGTTTCGGCAAGCAGTGCTTCTGCTAAAGGAAGTTGTGGGAGAAGCTTTTGGGCTCGTTTTGCATATTTTAATGCTTGTTTTTGGTCTCCGATAGCTAAAGACTGCATAGTACTGGCAAAAGCCTCAAACCCTTGCTGTTGGTTCTTTGCTTTATAAGACTGGCGCAACCTACGAGGTACATCGTCAAGCCAGCTGTAAACACGGGTAAGTATAACTATTAACACCATTAATATGCCCAGCATAACCATAGCAAATGATGCTGTAGTGGTTATTTCCCACCCAAACCAAACCATTGTTAATTCGCCAGGTGTTTGTGCTAGGTAGTCAACCCCAACTCCAACAGCTAGTAAGGCTGCAAAAAATACTAGAGTCCGCCAAATCATTATTTACCCTCTTGTTTAGTCTTTTCAATTACAAAGGTTGGAGGTGTTAAAGCATTATATGCTGTGTCAAAAAAAGCTTTTTGCGCCATATATACTCCAACTATCTTACGTAGTTCCATAATATTATCTTGTTTCTTTAGCTCTTCATCTAATAGCATCAACTCTTGCCAGAATAGGTTGATATCGTTGTTTATTACTAAACTAGAAAGCCTATCGTATGGATTAGACGAGGTTTGTATGGCTTGGTTGCTATCTATACGTCTAACTTCAAAAAGGTTACCTAAGCGTTGCTTGGTTCTCTCCCATAGGTTTCCTTCAGATACACTACCTAACAATATATTGTTTGTTTGTTCACCTTTAGTAGATATTTGGTAAACTTGCTCAATAAGATTTTTATAATTAACAATGTTATTATCTTCAATAAAAGCAATAGTATCTGTTGCTGCTACTTTAGCTTCTGTAAACCCAGCAGTACCAGCAATGTCTGCCCAATTACGAAGAGAATCAACAGTAATACTACCATCAACCCATTGTTCTTTATAATGCATAAGGTCTTGTCGTAGTTGCATTATTAAAAATTGTTGTTGTATATCTGTTGTATTTGTTGAAACAGGTGCTTGGGTAGCTTGCTTATGTTCAGACAGATATGTTAACTGTAGGCTAATATTATGTATTTGTTCAGAATATTCCTTCTGTATTTTTTCTTGTTTCTGGCTTAGCATGCGTATCATCTGTTGTTGGGCTTCTATAACAGATGCTAAACGTTCAACAGAGCTTTGAAGGGTGGAAATCTCTGTTTTAGGCCTAGCTGCAATAGCTTTATCTATTTTCTCAAAAGGGTTTAGTTCACCTTCTTGTTCTGGTGTGTCAACAAAATCAATATGGGTATTGCTTTCCTCTACCTCTGTTCTAGAGATAACTGGTTTACGGGGTTGCTCGAGGTAAGACTGGTTACCAAGAACTTTAATGTTAATATCGCCGTTTTTATCGAGAAGTGGAATAGTGCCAAAACCTACCAAAACCGATAGAATAACCAAACCAACTAACCCACCACCAATAAAAGTGCGGTGATGACGATAGATAATGCGTTTTTTAGGCGCCTTTTCTTCCTTAGGTTGTTGTTTTTCTAATTCCTGGTTTTTACCATCTTTAGTCTTGTTGTCTGTCATGACCTTCTCCTTTGTTTAGCTCGTCAAGCCATGGGCATGCTTGTTCAGCGTAATAACTAATAATCATATCAGCGCCTGCTCTGCGGAAAGAAACCAGAGTTTCTAGAACTATTTTTTGTTCGTCGATAATACCCTTTTCGGCAGCGGCCTTAATCATAGCGTATTCGCCACTTACTTGGTAGGCTACTAGTGGTAACTCTGTTTGGCTGCGTAGTTCAGACAGAATATCAAGGTACATAATCCCTGGTTTAACCATTAACATGTCTGCAGCTTCTTCTTCGTCGGCTAGTGCTTCCATTATTGCTTGGCGGCGGTTAGCTGGGTCTATTTGGTAGGTTTTACGGTCACCTTTAAGGTCACAGTCAGCGGCAGCTCTAAATGGGCCGTATAAATTAGAAGCAAATTTAGATGCATAAGACAAAATCCCCACATCGGTAAAGCCAGTCATGTCTAGCGCTTCACGGATTGCTAAAACTTGGCCATCCATCATCGCTGATGGTGCAACCATATCAGCACCAGCCTCTGCTGCTATAACCACCTGCTTTTGGAGGTTTTGTAAGCTTAGGTCATTGTCAACATGGTCGCCAACAACAACTCCACAATGGCCGTGGGTAGTATAGCTACAAAAACAGTTATCGGTAATTACTACCATCTCGGGGACAGCTTCCTTGGCAGCTTTAATCATCCGTACCATTAAGCCTTTTTCACTCCAAGTATCGCTACCTTCATTATCTTTTTTATTTGGAACACCAAACAACAAAACTGAGCGTAGCCCAGCTAACCAAGCATTACGAACAACACCACCTAGTTGGTTTTCAGGGTAACGGTATACCCCTGGTAAAGACTCGATAGCTTCAGGTTCGGTTATCCCTTCGGCTACAAAAATTGGTAAAACTAAATGTTGAGGGAGGACTATAGTCTCACGGACCATATCACGCATTGCTGCACTTTTGCGTTGTCTACGAAAACGAAAAGGGAGGTCGAAAGCGTCTTTGTCAGCGTTTTTTGCCAAACGATTGTTCCAGAACATGTAGCATTTCCTTTGTATTTGGTTTTTGTGTTGTATACACAATATTATTTATTCTATTCTTAAAGGTGTTGGCTATTGTACTACTGCCAGCAATAATATTTTTAAGTAAATTATGGCTTAAATTCTCATCATCCAACAAGCTAAGTAACTTCTCGCCTGCTTGGGTTGAAAATATCAGGGTATAGGATACCTTATTTTCTTTTAAACAACAAACTACCTTATGCGGTAATTTATCAATATAAACAGTTTGGTAAGCATATACAGGGTTAAGTGTAAAACCATTATCTTGTAAAAGCTTGTACCATAGGTTATTTGGCTTGTCGGTAGTAGGGTGGAGCAAATTTTGCGGTGGTATATTATCTAGCAACCATTTAGCTAGATCCATAGAGTTACCACCCCCACTATAAACCACATTTAACCCAACAAGGTGTGCTTGTTGTGCGGTTGCGCTACCTACACAAAAACACGGAATATCTGTTTTGGGTAAAGATGCAACCGCTGACGCAGAAGTAAGCACGATAGCGTTTATATGGTTGGGGATTATTATAGTTGCTTGGGGGATAGTTTCTACGATAGGTAAACCAAGGCAGCTATAGCCAGCATCTTCAAAGTACTTTATTGTCTCGATTAGTTTATCTGCCTTACGAGCAACCAATAACATTTACTACAACGTCGCAGCTATAAGTTCTTTTGCGCCCTGTTCCATTAAATCAGCGGCTGCTGTATCGGCTAGTTTTTCCCACTCGTCATACCCTAGTTTATGCCTTGTACGGAGTATTTTCTTACCATCTAACGATGCCACCAAACCTATCAACCTTAAGTTACCACCTTTGGTTATCTCGACAAAACCACCAATTGGGGTATGGCAGCTACCGCCTAAATTGTCTAAATAACGCCGCTCTGTGGTTACACATCGCCAAGTTGGTTCATGGTTTATTGTTTTAAGGAGTTTTAAAGTTTCTTTGTCATCTTCTCGGCATTCAACCCCAATAACAGCTTGGCTAACACTAGGGCACATCATATCAGGCTCGAGGACTGTGGTAATGCGCTTTTCTAGGCCTAGTCTGTCAAGGCCGCATTTTGCAAGGATAATGGCATCAAACTCACCTTTATCTAGTTTAGAGATCCGAGTTTGGACATTGCCACGAATTGGTTTAACTTTAAGGTGAGGAAATGAGCGTTTCATCTGCGCGCCACGGCGAACAGAGCTTGTACCAATAACACTACCATCTTTTAAGTTAGTAAAAATCTCACCTTTACGGCACACCACCACATCCCGAATGTCGGCCCGGGGTAAAACAGAAGTAATAACAAGACCACTCGGCAGTTGAGTTGGGACATCTTTCATAGAATGTGCTGCTATCTCAGCCTCACCACGTAAAAGCATTTCTTCAATCTCTTTAACAAAAGCAACTTTGCCGCCTACCTTAGATAAATCACCCATAAATTTATCGCCAGTTGTTGTAACAAATATTAACTCATACTCTAAACCCTTATTAGCTTTAATAAGTGCATCACCAACCGCGCGGGCTTGGATTTGGGCAAGCTCACTCTCACGGGTTGCAATTCGAATAGTTTTAATAGTTGATTTAGACATTAACTAAGCCTTTTATTACTTTTTATAATCCTTTATTGGTAGCTGAAATAATCTTAGGCAGCAACACAAAAAATTGCCCTCTGCTATTCTGCTTACCAGCAGACTCTAAAGCCTGAGGAGTATTTCCGAAGAATATATCCCCCCGTATAGCGCCTTTAATTGCGCCACCCGTATCTTGAGCGACCATTAGTTTATGCCAACCAGTATTGTCTGCTGTGTGGACTGTATCCACAAACAATGGCACTCCTAATGGTATATTTTTTCTATCTACAGCTAAAGACCTTTGTGGGGTTAAAACTACACCTTGGGTGCCGTAAGGCCCGTCTTTTCGTAGCTTAAAAAACACATAGCTATTGTTTTTCTGTAATACATCATCTAAATGATCAGGGTTAGCTTCAAGCCACGCTCTAATACTTTGCATGCTTACCTCCCCCTTTTTCAACCAACCTTGTTTAACCATATAACGGCCAATTGGGGTATATGAGTGGCCATTAACTCCATCATAACCAACAAATAGTTGTTGGCCATCTGGCAAGGTTACTCTTCCTGAACCTTGGATTTGTAGAAAAAACGAATCTACAGGGTCTTTTAACCACAACAAAATATCATCTTCAGACAGGGCACCTTTTACAATATCAGCCCTAGTATAATAAGGAATAAGCTTACCATTATTAACTCTAGCAACTAAACGTCTGCCGCTAAAATCGTCAGAAAATAAGCCAAGGTCGGCTGTTACAACATCAATAGGTCTACTGTAAAGAGGGGTATTATAAATATCTGATCTATCAAGAGAACCTTCAATTATAGGCTCGTAGTAACCTGTAAATAACCCTTTGTTCTTAGGCCAAAAACCACGAGATTGGACTTGATATGGTGTTAAATGCTTATTTACAACAGCTAGCAAATTTATAGTAGGATCATCAACCATAATATCTCTACAAAAAGGGTGCCAATGGCCATAGTTACCCCAAACATCAGCTTTACTAGCTAAATTACGCGCAGAGTCTCTAAGTAAAAATAAAGCACAGGTTTTTTGTAGTGCAGGGAGTGCCTGCTCTATATTGTCTTGTTTAATCTCAGGTATATATGACCATGGTACTGGCTTTAAAGAAATATCTTTGCCACTATCGATAACTTGTTCGCAACTAGCCAACAAAAAAAGTGGTAACAAAATAAAGCTTAATAGCTGCATTATTATAGCCTAGTTAATGGTTTTAATATCTTCAAGTTCCCAGTTAGGGTCAGCTTCATCAACATTACGTGCTAAAACCCAAACAACACTTTCTTTTTTAGCTTTTGCTGCTGTGGATGTGCTGCTGGACTTAACTTCTACTTGTGCTTGGTTAACGACGTATTTAACCTCAACAATTGCTGTTTTGCCGTTAATTCTGGTGTCTATAATGTCTACACTGTCAAAGCCATCAACTCTGGTAATAAGGCGTTTGTCTTTTTTCTCTAGCTCTTCGATTTTTTCAAAAATATCATCAAAAACCCTAGGGCTAGTTAAAGCATCAATCGTTCCTTCATCGCTGTCTGCAACTGCTTGCCAATAAAGGATATAAGCTTGTTTTGCGCCACTAATAAATTCTTTCTCATCAAAAGAAGGGTCAATTGCTCTGATTTTATCAGCACCTTTAAGTTTATCTAGCTCTGCGGCTGATAAACCTTTATTTTGCGGTTTTAAAGGAGTAACTACAGGTCGTGATGGTAAGTCTATTACTTGGCCACTTTGGTTTCTTTTATTATCTTTATCGTCATCTCGTGGTAGTTTTGTACTCATGAAGCGGGAAAAAATAAAGACTACAAAAACAATAAGGATAATTAAATCAAAAAAGAAAGTGTCGTTCATAGTGTTAACCTTGTTATTAGTTTAAATGGAATGCCGTAGTGTACCTTAATTATTAATTAGTTACTACTATTTACAAGGGGGTTTTCCACATTGTTAAACTTATCCCCATTTAGCGAAAAAATAGTAATAATAACAACCATAAGCTATAATTATATGGCTATATTCTAATAAAAATAGCGTTTCAAAATGTGAGTAACTTGAAATATTGTGAAGTTGTGGATAAACTATCCCCACAAAATATAAAACAATCCGCAATAATACCCGCAAACAAATAACATGGATTAATAATAAAATTTATAGGGTTATTAAAACTATCCCCATTATTCACAAGACCAACAAATAATAACAAAAAAGAATAAAATCTTATTTGTTTTTAAGAGAGTGATTGGGGATAAGATATAATCTATCTGCTAATCTAATATTTAGGTAAAAAAATGGGTCTTTTAAAAGAGAAAGTTAATAATTTGAATAACAAACCAATGTTATCTGTTTTACAATCAAAAGACTGTGATTTACCACACCCACCTGTTTGGATGATGCGCCAAGCTGGTAGGTATCTACCAGAATACCAAAACACCCGTAAACAAGCGGGTGGCTTTCTTGATTTATGCTATAACTCAGAATTAGCAGCAGAAGTTACATTACAACCTATTCGTCGTTTTGGTTTTGACGCAGCTATTATTTTTGCAGATATTTTACTTCTTCCTCATGCGATAGGGCAAAAAGTATGGTTTGAACCAGGACACGGACCTAGGCTAACCCCTTTAACAACACCTGAGGCTATTTTAGATTTTGCAGATAACGATATCCATAAGCAATTAGCTCCAGTTTATAAAGCACTGCAATTAGTAAGAGAACAACTACCAAATACAACAACCCTACTTGGTTTTTGTGGTGCTCCTTGGACGGTTGCTTGCTATATGCTTAATGGTGAGGGTTCTAAAAGTTGGGCTGAAGTACGCCACCATGCTTACACAAACCCTAAGGCTATGGCTCAGATGTTAGATGTATTAGCTAGTAAATCTGTAGAATACTTAATTGAACAAATCAAAGCAGGCGCTGATGCTGTACAAATTTTTGACAGTTGGGCGGGTAGTGTTCCACCAGATTTAGTAGATTTATTGGTAATTAAGCCATTACTTACAATAACTACAAAATTAAAAGAACAATACCCAGACGTACCGATTATTCTTTTCCCTAAAGGGGTAAGTAAAGAAACACTTTTAAAATTAGCTACAAGTGGTAATTCTTTTGAGTGTTTAGCTCTTGATGAAGGGGTTAACCTTGAGTGGGCAGCAGAAAACCTACAACCACATAAGGTTATCCAAGGTAATTTAGATAATGCAATTTTACTAACTACACCTAAAATAGTTGCTGAACAAACCAATAAAATGCTTAGTAAGATACCTAAAAAAGGTGCTTATATTGTAAACCTAGGGCATGGAGTTTTACCCCAAACCCCAATTGAAAATGTAACTACATTTATTGAAACTGTTAGGGATTTTTAAAAATAATGTTTAACTTCGAGCGCTTTGAGACATACATCCACCATGGTTATAAAACCCCCAACCAACACACCGAGATGAATGAAGATGGTATTGTTATAGCTAATACTATTTATGGGGTTATAGATGGTGCCACTAGCCGTAATGGTAGCAAAATTAACGGTATGACAATGGGTGCCTATATTACCGGGTATATCCACCATGGTTTAACTAATTTATCGTTAAACCCCCAGTATAAAGACACTGACGTAGGTTTACTTCTTGCTGGCGCTAACCATGCTTTTGGCGAACACATGAAAAAAGAACACCCCGAAGTAGTAGCAGATGGTTTTTCTTTTGGCCCCACAGCATCAGCCTGCTTTATTCGTATCCATAACGACAACACCTATTCCTTTGCAGCTGTGGGTGATTGTTCATTAGTAGAGCTTGGTACCGAAGGGCATTGGTTTATTTGTCCAGAAACTAATAAACCTGATGAGATAGAAAATAACAGGCTTACCCACTTTGCAGATTTTTGCCAAGAGCATAATTGCTCTTTTGACGAAGCTTGGGAAAATGAAGAAGTACAAAAGCTTTACCATGACGCTAAAATGCTGCAAAATAACCAGTGGCCATACATTGATGGAAACCCCGATATGGCAAATATGGTCTTTAGTGGCCGCCGCCCTTTAAATGATATTGCAGGGCTAGTGTTGATGACAGATGGCCTAATGCTACCAGGGTTTGATAATATCGAGGGCTCTTTTATGGCTGCAAAGCAAATGTTTAACCATGGTGTATCTGCTTATGCAAGTGGGGTTAATAAGCTTTATAATGATGACCCTAACCGTGACAAATTTATGCGCTTTAAACACCAAGACGATGGCGCCGCAATTTTAATACAGTTTTTACCAATGTCTAATAATTAAAGGAAAATATAATGAGTCTATACCTAACAATTAAAGCAATACACCTATTAGCGATGGTGGCGTGGTTTGCGGGCTTATTTTATTTACCTAGGTTGTTTGTATACCATGTAGAGAATAGTAATAAACCCCAATGCGCTGAAATGTTAGAGGTTATGGAGCGTAGATTGTTGCGTATTATCATGAATCCAGCGATGATTTTAACTTGGGGGCTTGGTATTACACTAGTAATGATGAACCCAGAGATTGTAAAAAGTGGTGCTTGGTTCCACGTAAAAATGTTGTTTGTAATGCTTTTAACAGGGTACCACATGTCTTTAGCATGGCACCGTAAGCGGATTGCTCAGGATAAAAACACCTGTAGTTCTAAATTTTTCAGGGTTTATAACGAGGTTCCTACTGTATTTCTAATAATTATTGTGCTTTTAGCAGTAGTTAAACCTTTTTAAATGCTTGACGGGCTAATTTCATTGGAGTAGGTTTTTATTTGAAGGTTGTCCGCCTTTTTTATCAATTTAATATTGGATTATTAATTTAATTATAAAGAGTCAAACAAAATTAAGCGTTCTGCTTATGTTGTATCAATCAAACGGAAAAGTTTATGTATCTTAAAGAATTAAAACAGAAGAAAACCGAAGACTTAGTAAAAATGGCTGAAGAGCTAGGCGTTGAAGACGTAGCTAACCTTCGTAAACAGGAAATTATGTTCGGTATTTTATCTAAATTACCGAAAGACCAAGAAGTAATTGCTGACGGTGTACTAGAGGTTCTCCAAGATGGTTTCGGTTTCTTGCGCTCGGTAGAAGCTAGTTACCTACCTGGCCCTGACGATATCTATGTATCACCCAGCCAAATCCGTAAGTTTAGCCTTAAAACTGGCGACACGGTAGAAGGGCAAATACGTACCCCTAACCCCGGTGAGCGCTATTTCGCATTGCTAAAAGTTGGTCAAGTTAACTTTGGTGATGTTCTAAAAGCCAAACAACGGATTAGCTTCGACAACCTTACTCCTCTTTACCCAGACGACAGATTTAACCTTGAAAATGCTGATGCAACCAAAAAGGATATGACAGGCCGAGTTATTGACCTTATTACCCCAATTGGTAAAGGTCAGCGTGCGGTATTGGTGGCACCTCCTCGTACAGGTAAAACAATGTTGTTGCAGTCGATAGCACATGCAATCGAAGAAAACCACCCTGATGTATACACAATCGTACTACTTATCGATGAACGACCTGAAGAGGTAACAGATATGCAACGTTCAGTTAAAGGTGAGGTTGTATCTTCAACTTTTGACGAGCCAGCAAGCCGCCATGTTCAGGTTGCTGAGATGATTATCGAAAAAGCTAAGCGCTTAGTTGAGAATAAAAAGGATGTTGTTATCCTACTAGACTCTATCACTCGTCTTGCTCGTGCGTATAACACTGTTATACCAAGTTCTGGTAAGGTTCTTACTGGTGGTGTGGATGCTAACGCCCTGCAACGCCCGAAACGCTTCTTTGGGGCTGCTCGTAACGTTGAGGAAGGTGGATCGCTAACTATTATTGCTACCGCATTGGTTGACACAGGCTCGCGCATGGACGAAGTTATCTTTGAAGAGTTTAAAGGTACTGGTAATATGGAACTTTGGCTAGATCGTAAACTGGTTGAGAAACGTACCTATCCTGCGGTTGATATTGCAAAATCAGGAACTCGTAAAGAAGAGCTTCTGGTCGAGAAAAGCGAACTTGCTAAAATGTGGGTTCTACGCCGTATCTTGCAACCAATGGGCACTACTGATGCTATGGAATTTTTACTTGGTAAACTAAGAAATACCAAGAGCAATAACGACTTCTTCCAGTCGATGAACCAATAGTATTTACTAAGACACAAAAAACCGTGGTATTTGTTACCACGGTTTTTTTTGCTTATTAATAGTCTGTATGTTAATAGTTCTCATATTAAATTTTTGTTTATCTCTTTTCTTTTTTCCACCTTTACAGGAACAACTTTGGTTAACAGGGTTGCTATAACTATGTATAAAAGATCACTTAATTGGTTAATGCTGATTTCTGCTAAGAATAATTTATTTAATTTGGTTAAGGCTCTTGTCAAAATTGGGGCTGATATTACTACGGCAGATAAAAAGTCTAATACGGCAGTAACATTTTTTGCCAAGAATAATAATTTTGCAGCAGTTAGATACTTATCTACCATTAAACCAGAACTATTAAGCCATATCGGTGAATTTGGCGAAACTGCCTTAACTTGGTTTGCAAACCATAGAAATAGAGAAGCACTTATATTCTTTAATATAAATAATCAGAACGAGTTTAATACAAAAAATAAAGATGGTAATACTGCTGCTGCTATCTTAGTTCTTGATGCTTCGGAAGATTGCTCCATACTTGTTGAGCTAGCAGAGTTTAACCCTAATATAATTTATCAAGTAACATGTTTTTCTAACTGGAGTGCAGAAATACCATTTTGGCTCGCTTACCGTAATGATGGTGTTGGGGTTTTAGAATTAGCTAGAATTTACCCTAATATTTTAGAGATGATAGATGCTAATGGCGACTCTATCACTTCTTTATTAGCAGAGAATAATAATGGTGAGATAGTTCATAGGTTAGCAATGATTAATAATGAAGTGCTAAGACAAGTTCATCATAATGGTTATACCCCAGCTATACAGCTCTTTTTTTATGGCAACTATAAAGCAATAGTAGAATTAGCAAAGATTTACCCTAAGGTTGTATTAGACCTTTATATGGGGGTTTCTGTACTTGCCCTTATAGCGCCCAAAGGAGAGTTTAATATTCTATTAGATTTAGCAAAGATTATTGCTGATAGGGTAGATATTTCCCACGATTATAGGGTTATAGAAGGTGCTATTGAATCCCTTAGTATTACTAATGAAGAGCTATTAATTTTAATTGGTGCTGGTTTTAAAGTGTCAGATAAAGCAAGAGCTTTGTTAGAGAATAGAGGTATAAACCTCCCTATCTAAACTTCTAATAACGATACCCCTTAGTACATTGTGCTGGGGGTGTTTTTTTTAAGATATCTTGCTTAGTAAGCACAATGTGTTAATAGTATTTGTATTAATTTTTTCTTCTTTTCTTTTCTCATTCCTACAGGAAAATAATATGTATAAAAGAACCCTTAATTGGTTGATGTTATTTTTTGCAAATACAAATAACTTTGAAGCTTTTAACTTTCTTATTAACCACGGCGCAGATATTAAAGCGCAAGATAAAGCTGGTAACATGGCCATCAATTGGTTTGCGTACCATAACAATGTAGAAGCTGTAACCTATATAGCAAGCCAACACCCCGAACTGTTAGACCATATAGACAGTTTTGGCGAAACTGCTTTTGCAAGGTTTGCACACTTAGGTAACCTTAAGTTTGTATTAAAACTAGCTAGTATTTACCCTAAAGGGTTAGATACAATTAATAAATCTGAGATGACAGTTGCTCTTACTCTTATAGTAAAAGATAAAGACCCTAATGGGGCTACCATAGTAGCGCTTGCTAAAATAAACCCCAATGTTATTTACCAGTATGGCGGTTATATTAATAAACTCTCAATCCCATTTTGGTTGGCTTATAGGCGTTGCGGCACAGCACTTGTTGAGCTTGCAAAAATGGAGAATAGTATTCTTATACAAAGAGATGATAATGGCGATTGGATAACCCCATTACTAGCAGAACAAGATAATGGTAAAGCTATTATCGAGTTTGTGAGGATAAATTATAGGGTAATATATCAACATCATCATAACGGTAAAACCGCTATTGAGATGCTGATGGATAACCATAACTATGACACGATAGTTGAGTTGGTAAAAATTTGTACGCCAATTATCTGGACAAGGCGCAATAATTTACCATTCCTTAGTTCTATTGCTTCCGATGGTAATGCTGAGCTTTTAGTAAGATTAGCAGAAATAGTCCCCGCTATTCGTAGTCAAGACTGGTTGATGGAAATTATTATTAATAGTAATTACCATGAAGCATCATTTGCTGAGTGCGAAATGTTAGTTGATGCAGGTTTTGCAAAACCAGCCAACATTGCAGAAATATTAGCCGCCAAAGGTTGGTAATAACGAGCAAATACTCCTCTTTATTAGAAAAGAGGAGTATTTGTTTTATTAGCACTTGATACTTAACTAAACATTACTTACTTAACACTTGGTTTGATATCTATTTTTAACTTTTATAGGCATACCTTTGGTAACAGAGGTGTGTATAAACTATGCGTAAAAAAATTGTTAATTGGTTACTAATATTTTCTGCAAGGAATAATTTTTGGTTACCAATTTTGAAGTTTCTTATTTGGTACGGTGCAGAGGTTAGAATTGCAGATTCAACAGGAAACACAGCCGCTATACTGTACGCCACCAATAATAATGGCAAAGCTGTTGTTATTTTGGCAGATAAAAATGAGGATGTATTACTCCAATCCAACGATAATGGCGATAGAGCATTAAGCCTACTCGCCGAGAAGGGGAATTGGAAGTATGTCCTTTTATTTGCTAAAAGGAATACAGGATATTTATTTTCAGAAAATAGAAACAAGCATACAATACCAACGCTTATTGCTTGTATGAATAAATCTGGGTGTGGTGAT
Organism: Alphaproteobacteria bacterium; assembly: GCA_021774615.1. Lineage (GTDB taxonomy): Bacteria > Pseudomonadota > Alphaproteobacteria > UBA1280 > UBA6503 > UBA6503. The sequence continues at coordinate 4,776 of JAJFIW010000005.1, read as the reverse complement.
GTTCTCATTGAATTGGCATCATACGAACCAGATATTCTTTTTCGCGCTGGAGGTAGTTGGAACACTAGTGTTCCTATTTTTCTTGCGGCTAATAAGAATAGTAAAACATTATTGGAGCTAGTTAAAACATACCCAACTATATCGGACTATGTTGACCCTAGTGGGGATCGTGTATACATAGCAGCTGCTAAAAGCAACCTTGTTGAGGTTGTGTTGTATTTAGCAAATGCTGATAAAGAAATACTGTATCGCCGAGCTATACCAAGTGGTATCTCACCTGATAGTGGCAATGGCGAGTTTGCTGCTATTATTTTTGCCATGCTTAACAATGGCGATGCAGTACACGCTTTAGCAAGAATAACTACTGATGTGCTTTACCAAAGAGATTCTACTGGTAAGACCGCCATAGAAATACTCAGAGGCAATGGTAATCATGCTGCGGCAGATTACTTAGAGTCAATGGTTCAGCAAGGGTAGTTAGCGACAAAACAAAACACCCTGTGGTTAAATACCACAGGGTGTTTTGTTTTTAGTAATATTTGTAGTTATCTACGCATAGCCCCAATAATATTTAGGATATGGATAAACAACACTACAAAGTCGGTGTAGAAACCAAGCGCATTAACAATAGCAAGGCGGGCTGATGTTAGCTCGTCACCACCGTAAGCACTAAAAGTATCGCGGATTTGGTTAATTTTATAAGCAATAGCCAAAGTAATAAATGGTACCACTAAAAAGCTAAGCACTAAGCTTAGACCTTCAGGTACTGTGCCAAAAATACTCCAAACAATAAGTACTACTGCAAAAATAACTAGTGCAATACCACCCACAGCCAAAAAGCTACCAAGACCTTCTAACGATTTACCAGTTGTGTAACCATACAAGCTAGCTGATAAAAACACACCAGAAGCAGCAAAGAATGCTAGCGTAATGTCGGCACCTGTATACATTAGCAACATTGGCGCGAACATAAAGCCAGTCATCGCGCTGTATAAGCCAAAGCATAGCAGGGCTGTTGCTGGTTGGGTTTTAAAAGCGATTTTATGGAAGAACATACCCATGCCAAACCATACTATCATCAAAATAATACCAGATTGGGCAGCAAAAGCGCTTGCTGCAGGGCTTTTCATGGTTAACCAAGCAACCATACCAGATAGCGCCACGCCACCCGTCATATAGTTGAAGATCATCCGCATGTGTGCGGCTAATTGCGCGTCTTGAGCAACAGAAGTAGTTGCATTATTAGTAGTTGGAAACATTGTTTTCCCTTTAAATTAATTATCAATACCGATTATATACAGCAGTATCATGAACTGAACCACCTAATATAAATAATAGTGGCAGTATAGCCATTTTTCAACAAAAATCACCGTAAATAGTACCTTAAAAGCAACAAAACCACCCTGGTGGGTGGTTTTGTTGTCGCTATTTATTCCAATTCAGCTTCAAGAATACAGTTTTCACTAGCATCTGAAATATCAATAGCTATTTCTAGACCGCTCAGAATAGTAATCCTGTGCTCAGGAAAGCCTAATTCCTTTGTTATGGTATTAATCATAAACAGGCTTAACCTGCAAATGTCTGCACTTGTTAATAGTTCTATACTTCTATTATCCAAGCCTGAGATACCGCCATAAAGCATAGATATAACTAGGTGGTTATTATCTAAACTACTCGCGATTTCATTTATATCTCTAGTAACTGCAGCAGAAGCAATTTCTTCCAGAAAGTCTTTCTTCAGAAGTTTAATTAACTCTCGCCTTTCACGGTTAACCATTTGCTGGCGGGTTTTTAGCGCTTTTCCGAATACAGTTGATTTATTTCTCATGGTGTTTCTCCTTAAAAGTGGAGGGGTAGGTTAGTTACTTAGTAATATTAATTACAATATGAGTAATACCAGTAGTTACTTGGATCCTATCTTTTGGTATTTGGTGCTGTTGGTTAATTTCATCAACTATCCAAGTAATAATGCTTTGTTCATCATTGTTACTAAGCGCAGGCTTCATATTACGGATTATATCCAAAGATGAGTTTTTGATATGGATACGAACAATATTACAAGCCGAGCTTCTTACAGCAGTTTGAAGAATAGTAGGTATTTGCTCAATAACTGGTACTAGCTCGTCTTTGAAAGACTGTATTGGTATTGCTCTTCTTTTATCATCTGCAGCTTGGCGAGCCTGCCAAACATTATCTAATACAGAGTTATTCATGATTATCTCCTTTAGGAGTGGGGGGAAAATAGGTAAAAAGATAGGACTTAACAATGTATGTATACATTTTTTGACAAAGTAGTTCAAGAAATAGTTTTATAACCATAAAGAACAGAGAAACCACCATTTTCAATGGTGGTTTCTCTGCGTTTGTTCACCTTATACCAAGCACTACCTTGCTATAAGATTCTCTATATTCAAATTTTCTTACACCTCTAATATCTCGAAGCATAGAAGAAAATTGTTTTTCGAATTTTGGGTTGGTTAACAACCCTACCATAATCTTTGTAGGTAGGTTCATGCTGATGCTGTCTCTGTTATTAACTCTTGCTAAAACATACATGATACTATCAACAAATTTTGACAACTCAGCTTCTGTTGGCATTGCTATAGTTTTGTTGTTTTCTACTTTTTCTTCTGTTCCAGCTTTTACTTCCTCTGAAGTGCCAGTAGTTCCCCAAAACTTGAGTGATCCTAAAGATATTGTAATCATTGAGTTTCCTGTTTGAATAGGTAAAAAGATATGAAGATAAGAAATAACAATGGTTTCTACATGGGTAATAAAAAATATAATTCAAGGGTAACAGGTAGGTTAATCAATAAAAAAAGACCACTCGTAAAACTTGAGTGGCCCTTTTTCGTTATAGCGCTTAATTTTTTACATAAACTGCATCATTATGAAAAAAGTAATTAAAGAACTAGCTATCATCCCTGCGATAATAGCTGTCCCACTGTATCTTTTAACATTATCTGTTGTTACAGTTTCAGTTTGAGCAGCATTAGCCTTTGCTTCTTGAGGTTTGCGAAGGTCTATATTAACGTACAATAAATAACATTCTATTGCGCTTAAAGGAATACCATACTGGTTATGTATTTCTTGGCTGATATATTCCTTTAATTTCGTTGCGTTTTCAGATGTTAGGTTGTTAGTTTTAGTACGGTCATAGCTGTCACCAACTAAACTGACCTCTATTATGCCAGCAGTTTTCTTTTCTGCTGCTGCTTTTAAAAGTAGTTCCTTAAAGTTTGCCAATTTGTCAGATATAGCCGCTTTGTGTTCAGCTATTAACTCTTCCTGATAATTATATTGAGCCTGTTCATGTGCTGCGGCTGCTTTATCAAAAAGGGTGGCTGTTTCAGGTAATTCATCACCTTGGTCTTGGGGGGTTCCCAGCATTGTAGAGTTTTGCATATTAATTCTCCTTAAAGTGGAGTGGGGGAAAAAGAAAAGAAAAGAAAAGAAACTATATTTCCTGTATACAACAACGATAAATCTTAGTCAACACCCGAAAATACTAGCGCAAGTTTTTAGAAAGCGTATTATTTATAGCAGTAATAAAAAGGAGCTACTGTTATGCGTATTGGTATCCCTACCGAGGTTAAAACTGCTGAAAGACGGGTGGCGTTAACCCCATCTGCATGCGCTAAGCTTGTTAAAGACGGCCATGAGGTATTTTTACAAGCAGGTGCTGGTAATGGCGCAGGCTTTACCGATGCCAACTACCAAACTGTAGGTGTTACCCTTACTAAAGATGCTAAAGAGCTGTACAATACAGCCGAAATGGTAGTTAAAGTTAAAGAGCCACAACAGCAAGAGCTAGCTTTACTACGGCGCGACCAGATCCTTTTTTGCTACCTTCATTTAGCGTCAGGGCCAGAGCTAACAAAGTCTTTACAAAATATTGGTTTAACCGCAGTAGCTTTCGAAACCATAGAAGAAAATGGCAAAACCCCACTTCTTGCCCCGATGAGTGCAGTTGCAGGGCGTTTGTCTGTCCAGCTTGGTGCGTGGTATCTCCACAGCCCACAAGGTGGTAAGGGCGAGCTTTTAGGCGGTATAGACGGTGTACCATGTGGGCAAGTAACTGTTATTGGTGCAGGTGTAGCAGGGCAAGAGGCAGCACACCTAGCTTACCAAATGGGTGCACATGTAACATTACTCGACATTAACCAACAGCGCCTTGATTATATGGCAAAAACATACCCCAATATGGATTGTGTCCAGTCTACACCTGAGGCTATAGACAAAATACTCCCAACCACTAGCTTACTTATAGGGGCGGTTTATGTTGTTGGTAAAAAAGCACCCCATGTAGTAACAGAGGCACAAATAAAAACCATGGCAAAAGGTACTGTAATGGTAGATATTTCCATCGACCAAGGCGGTTGTATCGAAACCTCACGCCCTTGTACCCACGACGACCCTATTTATGTTAAAGGTGGTGTTATCCATTCGGCAATTACTAACTTGCCGGGTTCGGTTCCAGTAACAGCGTCTAAAGCATTGTCGCAAGCTATTTTGCCTTATGTGGAAAAACTAGCCGCAAGCGAGTGGACACCAGCGTTGCAAAAAGGTGTTAACGTCCAAGGTGGCGAGCTTAAAATAGCGGTTTAACGCTTTTTACCCCTAAACATGTTTTTATCGGCCATGTTTATCAGCCCCTCGAGGTGCTCGGGGTTGTTGATGTCTTCGGGGTAGTTTGCCATCCCGATTGATGCCGACACACTTAGTTTTTCTTTGATACCTGCTATTTCTACAGGTTCTTCAACCAGCGTTAGCAGC
>JAJFIW010000039.1 GCA_021774615.1 Alphaproteobacteria bacterium | reverse complement strand
CCCCAATAACTCATTTGGCCCCATGGTAAAACGTAGCCCATAAAAGAGGTTAAGATCATCAGGAATAGGATAATAACACCCATCCACCATAAAACTTCACGTGGTTGTTTGTACGAACCAAAGTAAAGGCCACGGAAAATGTGGATATAAACTACAATAAAGAAAAGGTGCGAGCCAACCATATGCATATAACGCAATAACCAACCCCACTCCACATCACGCATAATGTGTTGGATAGAGTCAAAAGCTAGCGCCGAGTCTGGCTTGTAGTGCATCGCAAGGAAGATGCCTGTTACAATTTGGATAACAAGAGCAATCCCAGCTAAAGAACCAAAATTCCACCAATAATTAAGATTTTTTGGGGTTGGGTAATCTTTTAAGCTATGTTTGGCGAACGTAAAAATAGGAAGTCTCTCATCAAACCATGTGATAAAGTTGCTCATCGTTTAAGTACCACTTTTCTTTTTATTTATAAACTTGGCCATCAGGATAGCATCGCTGTATATCCCGTTGCCCATTTTTAGGCATTTCTTTAAGCGGCCTTCTTCAATAAAGCCAAGCCGCTGATAAAGCTTATGTGCTTCAGGGTTTACATCGAAAACCTTTAAGCAAATCTTTTCTAACTTAGGGTGGGTTTCACCCCACTTAAACAATGCTTCTAGCATTGCTGTCCCTATACCTAATCCTCGCGAGGACTCGTTAATCCCCATTCCAAATTCACCCCAATGGTTGCAGCGTAGCTCGTGAGATATCTGGAAATACAGTACTCCCACAATGCTATTATTAATGGTTGCAACTACCATAAAGTTATTACTAGAGGTTAAGCTATGTTCTATCCATAAGGCTTCTTGGGCAGCATCAAAAGTATATTCTTCTGATAGTAATGCATCGTAAATGCCTTGCCTTAGGATATCCATCTTTAACGCTAAAACAGCTTCGGCATCATCAGGTGTAGCACCACGAATAATAACCTTAAAGCCATTCTTTAAAGTAATTTCCTTTGGTTGGGTTTCCTCCTGCAATTTTTTGTTCCTTTGGCAAAAAAGGGAATTACCTAATTAGCCTATTTTAATAGTTGTATCGTCTAAGTAAACATAAGGCGGTACTTCTAAGTTTGTTGGTGCAGGCCCCTTGCGGATACGCCCTGATGCATCAAATTGCGAACCGTGGCATGGGCATAGCCAGCCTTCGTAGTTGCCACCATCAATTGGCACACAGCCTAAATGAGTGCAAACAGCAATTGCTACAAGATATTTCTCGTTCTGAACCCGCTCTTTGTCGGTCTGAGGGTCACGAAGTACTGAAACATCAACCTTTGCCATTTCGGCAATTTCTTGTTTAGTACGGTGTTTAATGAAAACTGGTTTACCACGCCAAACAATTGTTTTGCTCATGCCTTCGTCAAGGTCTGATATGTCAACTGTGGTGGTTGATTGCGCTTTAACATTAGCCGCAGGGCTCATGGATTTAACAAATGGGTATGCTGCGCAAACAGCACCAGCTGCACCAAAGGCAACTGTTACGTCAGTTAGGAAGTCTCTGCGGTCAGAATCTGGCTTAGTAACTTTATTATTTTTCTTGGTCATTATTTTGTTTGCCCTACTTGAAGAAACATTTTAATGGAAATAGACCATCAGCTTAAATATTTTCATATAATATACTAAAAGGCTAAGTTCTTGTCTATAAAACTCTACCACGAGTTAATTTTATTTAAAATTAATACCCATATCGCTTGGCTGGTTATTTTGGTAGTTTGTCATTATTGACTGGCGACGCATATATTGTTTCCAACTATCGCTACCCTTTTCCGAGCCAATGCCTGAGTTTTTAATACCACCAAAGGCAACCATAACCTCAGGGCCGCCAGTATTATCATTTATCATGGTTACTCCGCTCTCTCCACCACCCACGCTTGTAAAGCGGTGAACTTCGTTTAAATCATTACTAAAAATACCAGCTGACAACCCTTGTGGCACGGCGTTGTGTTTTTCGATAGCTTCATCTAATGAGCTATAAGGTTGAATATATAGTAATGGCCCAAAGGTTTCTTCTTGGGGTTGGGGGGCATCTTTGTCTAGCAGTGCTAAACAAGGGTGCACATAGTGCCCTTCGTTTGGTAGTTCTACATTAGATGTAAAAAGTTCGACGTTATCTTTACGCAAAGACTCTATCTTTGTATTAAAACGCTGTGCTGCGGCTTCATCTACCAACGTTGAAAGCCTATGCCCTTCTTGGTAAACATCACCCACAGGCCAGCTGTTAAATGCATTATTAAGACGGTTTGTTATTTCAGTAAACAGTGATTCGTGCACAAGTAAGCGCCGTAGTGCTGTGCAGCGCTGCCCGCTATTAAGGGTTGCACTAAAAAATGCTAAACGCAGGGCTTGCTCTTTGTTAGCACTAGGGGTAAATAAGGCCGCCCCATTGCCGCCAAGCTCGAGAATTGTGCGCCCAAGGCGTGCGCTTACGGCTTTATTAACAGCCAGCCCCATAGGTGTGCTACCAGTAGCAGAAACTAGCGGGAAAATTGGGTTGTTAACTAGTGGAATTGCAACATCATCGTTGCTACCTATTATGTATGATAGTAACCCTTCGGGGGCTTCGGGGTGCTCTTTTAATGCTTCTGCTATAACTTGTTGTATTGCGATTGCGCAAAGTGGTGTTTGTGGGGCTGGTTTCCAAACTACACTATTACCGCAGATAAGTGCGATAAAAGCATTCCACGCCCATAAAGCATAGGGGAAGTTAAATGCGGTTACGACTAATACTGGCCCTAAAGGGTGCCACTTTTCGGATAATTCTACATTTTCGCGACCACTTGGGAACTGCCCACCACCAATAGTGTGAAATAAACTTGCAGCATAGTTTGCAGTGTTTATTACGCCGGCAACTTCTGCTTTTGCTTCCCAGAAGGGTTTGCCCATTTCAACAGTCATCAGTCTGGCAAGGCTGTCGCTGTTTTTTTGGATATGCTTTGCGATGGTTTTTATAACTTGGGCTCGCTTTGGTGCGGGAACATTGCGCCATATAAGGAAAGCCTCTTGTGCTGCATGTGCAATAATATCTGCTTGTTCGGTGCTTGCTTGCGCTAGGCTAAGGAGGTGGCTATCGGCCAAAGGGCTATTGCAGATTGTATCTTCCGCATTGCCTTTAATAAACATTCGCCCCGTACCACCAGCGGGTGCGGCTTCGTGGAGCTTAAATAGGTTTAGAGTTTGCTTTGGCATAGTGACCCCGCTTATTTTTATGAATAATAGTTAGAATAACTAAAGGATAATCTATTTACAAGTAATCAGCCGAATTGATTTTGCTGAACAGCTGCGTTAGAGTATATGCATAATTATAAAAACACCATAGGGGAGTCGTCCGTTAAAATGGATAATATAGCAAGCACACCAGCATTTGTTAATAATGTATATAATAAAATGCGCCAACGTCTGGAAGTTGTACGAGGTAGGCTTAACCGCCCACTAACACTGGCAGAAAAAGTTATTTACGGCCATTTAGATGACCCTCAGAATGCCGAACTTGAAGCAGGTAAAAGCTATATTTCGCTCCGCCCAGACCGGGTTGCATTACAAGACGCAACTGCACAAATGGCTATTTTGCAGTTTATGCTTGCTAACCGTAGCGAAGCTGCTGTGCCTGTAACAATCCATTGCGACCACCTTATTCGTGCCGAACAAGGTGCTTCTCAAGATTTAGATATAGCAAATAGCGAAAACAAAGAGGTTTACGATTTTCTGTCATCATCGGCGACTAAATACAAATTTGGTTTTTGGAAGCCAGGCTCGGGGATTATCCACCAAGTAGTGCTCGAACAATACGCATTCCCCGGACAAATGATGATTGGTACCGACTCGCACACCCCTAATGCTGGTGGTTTAGGTTCTTTTGCCTCAGGTGTTGGTGGTGCTGACGCTGTCGATGTTATGGTCGATATGCCGTGGGACGTATTACATCCAACAATCGTTGGGGTTCGTCTAACTGGCGAACTTAAAGGTTGGACTGCTCCAAAAGACGTTATTTTAAAACTGCTCGACATCCTAACCGTTGCTGGTGGTACAAACCGTGTTATCGAATACTTTGGTGAGGGGTGCAAGTCTATTAGTTGCACAGGTAAAGCAACTATTTGTAATATGGGTGCCGAGCTTGGTGCTACTACATCTATCTTCCCTCATGATGAACGGATGGAAACTTACCTTAATGCTACAAACAGTGGTGATATATTAAGTACTATTAATGCAAATGTTGACCTACTTGCTGCGGATGCAGAAGTTTTATCTAGTCCTGAGAAATACTACGAAAAAGTTATCGATATTGATCTTACAACTCTAGAACCACATGTGGTGGGGCCCCATACTCCTGATTTAGCAGCGCCTGTTGGCAAAATGGCAGAACATATAGAAAAGGGCGGCTGGCCTGCTACGCTTACTAGTGCATTGATTGGTAGCTGCACTAACTCTTCATATGAAGATATGGGGCGTATTTCTAATATGGCCGAGCAAGCTCTAGAGGCTGGTGCAAAGCTAAAAATGCCATTGTTGATAACTCCGGGTTCTGAACAGGTGCGAGCAACAATCGAACGAGATGGTATTCTAGGTAAGCTTGAGAAACTAGGTGCTACAGTGCTTGCAAATGCTTGTGGGCCTTGTATTGGTCAATGGCGTCGTCACGACATTAAAGAGGGCGAAATAAATAGTATTATTAGCTCGTTTAACCGTAATTTCCCTAAACGTAACGATGGTAACCCTAAAACTTGCTCGTTTATAGCAAGCCCCGAAACGGTTATGGCATATGCATTCCACGGTAGACTAGACCTTGACCCATTTGCAACTGCAATTGAAACCGAAAAAGGCGAGTTTACTTTTAAAGACCCAGGCCATGTGCCAGAAGTACCAACTAAAGGCTACGAGATAGACAGCAAAAGCTTCCAAGCACCTGTTGCTGATGGCGGCAAGGTTGAAGTAAAAGTAGCTGATAAGTCAGATCGCTTACAGTTGCTTAACCCGTTTACTGCGTGGAATGGTGGCGACTTTAGCGATATGCCAGTTTTGCTTAAAGCTAAAGGTAAATGTACTACCGACCATATTTCTCCGGCAGGCCCATGGTTAAAATACCGTGGTCACCTCGAGAATATCTCCGACAATATGTTTTCAGGCGCAATTAATGCCTTTAGTGGTGAAGCAGGAAGAGGTAAAGACCAAGTAGACGGCCAGACCAAGCAATTTAACGAAGTTGCAAAGCACTATAAAGAGCAAGGTATGGGCTGGATTGCAATTGGTGACGAAAACTACGGTGAGGGTTCGAGCCGTGAGCACGCAGCCATGAGCCCACGTTTTCTGGGTTGCCAAGCGGTGATTACTCGTAGTTTTGCCCGTATCCACGAATCTAACCTGAAAAAACAAGGGGTACTAGCATTTAACTTTGTTAACCCAGCCGACTACGACCTTATCGAGGAAGATGACCGCATTAGCCTAACTGGCTTAGCCGAGCACCTTGTGCCGGGTGAATATGTAACCGCTGTTATTAAACATAAAGACGGTAGTAGTGTTGAGATTAAGTTAAAGCACTCGTTTAACGAAGACCAAATCCAATGGTTTAAAGATGGGTCAGCGTTAAATACTTTGCGTAAATCTTAGTAATAGATATTTAAGTTGTGCAAAGTAAAAAGCCCCCGCAGTGCGGGGGCTTTTTATCGCTTTCTGGTACCTTATTTAGTCCAAATCAATTGTTACAATCGAAGTGACTAATTTAAAAGGACCATCTTTGGTTTCTTGGGTAAACTTTTTCAGTTGCAATGCTACAGTAGAAGTGTCTGAACCTTCTGCTGCTGCTTGGTCTAGCGCCTCTAGCAGAGACTTTTGGTTAGTAACTGCAACCTTAGGCATGCCCTCAATAAAGATGCCGCTTATAAATTGGCCAGTACGTATACCGGCTTTATGAGCATTACTTTTGTTGACGACCATTGTTACTACTGGAGACATAACCATTTGGTAATCGGTTGCTTCCATATGCGGAGCATATAATTTCAAATAACCAGGAGTTGCAGGGTTAGCAAGAATAACTCCAAATTTATTGGCAACCAAAGCCACCATTTTGCCTATTTTGGGGTATTTTACTGCTTCTTGTTTAAAGCCCCATGTGTTAATACCAATGACATAAGTGTCTACCATCTTATCACCACGCATGATACGTAGATGTACTAAATGGTTAGGCCTAACTTTTTGTACTGCACTTATCGCGTCAGCAGTAGATCTTATAGAGGTATCGCCAACTTGCAGAATAATATCCATAGGCTGCATTTTGACTTTAGCAGCGCTACTGTTTGGTACTATTGACGATACATAAACACCTGTTATTCCTTGGTCTAAATAAGAGCTTGGCACATTAAGTGCTTTTGCTGCTTTTATTGAGAGGTTATCAATAGCTACTCCTAAGGAATTACGAGTAGGTTCTGTGCCTGCCAGTAGGTGGTCTAGAACATCAATAATATCGGTAGATACTACCGAAAATCCAAGGCCGTTGTTTTCACCAGCTTTACTATAAATCATAGTGTTCATACCAGCTACTACATATTCACCATTGCGGTTAACTAGTAATGGGCCACCAGAGTTACCTTTGTTTATAGCGGCATCCGTTTGGTGTGATATAAACTGGATACCTTTACCCGTGGGGCGTTCAGGGTAAGAAATAACCCCTTTCGATACCGAGAAGGTAAAACCGTTAGGGCTACCAATAACAACTGCATGCTCACCAATATTGACTTTACCATCAAGTAGCTTTAGAGGTTCAGCACCATCAAAGTGCGGTACACTTAAAAAGGCGATGTCTTGGGCTAAGTCGCCCATTAGGAATGTAGCGCCAATTCTTTTGTTGGCTTTTGAACCTTCATGGGTGTGAACCCATGTAAAAGCTAGACCACAAACCACATGGCAATTTGTTGCGATAATGACGCGGTCATCTTCTACTGCGACAATATAGCCTGTGCCAATACTACTTTCGTACTTACCGTCAGCACTTATACTTTTATGGCCAGAAATGTGCACTACTGAGTTCATTACTTCGGGCAAAGTGCCATGGTCAGCTTGAGCTGATATAGGGACAAAAAATAAAACAATAAAGAATAATATAGTGCCGAATGCACTGCATCTATTTTGAATAGTTTTCATGTTAGTTCCTCGTGAAAAGAAGAAAAAAAGGTAGAAAAAGAAAAGAAAAATTAGAACTTAATAACAGACTTTACCTTTTATAAAGCTAGCTAGCAAATAAAAATAAAATAAGCAGTGGACTATTATTGGCACAGCTTGTGCATATTGTTAGGCGGGAGAATAATAACTAATCAGCAAAAAGGGGAGAGAACCAATGGCTGACATAAGTTTAGTTGCCGCTTTAGGTAATCGTATGGACCATTTAATTGGTCGGCAAACCGTTGTTTCAAGCAATGTGGCAAATGCTAACACACCAAACTATATTTCTCGGGATATGACTTTTGAAAGGCTAACAGCTAATAAGTCTGCGAGTAAAAATAATTCGCTTAAATCAACCCATTCTAAGCATTTTGCAGGCTCAGGTGCAGCTAGTATGGGTGGTTCAATTGTTAAAGACGAGAGCCACATTCGCCATGATGGTAACTCGGTTAAACTTGACGAAGAAATGTTTAAATTAAATGAAATCCAAATGAACTACGGCCTTATGGTGCAGCTTTATACAAAACAAAAGCAGCTGCAACAACTAGTCGTACGTAATAACTAGGGGGAGATTGAACCATGGATTTAATAAATGCAATGAAGGCCTCAGGCAGTGGGCTTAGAGTACAAAGTGCGCGGATGAAAGTTATTTCTGAGAATATAGCTAATGCGGACTCGGTTTTAGGTGCAAATGGGCAAGAACCATACCGTCGCCAAGTGGTGTTCTTGCAGCCCGAAGTTGACCGTAGCAGCGGTACAGCACAGGTAAAGCTTGCTCGAATAACGCAAGATTTTGAAACACCATTTAAACAAATACACGAACCAACTCACCCTCTCGCCGACGAGAATGGTTTTGTATTAATGCCAAATGTTAATACAGCGCTAGAAAGCGCAGACATGAGGGAAGCCGCACGTTCGTATGAGGCAAATTTGTCAGCAATCGATAGCGCAAAACAATTGATGCTTCGTACTATGGACATTATGAGGTAGAATAGTTCTAATAATAAAAAGATAGGGGAGTAGTACAATGGTTATAAATAAAGTAAATATGGCAATGCCACAGTTGCCAAGCTTCGATAATAGCCAAAAAACTACTGCTCCAGAAAAAGCCTTTGGCGAAGTATTGCAACAAGCGCTACAAAGCACAGTTAATGCACAAGAAGTAGCAGAGAACATGTCAGCAGCAGCAGCCCAAGGCGAAAACATCCCTATGCATAAAGTTGTAGAAGCTGTTACCGCTGCCGAAATTAAGCTGCAAACTCTAGTTACCGTCCGTGACCGTGCAGTTTCTGCTTACCAGCAGCTAACCCAAATGCCGATATAGTAATTTAAATACTACCATATGCAAAAAGCCGCTCGTTACAGAGCGGCTTTTTATTGTTTCTAATTTAGTTAATTATTTGGTAGGTGCTTGCTTTGTTTCTTTATCGTTTATTTATCAGCAGCGGTATTTCTAAGAGTATGAGCTTCTCTTGCGCCAGTAGCAGCAACTGTTTTCGATATTCTGGCGGCAAACTCTTCTCCTCTAGCGGCAACGGCTAATGCACGAAGCTCTGGAGAGACTGTTGTATCTCCGTTATTTCTAGAAGCCCTAAAAGCATTGTTGAATGTAGTAATGGCAATCGCCTTTTCCTCAGCAGTCCTTCCAACGGTAGTAGTTGTTTTATTTCCAGTAGTGGCGGTATTTCTAAGAGTAGGAGCCTCTCTTGCGCCAGTAGCAGCAACTGTTCTCGATATTCTGGCGGCAAACTCTTCTCCTCTAGCGGCAACGGCTAATGCACGAAGCTCTGGAGAAACTGTTGTATCTCCGTTATTTCTAGAAGCCCTAAAAGCATTATTGAATGTAGTAATAGCAATCGCCTTTTCCTCAGGAGTCCTTCCAACGGTAGTAGTTGTTTTATTTCCAGTAGTGGCATTTCTAAGAGTAGAAGCCTCTCTTGCGCCAGTAGCAGCAACTGTTCTCGATATTCTGGCGGCAAACTCTTCTCCTCTAGCGGCAACGGCTAATGCACGAAGCTCTGGAGAAACTGTTGTATCTCCGCTATTTCTAGAAGCCCTAAAAGCATTATTGAATGTAGTAATGGCAATCGCCTTTTCCTCAGCAGTCATTGGTGTGCTCACTGTTCCTATTTGTCTAGTTATGGCTAATCGATTCATAAGAAGCGAACGCTTCTTGTCTAATTCCTCTTTTGGGAACATGCCTGTTGCTGCTAATTTATCAATATGTTTATCAATTTGCACTGTGCGTTCTTGGTTACTTTTTTCTGCTATACTCTTGCGGGTATCATTATCTGAAACTGGTCTATCAGGTAATTTTGTATCTCTAATAAATCTAAGAAACCGTACACTTTCATTTTTATTTTTCTGATGTCTCAAAATCTCAACAATTCTATCTGCAACTGTTTGGCTAATGTCAATTTTAGTTATAGCTACTTTAACTGCATTCCATGACTCAATAGTTGAGGTTTTTCTTTGTCGAACTTTTGAAATCTCCCTGTTAATTCTAGGGTTTTGTATTGCTATTGAAAATGAGTCTATAATTTCTTTGTTATTTGTAATAAAAGTAGTGTAAGCATCGTTAGGGATTGATTTAGAGCTATCGACCTCTCGCCCATTATCTTGATGTATTCCTTGCGCATAAGACACTGTAGCTATGCCTGACACAACAGAAGATATAACAAGCACTGCTAATGCTAACTTATTTAATTTCCTTGAAAACATATCTTTGCCCACCCTAATGATAACAATAAAACTTATGCAATAACCAATCATAAACTCTTGTAAAAACTTTACTAAATTTAAGTTATCTGTCCCTTTGCAAAGTATGGTGATTATTATAAGTATTTTCAATACTACACATGCAAAAAGCCGCTCATTACAGAGCGGCTTTTTATTGTTTCTAATTTCGTTAATTATTTGGTAGGTGCTTGCTCGGGTTCTTTTTTTGGGAATGCTCTTCCCATAATATAGAGCCCTGCCATAGACAAAATAACTGCGGTATTTACGTCAGCATTTGCCAGCATCATACCAGACCTTGTAAATAAAAAGGCTGAGAACATCATAAATACTAAATAATTAATATTAAGGTTTTGCCCTTCAAATTGTTGCTTGTTCATATAAGACATGAATAAACCACTTAAGAGTGCCATCCATGAGATTTTAGTTGCGAGTTCTGGTGAGGCAACCCCACTAGAGAAAGCAACTATAATTGCTAGAATTGCGGTAATTACGTATGCCATAATAATACCTTTTAGGGAATGAAACAGATAAAAAAGATGAATCAATTAGTATCAATAGCATAGGTACTTATTTTGTTATATACAAGTGCAAAAGTATAAAAGCCACCACATGGTGGTGGCGGCTTTTATACTCGTTAAATGCTTATCTTGCAGTACCTGCTAACACAATTTTTCTGGCAGCATTAACAGCCGTTATAACTACACCTACAAGAATAATTGTCAGAGCTATTGCAAAATTGGTTTCATGTGCGCCTAGTTGCGAGGCTGTGGCTGCTGCAAATAGAGTAGATATTGCAATCAACGTCCAAAAATTAAGAAGCGGTGTTCTGCCATTAATTAAAAGGACAAAAATCATAATTATTGATATTACTGCTGATGCTACAAGAATCATAAAGCATAATGCTGGCGATACAATGCCTGCACCAAAACTTCCAGCTACGATTAACATTAGTATCAGGATATATTTAAACATAAGTCACCTTTAATATATGGAGAGGAAAGAAAGTTATTGAGAGCTTCCGTCAGGTTCTTCAATAACCTTGGTGAAATCTATAATTTTTTTTGCTAAATAAATAGCTGCCATAGTAAATCCGACTGCAAGGTAAATATTTTCTTCACCAAGCGGAATACTTATAAACGCTATGCTTGCTGACGGTAATAAAAAAGTAATTGCAGCAAAATAAAGCCAGAATAGTAAGCTTTTGAACGCTTTTTTTGTTTCCGGAGTTTGCTCTGGCTGCGATAAGCGCCATAACTTGTAGATTAGGAATATTGATAAAAGCATTCCTATATCTGCAGTATATGCTGCAAGTTTAATATTAATAAACCCAATGCCGAAACTAACCACAGTAACTATGGCCAGAAGTACGAAGGTCTTCATGTTTAGCCTCTTAATAGTAGAGAATAAAGAAGAAAAAATAAAAAGATGGTGTTACTTGTAAAAATGACGATAATCAAAATTATTAGTTTTTGCAAGAGGATAAAGTTAAGTACATGGTTTATATCTGCCGACATAGAGACACTATGCCGTTGGCTGCAAATGGTAGTGTTGTTGCGATTGGTAATTTTGATGGCGTCCATAAAGGGCACCAAGAAGTATTACGGGTGGCGAGTGATAAGGCTAAAGCCCTTGGGTTGCCGTTGATAGTGGTAACATTCGAGCCGCACCCTCGGGTGGTTTTGCAACCCCAAACAGCCCCTCTGCAATTAACAGGGTTTGCCGAAAAATGCCGCCTTTTGGCGGGGTGTGGTGCTGACGGTATTTACGTTCTGCGGTTCACTCGCTTGTATGCTCGCACTTCCCCTGAAGACTTTGTAAAAAATACTTTAATAAATGTTTTGCACGCAAAACACGTAGTAGTAGGGCACGACTTTGCCTTTGGCCGTGACAGGTCGGCAGGGTTAGCTACTCTAAAAGATATGGGCAACTCTAATAATTATGGAGTTACCGTTGTTGAAGCTGTGCGCGGTGATGGGGTTTATTCCTCCACCTCTATAAGGGCAGCATTAGCAGGAAAAGACATTGCTAAAGCCACAAATATTTTTGGTAGGTGCATAACCGTGCAGGCTGTGCCTAAAGTAGGGGTTATGGCAAAATCACTTAAAGTGTTCGGAAATGGCGATTATCCTATAAAAATAACGCACAATGGTATAGGTTGTGCTGGTAATTTAGGGCTAAAAAATGGTAAAGTCACTGCCATAACTACTGATAATACCACTTTACAGTGCTATCTTAATAACCCAACTAGAACGACCATAACTTTCGAGAGTTTAAACACCGATGAGCGATAAACAAACTTATACAGTAAACCTTCCTCAAACTGATTTCCCGATGCGTGCAGGCTTGCCACAACAAGAGCCTAAGTGGATAAAACGTTGGCAGGAAGAAGGCATTTACAACAAAATGCTTGCTAAAGATGCTCCGAAAGGTACATTCCTGCTCCATTGCGGCCCTCCGTATGCTAATGGTAATTTCCATGTTGGCCATGTGCTGAGCTGTTCATTAAAAGACTTTGTGGTGCGCTCGAAGATGATGGCAGGTTACCGTACCCCATTTGTACCAGGGTGGGATTGCCATGGTTTGCCGATCGAATGGAAGGTAGAGCAAGATTTACGTAAAAACAGTAGTAGCAAAGATGAGTTATCAATTTCTCAATTGCGTGATTTGTGCCGTAAAGAGGCTAAACAATGGGTAGGCGCACAAAAAGAAGACTGGCGGCGGATTGGCGTAGTTGCCGATTTAGATAAACCGTACCTAACTATGGATAAAGGCAACGAGGCTGGTATTGTCCGTGCTTTGGGTGCAATGGCAGCTAGTGGTGCTGTTTACAGAGGGGTTAAGTCGGTTAACTGGTCAACGGTTGAGGGTACAGCTTTAGCAGAAGCAGAAATCGAATACCAAGACCATACATCTATGGCTATTTATGTAACTTTCCCAGTAGTTGGTAAAGATGATGAATATGTCGTTATCTGGACTACTACCCCGTGGACTATGCCCGCAAACCGTGCGGTAGCCTATAGTGACGAGGTGGAATATGTAGCATTAACTATTAAAGCTGACGACAGCCACCCACCCCATATTAACGAGCACTATGCAGGCAAACGTTTTTGGGTTGCTAGCGATTTGGTTGAGGATTTTGCCAGTACTCTTAAAATTAGCGAATACGAAACAACTGAGCCACAACTAGGCACTAATTTTGCAGATACGAAATTAAACCATCCGTTTATGGATAGAATAGTGCCAATGCTAGCTGGCGACCATGTTACAGTCGAAAGCGGGACAGGTTTTGTGCATATTGCGCCAGCGCACGGTGCGGAAGACTTTGAGCTAGGCAAAAAAGCTGGGCTTGACCTAGTTTGCCCAGTTGCTGGTGATGGTGCCTACGAAGAATTTGTTGACGACGACAGCTTTGCTGATGGGCTTAAATTAGCAGGTCTTAATATCTGGAAAGCGCAAGACGCTATTTTAACCCACATGCGTGAAAAAGCAGTATTGCTAAAATCGTACAAATATAAACACAGTTATCCTGTTAGTTGGCGCTCGAAAGCACCGCTTATTTTCCGTACTACACCACAATGGTTTGTAGAACTTGATAAATCGGGAATTCGCCAAAAAGCGCTGCAATCTATCGACGACATCCAAAAAAATGGTGGTTGGATACCAGAAACAGGTTATAAGCGCATCCGCGGAATGATTGAAGGCCGCCCTGACTGGTGTATATCTCGGCAGCGGGTATGGGGTGTGCCGATAACTATCTTCACCGATCAAAAAACTGGCGAACCACTAATGGACAAAGCCGCTTTTGAAGCTATTGCTAGTAAAGTAGAAAAGCACGGCATTGACGCTTGGGAAACCATGAGCACAGCTGAACTGCTAGAAGGCTATAGCTATGCAGGAAATATCGCCGACCTAGAAAAAGAAACCGATATACTTGATGTATGGTTCGACAGTGGCACCACATGGCTACATGTTTTGGGCTTGCGTGATGACCTGCAATATAGCGACCGAGACTCTACCACCCCTGCCGACTTATACCTTGAGGGTTCCGACCAACACCGTGGTTGGTTCCATACTAGCTTACTTACTGGGGCTGCAATTATTGGCCATGCTCCGTATAAAGCAGTATTAACCCATGGCTTTGTGGTTGATGGCAATGGGCGCAAAATGTCTAAGTCTGTTGGTAATGTTATTGCACCAGAAAAGCTTATTTCCCAATACGGGATGGACATTGTACGGTTATGGATTGCAGCAAGCGACTACCGCGAAGATGTGCGAGTATCAAACGATATTATTAAAAGCACTACCGATAGCTACCGCCGTTTGCGTAATACGTTCCGCTATTTAATTGGTAACTTGAGCGACTTTGACCAATCTAAACATGCAGTTGCTTATAATGACTTACCCGAGCTTGAAAAATGGGTACTAAGCCGCCTGCAAACAGAAATGGTAGAGGCGCAAAAGTCTTACGAGCAATACCAGTTTAATCGGGTTTACCAAGGTTTGCACAATTTCTGTGCTACCGAACTATCGAACCTTTATTTTGATATCCGTAAAGACGCTTTGTATTGTGACGTTAAAAATAGCGAACGTCGCCGAGCTTGCCAAACCGTGTTGTTTGCCTTGCTCCAAGGGCTTACAACGCATTTGGCACCACTACTACCATTTACTACCGATGAAGTATGGCACGCAACGCATACTGATGCTGAAAGCATCCACCTACAGCCATTTTTTGCTGGTGATGAAGCTTGGCATGTGCCCGCACTAGAAGAAAAGTGGCAAACTATTTGGGGTCTGCGCCACAATATTAATAAAGCTGTAGAGCCTCTGCGTGAGCAAGGCCTAGTTAAAACAAATGCAACAACAGACATTACAGCCATTGTAGCTAAGGATGTTTATAAGGTTGTAGCAGACATAAACATGCTAGAGCTTCTTATGGCGGCAGAGTTTTCTATGAGCGAAGGCGACAGCACAGAAATAAAAGTAGCTGTTACTAACCACGGTAAATGCCCACGTTGTTGGCAACACATGGCCGATATTGGTACCGATGCCAGCCAGCCTGATTTGTGCAGCCGTTGTGCTGATGCTGAAATAAACAATGCCGAGGTTGCTGCATAATGCCATATATTTTCGCAAGGAAATTAGGGTTAAGGTTAGCCCTTGTATGGTTTGCCGCAGACCAAGCCTCTAAATATTGGGCGCTAGAAAATTTAGGGCTGCAAAGACAGCAAATTATAGAGGGCTTGCTAAACTTTTCGTTCTCAATAAATAGGGGTGTATCGTTTAGCTTTTTGGCAGATATGCCGCACGACTGGCTACCAATGGCTTTGGCTGGGTTTGCAGCTATAATTAGCCTAATATTTATCCATATTATGGTGCAAGGTGGTGCTTTGTTCCAAGCTGGTGTAGGTTGTATTGTTGGCGGTGCTGTTGGCAATTTAGTAGACAGGCTATGGCTAGGTGGAGTTGTTGATTTTATTGACTTTTACCATAAGCAATGGTCATTTCCTACGTTTAATGTTGCAGATATTGCAATTAATATTGGCGTTATACTTATTTTGCTAGATACTATTATCGAATGGCGTAAGACTAGAACACAACAGGGGGAATTAAAATCGTGAACGGGAAAATAATTATAGTGTTAACAGCTTTTGCTTTAGCTGGTTGTGGCGGTTTAGTTGGTAATAACAGAATGCCAGACGAAATGGCAGTTGTTGCAGGCCCTCCGCTTACTGTTCCTCCACATTTTGAGTTGCGCCCACCTTCAGAGCAAAAGCAATCAGAGGCTGACGTATTACGCAGCAAAGACAGTAGTGCCCAAGCGCAAAAAATTCTGACTGGTTCAGCTACAAAACATGCTTCTGGGGCTGACACATGGCTTGTTAAACAAGCTGGTACTGACAAGGCCGATCCTGCTATCCGCGATGTTCTTGATGATGAGGCAAAACCTGCCGAGGACGATGGATTTTTAGGGATGTTCGGCGGTAACAAAGATAGCAAATAAACACTGCCATGGTACTTAAAACATTAGTTATAAGCATAATCGTAGTTTTAGCAGGAGCAATGTCTGTGCAATCGGCAGAAGAACCTATTTACCATCAGTTTAAACTAGATAACGGTGTAGAAGTCGTTGTTGTCCCTGATTTTCGCTCGCCTGTGGTTGTGCATATGGTGTGGTATGGGGCAGGCTCAGTAGACGAACCAGTGGGCAAAACTGGTATTGCCCATATGCTTGAACATATGATGTTCAAAGGCACCCAAAAAATAAAACCAGGTGAATTTTCTAAGACAATTGCGCGCCTTGGTGGGCAAGATAATGCTTTTACTAGCTACGACTATACGGCTTATTACCAAAAAATTGCACGTGATAATTTGGTTCAAGCAGTAGAGATGGAAGCCGACCGCATGGCAAACCTTGCCATTACTAACGATACATTTTTACCCGAGCGAAATGTAGTGCTAGAAGAGCGCAACATGCGGGTTGACAGCCGCCCAGTATCTAAATTTTTCGAAGCTTTTAACGAGAAGCAATATAAGGTTTTGCCGTACCGTAACCCTGTTATTGGCTGGCGCAAAGACATAGAGGGCTACACCCTTAAAGACGCACAAGACTGGTACAAACGCTTTTATGCACCACGAAATGCAATTGTAATTTTGGCAGGCTCTATTAAGTTGGAGGAAGCTGAATGGCTTGCTAATACTTATTACGCCCCAATTAAGAACCCTGATGTAGCACCCAACCGCCCTACCATTAAACCTGAACCACTGCGTGATGCACCACTACGCTTTACCCATGTTGACGAGCGCACCCAAATACCACTATGGGTACGTAGTTACCGTGCACCAAGTTTACATGTTGGTATTGCGGGGCAAGAAAAGCCAGTGGAAAAAGATGTTTTCGGCTTAATGCTTTTTTCAGACATTTTAGGTGGTGGCGTAACCAGCGAACTTTACCAAACATTGGTAGTTAAAAAGAAATTGGCAGACTCGGCCAGCGCTAGCTACAACCTTTCGAGCCGTTACGAGAGCACTTTTGACATTATAGTGCAGCCTAAGGACGGTGTATCTATCGAAGTTATCGAAAAAGAAGTAGAAAAAGTTATTGCAAGAATGCAGAAAAATGGCACTGATGACGATGCTTTGTTGCGTGCACGGATGCAGTCAAAAGGGAGTGATGTTTTTGCTCGGGATGATTTATTCGAAACAGCTTACCGCCTAGGCGCATGGCTTAGTGTTGGTGGCACACTCGATGGCTACCGCACATGGCTAAGCAAGCTTGATAACATTACAGCTGATGATATTAAGCAAATATCTAATACTTATTTAATAATTGAAAATAGTGCTACTGGTATTCTTCTTCCTAAGAAGGTTAATTAGTATATGGAATGGGTTATTTATTCTGTTGCTGCTAGTATTATTGCTGCAATAATTGGCCATGCTAACCATTTTTTACAATTGCATGGTGCAATGTTGGTATTGGTACGTTCTATATTTGCTTTATTAATTATTGCACCATTTATTGCTTTTTTCGAGTGGCCAACCCACCTATCATTTTACCTTTATATGTTAGCAGGCATTATAAGCATTTTTATTGGGGATATTATCTTCTTTGATGCTGCACGTAGGCTTGGTGGCAGGCTTGCATCTATATTCTTGCCCGTAAAAATTTATGTGGCTTTTGTGGTGTGGTGTGTGGTTGACCAAGTGTATCTAGCAAGCTTATTCGATAACCCGCTTGTTACGGCAGGTATTCTTGCTTGCTTAGCAACTTTTGGGGTGGCGATGGCAAATATTCGCCATTGCGACACTGCTTGGCCGGCGTTAAAAGAGGTTTTCCCTGTGGGTGTAGCTTTTGCATTGGCGGATGTTTTTATTAAAACTGGTTTAGAAGGAACAGATATAACCCAGACCCCATTTATATTAGCGTTTATGGTAAGTGCTATCCATATTCCTTTGGTTTATTGGTTTATAAAACACCGTAAAATAGAAAGTAACCTGTGGGCACATCTCCTTACTGATGATGGCATCGGCCTTACCAAAAAGCACCTAGTACTAGGCGGCATATTAGTAGGTGGTTTAGGAATTTTGGCTACATACTTTATTAGCACTGCAATTGTGCTTAGCCCTAACCCTGGTTATGTGTCGGCATTGTTACTGCTAAGTATTGTGTGGTTATCGATGTATAACCGCTTGCGTGGTTTTGACGACCGTGCGTCACTACGAGAAATTGCTTTATTGCTACTAAGCGCTGTGGGGCTTATTTTGTTGGTTAGCTAATTCGTATTTTATAATATTATGCATTAGGCCAAACTCGGCAATAATAAAAAATGCAAACGCAGGTATAATAAGTGGCGTATGGTACGAGCAAACAAGGTTTATGGTAGTCGATATATTAAATAACCATAATGCTTTTAAACTAGGCATAATATATATACCTTTAAACCCATGTTTTATTGCTACAGCCATTATAACTATAGACATTGGCACATTAACATAAATAGGCAGGTTCTTCATAAATTGGTCTAGTGATGCAAAAGTGTTGTTTAGGTCTGCATAGCTACCAGCAATAAGGGTAAGGCATAATAAAGCTATTGCAGAATATAGATTAGGCTCTGTTAGTATGCGCATTAATGCCGATTTGGGCATGGTCTTTTTGGTGCGATGTTTCATGTTGGCGAACATATAGTCCCCAACCCCATACAATATTAATACTGTAGAGCTTATAACCGCTATTAATGAAGACGAAGTTATGCCAACAACCATACCAACAAAACCAAGTATACCTGCAGAAAATTTAAAATAAGCATCAATCTCTAGAGGGTCGCTTTTAATAAGAAAGTCTCGTATTAGTGCTGGGTAATATTGACCAATTTTGTGGGTTGGCTTTTTATTTAAAGTATCGGCAGTTTTAACTAAAATAAGCCCAATAAAATTAGCAATAAAGGCAAGTTCGCCCGCAAACCATGCTAAAATTGTATTCCCTGCTGCAAAAGCCACACCAGGGTGAACTACAGAAAAAATCTGATGCTGCAACATATTGTTAAGTCTGTTCATGAGTTAACTAGATTTACTTTGTTGCTGGGCTGATCTAACAATTTTTATAAGCCCTAAGTCACCAATAAGGAAAAGTAGAAATGCTACCGTCATTAGTGGGTTATGGTAAGAGCAAACTAAGTTTATTAATGCCGCAAACGTGTAGATAGATAATGCAGGTAAATTAGGAATTGGGCTGGTCGAGTAAATACTATGGCGTATTGCTAAAAACCCACTAATAAGCGCTAATGGAATATTAGCATAGATAGGTAGGTTCTTCATGAACTGGTCTAGTGATGCAAAGGTATTGGTTAAATCTGCTTCAATCCCTGCTATAAAGCTTAGCCCTAGTAGCCCTAAAGTTAAATATAGGTTTGGTTCTCGTAGAATTCGGATAAAAATAGATTTTGATATTTCGCTTTTGGCGCGGTGTTTTACGTATACGAACTGGATATCGGATATACCATATATTATAAGAACACTAGAGCTAAGAACAGCTATTAGCGATAAAGGTGTTGTGCCAATAACTAACCCTATTACACCTAAAAGCCCTGCGGAGAATTTAAAATAGCTATCTATTGCAAGAGGGTCCTCTTTAGTAAGAAATAGCCTTATTTTAGAAGGTAAGTAACTTCCAACCCGATGGGCGGGGTCTTTATTGAGCATTCCGCAACTTGTTACGATTAAAAAACCAATAAAATGAGCAATAAATGCCAATTCACCTGCAAACCATGCCAAAATGGTACTCCCAGACGAGAAAGCAATGCCAGGAGTAATGACAGAGAATAATTGATGCTGTAAGATGTTATCGAGTTTGACCATAGCAGTATAGTAGTGGAAATATAATAATGAGAAAAGTGATTTGTTGCCTGATGACAGTTTTATGCTTAACTAACCCTTTTGTGGCAACAGCTACTGACGAGAAAATAGTTCCAATCCAAGAGCTTACGACCCCATCTGGCCTAAAAATATGGCTAACCGAAAGCCATAGTTTACCTATGGTATCTGTAGAAATTGCTTTTCGGGGTGGTGCCGTTTTTGACTTGGAAGACAAAAAAGGGCTAGCAAACTTAACTGCTGAAATGCTAACCCAAGGTGCGGGTAAACTTAGTAGTAAAGAATTTTTAGAGCAAACCGAGCGTCTTGGCGCAAATATAGGTTCCGATGTAGATGATTTAACCATTAATATTAACTTGCAGTCCTTAGCTGAAAATTTCGACGCATCTTTTGCATTGTTGGCCTTAGCAATTAAAAAACCAGCTTTTAATAAGCCCGATTTTGTGCGTCTTAAACAAGCTATCCTCGCAGGGCGCAAACGAATAAAAGAAAGCCCAAGCCAGCTTGCCAACGAAGCTTTTGATGCTTTGGTCTATGGCCGCTACCACCCTTACGGCCAGCCACTCCAAGGGGTAGAAAGTAGCATTAAAAAAATTACTAGGCGTGACATTGAAAAATACCATGACAAAATGTTCACCCAGAAAAATATGATTATAAGCGTAGTCGGTGCTATTAAACCTGAGGAAATCATAAAACTGGTAGAGTTCCATTTTGCTAAACTACCTAAAGGTAAACTAGTTAATAAGCCAACCATAGTACCTAAAGAGCAGCCCCCAGTATTAAAGAAAATTACTCTTAATGTACCGCAAACAACCATTATTATGGGGCATAAGGGGCTTTCTCGTACCGACGACGATTATTTTGCCGCACTGTTCATGAACCATATTCTTGGTGGTGGTGGCTTTTCATCTATTTTAATGGAAGAAGTGCGCGAGAAACGTGGCCTTGCTTATGGTATCTACAGTTATTTTGACCCAATGCCATTTTGGGGGGCATACCAAACAGTAGTACAAACCAAGAACGAGTCTGCTTATGAGGTTGTAGAGCTAGTTAAAGAAGAAATTAATAATGTAATTAACAATGGCGTAACCGCAGAGCAGTATGACGCTGCTTTAGACTATTTAGTAGGCTCATTCCCGCTGCGCCTCGACAGTAACGAGGACATTTTAAGCTATTTAACTTTTATGCAAACCGAAGAATTAGGCATTGACTACCTTGATAAATGGGTAGCACAAATTAAAGCTGTAAGCCGTGATGACATTAAAGCTGTTGCCAAAAAACGTCTAAGAACTGACGAGATGATTGTAGTAATGGTTGGCCAACCCGATGGTGGTTATAAAGAGCCAGTAAAACCAACCAAGAAAAAAGAAACCAAACCAGTTAAGAAAAGAACACCGATTCTTCCAATAAAAGAAGACACAATCATAGAGGAAGAAGCAGTTGCTGCCCCTATAAAAGCAATTAAAAAAGAGCCGACTAAAGCTAAGAAAAAAGTGAAAAAACAGAGTAAAAAAACTAACGATAAGTTTAGAATTCTGCAAGACTCTACAAAAAAACTGCCCGAGCGCAAACGCCGTAATGTTGATAAGGGCGAGTGGCTGTAATGGATGACTTGTTTGCTGCTGCCGACAACCAAGGTGCAAATGTTTTAACTGTTACGCAATTATCTAACCAATTACGTTTTGCTGTAGAAAAGCAGTTTAGCCGCGTAGTTATAGAAGGCGAAATATCAGGTCTTAAAAGGGCTGCATCAGGGCATATGTATTTTACCCTTAAGGACGACGACAGCATTATAAATGCTATTGTATGGCGTGGTGGTGTTAGCCGTATTAAAGCCCCTTTTGAAGATGGGCTGTACGTGGTTGCTTATGGCAAGGTTACAACTTACGGCAAAAGCAGCAACTACCAAATTATTATCGATCGCATGGAACCTGCTGGTATTGGCGCATTAATGCAGCGCTTTGAGGACCTTAAAAAGCAACTCGAGGCCGAAGGTTTATTTGCGCCTGAACGTAAAAAACAACTGCCATTCTTGCCTAATACAATTGGGGTTATAACTTCGCCAACAGGTGCCGTAATAGACGACATGCTTAACCGCTTGAAAGCTAGGTTCCCAAGCCATGTTTTGTTGTGGCCAGTGGCAGTGCAAGGGGTAGGCGCAAAAGAACAAATTGCAGCCGCAATTAAAGGCTTTAATAGCTTAGAAGTTGGTGGGAAAATCCCCCAACCTGATGTCATTATTGTGGCACGTGGTGGCGGTTCGCTAGAAGATTTGTGGCCCTTTAACGAAGAAATAGTAGTACGAGCAGTTGCAAACTCGGATACCCCGATTATTAGTGGCGTAGGGCACGAGCCTGATATAACCTTGTGTGACTATGCGGCTGACCATCGCTCGCCAACACCAACGGCCGCAGCAACCGAAGCTATCCCCGACCGTATCGAATTGCAGCAAAAAACTAGTAATGCCCTTGCGACTTTAGCTTACTTAACACGGCAAAAAATTAAGCATGATACCCAAGAGCTAAAAGCACTTAAACGAGGCTTTCCTGACCCTAAAAGTGTGATTAATCAATGGTATTTACGTCTTGATGATAGGCACACAAGGTTGCATCAAGCAAGCGTAGGGCGGTTACGGCTATTGCAGCAACGTTTTGCTAACCTACAAAATCGACTCCGCCCTGATTTATTACAACGGTTTTTTAGCTTAAATAAACAGCGGGTAAACGAGTGGGACAAGCGCCTTAGCCATGCAATAAATAGGCAAATTAGCCACCATCAGCGCCACTTAGATAGCCGTAGCCAATTATTACAGCATTTATCACCAAAAGCCCCACTAGCAAAAGGGTTTGTGTATGTTGCCGACACAAATGGCAATTTAATTAAGTCTGCAACTACTTCAGCAAAAGATATTGTCCTTCATTTTAATGATGGCGAGCGCACCGCTAAGCTTGACTAACCCTACAAAAAGGAAACCCCCTTACAATAGCTACAAGGTCAAGCCTTGAGAATATTGTAAAAGGGGGTTATCGCTAATTCCAGTCTATGCTGGAGACCTCGTAATAGAGGTGTGGTTTCCGTGCGCACACGGTTCAATCTACTGGCTCCCAGTATAATTATATATAATTAATTATACCGATTTTAATACACCATTGGACTAATTCCTTATAGAAAATTTCTGCAATTTTTAAAGTATGAGTATTAAATATGTTGCAATTGCTTTAGTCAGTCAAACAAAAGTAACGGGCGAGGCAGGGTCATAAAGACCTCCATCTAATGGAAAAAATGCGAGCAACTAAGACGCAGATTGCGCCGGCGAGTTGCTTAATGGTGAGCCGAATTGGGATTTACTCCCAAAACGAAAGGCTCTATGGATTGCACGTAAAAAAATAATATAATCTCCCATAACTAAAAAGGAGAGAAAAGTTAAAGAAGATTACGTATAATTTTAACGTACAAACCATGTAGTGGTGGTTGGTTATATTGTCAAGTGGTCGCACTACACTTTTTTAGAAAAAGTAAAAATAAGTAGCAGGAATAAGAAAATGCCACCCCAGGGGGTGGCATTTCTTAAGGTATATTGTAACCTGGTTCAGAACGCTTCTGACCCAGCAATTATTATTAATAGTTCAATAACTATACCTTGCTAACAAGAAAAAGTTTATTTTTACTAGGAAGATCAGATCTTCCTAGCTACGAACGGTCAAAATGTCAGCTGTATACGCCGGAATGACCGTGAGACGGGTTATTGCAATGGGAGCTGCATACTTCATCATCATGGTCGTGACCACTTGCTAACATAAGACTCCACCCACTCACCTGCGCCGTAAGTTTAGTGTTGCCGTCACCGCCAGAAATAATGCCTTCAGTTGCGCTTAACATAGTCACTGGAATGCCATCGCCGCCGCCCGTATGAGATAGGATTGTGTTATTTCCGCCATCGCCATCTGCAATTTTGGCTAGGAAATTAATGGAATCACCACCAGTGCCGTCGGATGCAAATAAGTTTTTTCCAGCATCACCACCAGTGCCGCCATCGTATGATAGGATTGTGTAAGCTTCGGTATTTCCGTCACCACCAGCGCCATCAAGAGCATGTAAGTTGTTGTCATCACCATCGCCGCCGAATGCAATTTGATCATTGTCACAAGTAATTCCAGTTCCGCCGTGAGTGCTCGCTGTGGCAGTTCCGATTGAGAGCAGGCCGATGATCAGTACGCATAAAAACAAGCTGTATAAGCTCCGAATATTCATATGTTTTTTCTCCAATAAGGGAAAGTTAATGAGCCGAAAATGGCTCGGGATAAGTCTTGAGGTTTCCCGAAAGTTCCTTCGGGTGCTGCACCAGTATTGCATAGGTGCAACGCGTCAAAAATAAGCGCAACCTAAGATTGCGAAAAGATAAAGAAGATAACGCTTAATTTACAACGTTCGGACTTTCTAAAGCATAGTTAACTCTAGGTCAAGAGGTTTTTTGGTATTTTCTGAGAAACACCCAAAATAAGTGCAGGTGCCTCTTATAGGGTGTGGTATTTTTGCCTTTTTTAGGCATTATTTGCAGATTTATTTATTTGTGTTATATAATGCGATTATATTTATCTTTTCTAATTTTTTATTTCTTCTCTTTTATAAGGTTTCTCCTATGACTGAAGCCCTAGCATCTATTGTTGCTGTAGTTATTGTTGTTGCAGTAATTATATATTTCTTTGTTTTTACTAGTTGGCTCGCCGAAAAGTTTGGCGGTGATTTCTTTGCCTGGTTTGTTGCTATTATTGTTGCATGTAATGTGTACCCATTTCTTGTATGGATGGTAGTTATAGTGTTCGCAGCGATTGTCGCTATATTTACATGATTTAGCGTAGAAAACAATAAAGCCGCCGTAGTTTAACTACGGCGGCTTTATTGTTTCGTTAAATTGGCTAATTAGATTTAGATAATGCCATAATTATGAGGAATACCATAAGTACAAACAATACAATCCCAATACCTATTGCTACCACAGAAAAGTATACTGTTAGTACGCCAACTAATAGCGATAGTGGAATTGCGATAATATAGGCAGCAAAACTACCACCCATCATCTGGGCAAGAGAGCCTATAAAAAATACAAAGCCAACAATAGCTCCTACTATTATTGATATAATTATACCAATAATAGTAATTGCGCCCTTATTCATATAAGTCCTTTACCCAAGTGGTGGGTTGTTGGTTTAGCTGATAATTCCGAGGCTACATGCCAGGGACAGTAGCAAAGGGGATAATATTACTGCGTGTGTTGTATAAAACATTGCGTAAAATGTATTCATGGATTGAGTCTCCTTGTCAGGAAAAGAAAAAGGGAAAAAAGATATGTATTCATATCCGAACTATAGAGATAGAATGTTCTAATATTTTTGTCAAGTGGAGTATATAATAAGAAAATGAAAAATTTATGGTTAATTGCTAGCATAAGTGTGGTGTTAGTTGCTTTTAGTTGGGTTAATACCGTTCTGGGATTAGATAAGTTTAGTGGTGTGTTTAAGCAAGGTGGTTATATTTCAGGGCAGGTTGAGCCTAACTCAAAAATATATTTATTAGATAAAGAAGTTAAAATTGGCTTAGATGGTAGGTTTTTTGCAGGGTTACATCGCTATTTCCCAGCCGAGGGAGAGTTACGTATTGTTGGTAAAAATGGTAAAGAAGACAAGCAAACCTTTATTGTAGAACCACGTATCTATAAAACTCAGCATGTAAAAGGGGTTGCAAAAAAACATGTAAACCCAGACCCCAAACAAGTAGCACGTAGTAAGCGTGAAGGCACTGCGATTAGAAACGCTAGAGCGTCGTTTAGCGAGTATCCATATGTGTTCGAGTCTTTTAAAAATCCGTTAGTAAAAGTGCCATTAAGTGGTGTTTATGGCAGTAGGCGTACTTTTAATGGCGAGGAAAGAAGCTGGCATAAAGGGCTTGATATGGCAGCGGTCAAAGGCACGCCTGTTTATGCCCCTACTGCAGGTGTGGTTACGTTGGCGTTGGCGGACTCGTTCTTTAATGGCAATATAATTGTGCTCGACCATGGTTACGGATTATTTAGCATTTATGCGCACCTTAGTAGCATGTCTGTCACAGCTGGTGACAAAATCGAACAAGGGCAGCTCCTTGGCAAAGTTGGTAAAACTGGCAGAGCAACAGGCTCGCACCTCCATTGGGGGGTTTATTGGCATAATACAGCGTTAGACCCCCAGCTATTTTTAACTAATACTAAGAAGTAAGTTTTTAAATTTAGTTGGAAGGTTGTTATGGGAGTTTTGCTTGGAGTTGTTCATGCGTTTTTATATATGCTTACACTTGCTTTAACTTATGCATATTATGTCGAGGTTAATGTAGATATCCCCGATTGGGCATATTTATTTTTGGGGATAGCTGTTATTGGTGTTTCTCTTGTTATAGCTATTGGCCATGTTATTGGCGGTGGGCTTATGGGCATGACAGCAGGTGGCATATTAAACGGCATGCGCCTTGGAATAATGCTTGGGCTTAGTGTTTCTTTGGGGCGGTTATGGCCATATATGCTTATTATATCTGTTGTTGCATTTATTGCCCATGCTCCTACTTGGCATTGGGTAACCTCTATGTTACTTGGGCTATTATTTCTTGGTATCAATCTTGTGACTAAGTTCCTTTGGCACCGCGTTACCTAGAAAACCTTGTAAAGAAATATTTAATGGCACGAAGACAACAAAAGCAACAAAACACCTATGATTTGGCTTTATTCGCAGCACTTCTATTTGCTGTATTATTGGCTTTATATGGGTTTGGGCTTGGTAATGTTGGTATTTTTGATAATGAAGAAGCTTTTATAGCACAAACAAGCGCTGAGCTTTTCGCCTCAGAACAACACACAAAACCTACATTTAATGGCACTACCAATATTACAAGCCCTCCATTAACTTTTCTTGCGCAGGAAGTATCTTACAAGCTATTTGGTGTGTCAGAGCTAGCTGCACGATTACCATCGGCAATAGCTGGGTTTATGCTAATTTTTATTTTTTATAATACCATTTGGATGATTACAGGCGCAAAGCGCTATGCGCTTATAGCAGCTTCTGTTTTAGCGCTTAACCCTATGATGCTTATTATGGCGCGTCTCGGAACATCCGACATGCTGTTAACACTTTTTACTATAAGTTCTACGATGATGTTAATCGGCAATGTCTATTCGTCAGACCGTAGCTACATGCGTGTAATTATAGCGGGTATGCTGGCAGGTGCTGGCTTTTTAACAGGTGGGCTTATAGCTTTTGCAATACCTTTTTTAGTAGTAGGAGCTTTGGCAACAATTAAAGACCATCGTAGCTATAATTGGGGTAGTTTCTCGCCGACAATATTTTTGCTTTCAGGACTGATCGCAATTTCGCCGTGGTTTGTTATGGTTGTAAAGGAGCATGGCTTTGAATATTTATATACATATGTTGTATCTTTCGCGGGGGACCCTAAGTTATGGGGGCTTAGTATTATATCTGGAGAAATACAGCGTGTTCCATGGTGGGGCTATTCTACCGTATTAATTTTAGGGCTTTTCCCGTGGGTTTTATTTTTTATTGCAGGGTCTTTAGGTGTTGTAGGAAATTTATTTGCTAGGTTACGTGGTTATGATGCGCGCCTTGGGATAGTTGCATTTGGCTTTGTTTGGTTTGTTGTTGGTGTTGTTTTGCTGTTCTTTTTTACTAACTTTAATCCATTCTTAATAATGATGATAGCTCCAGGAGCAGCACTTGTTATTGCAGACTTTATCGAGAGACTACCCGAAAGGCCACTTAGCATATTGCATAGTGTATATATAATACCCTTAATAGTGATTATTGGCGGAATGGTTTTATTTTTGCCACAAATCCCCTCTATTTTATTGGGGGACAGTATTTTTAGTGAATCTGTAAATTTAATGGCAAGTAGAGTAGATATTGCCTTACCTCTAACTAACCCTTTATTAATTGCAATTTTAGAGCAACCAGTAAAATGGGGGCTGGTACCAATTGTAATAGGATCGCTTATTATTGTGGGCTGTCTTGTAGGTACTTACTTAATGAGCCTTGGAGGTAGAGAGGCACATTTGTTTATTGCAGGCAGCATGTTAATGGCATTTGCTATAGCTATATTAGGAGTTGTACCCCGCATTCATGAATACAAGCAAGAGCCTTTAGTATGGATGGCAAATAAGGTTAAACAAGAATATAACCATAGTACAGATAGTGTAGTATTTTTTGATATAGAGTTACCTAGTGTACGCTTTGTAAGTGGCATACCTTATACTAGGGTAAATAACCCTAGGGCCATTATTCAAACTTGGGGGCGGAAAGTCTTTATTCTGACTAATGTTGATAAATTTGCCATTTTATCAACATTCTTACCAGACTCTGTCGAGCGAGAATGCCTAGGTGGCTACTGCCTTGCTACTATCTATCGGAATAATTAACGCATTGCCTTTAAAGTGTAAGTTTTATTCTGCTTGCTAGCAGAAGCAACGCGATTTTGGCTGATACGGTTAGTAAAAGATGTTTTAGTTGTCGTAGTATTTTGGGTAGCTTGTTCTGCTACTGTTGCTCTATATTCAGGCGTTGGCATATCCACAAAACCAGCAAGCCCAAGCCCATACAAACCGAACACAGCAATAAAACTAAGATAAAATAGTTGTGCCATTTATTGAGAACACCTTTTATTATTCTTGTTATTCATTCTTAAGTATATATATTTTGTGGGTATGGATACTCTTCTTTTCAAGGGGGAAGAGTTATATTTTATAAAAGAGAGATAAACATTTGCATTCATCAGACTTTGACGCCGTCTATTTAAATATGCTTGACCAGATAGACCATGTTAGCGTGTTAGCTGCTCGCCAAAACGGTATTAATAAACTGCGCTCTATTATAGAAAAACTTTGGCCTAATGGGCACCCAACTAGGTTTGTTCATGTGGCTGGGACTAACGGCAAAGGGTCTGTTTGTAAATTCCTTGAGGCAGGTTTTGCTTTGCTTGGGCATGCGGGCTCTTTAACTGGCCCTCATCTATTTGATTACCGCGAGCGAATTAGCATTAATGGTAAATTTGTTACTCGTAAAGAGTTGGTTGCCGCTTGGGAAGATATCGTATGGCCATTATGTGTTGAAAAAGCAGGTGCTGGGCAAGTTGTAAGCTATTCCGAAATAAGCATTTTATTGGGGCTAGTAGTTTTTGACCGTCGTAAAGTAAAGTGGGCAGCTCTAGAGACTGGCTGTGGTGGCCGCTATGATAGCCGTATGGCATTAGACGTCGAAGCTGCTGTATTAACCAATGTAGGTGGCGACCACCCTAAAACACTGGGTGCAACACTATGGCAGCGTGCTATTGAAAAAGCTGGTATTGCTCGTAAAGATAAGCCGTTTATTACATCTGTTACCGATGGCATTGCCCTAAAGGCTGTTGAGCAAATAACCGAACATTGCAATGCTGAGCTACTAGTGGTTGGTAAAGGTAAAATAAAAGCAGCTATTTCTGAGATAAAGGCAGCTGTGCCGTCGATGCCAGAGGGATCTTTGTTGCATTCATCGCATCAACAGGCTAATGCGGCATTAGCACTAGCAACCGTAACAAGACTAACCCCAAGTATTGATAGGGCTAAGATGCTGCGTAGTTTATCTAAGTTAAGCTACGGCGGCCGCTTCCATAAGGTAGACGACAACCTGTATGTTGATGTTGCCCATAATCCCGACAAAATATTAGCCTTAGCAAAAGAGATGAAAGAGCGTTTTGCTAAACGCAAAATAGTTTTTGTTTTAGGGGTATCTAACGCCAGAGACGGCTTTAATACATTTTCGCCATTGCTAGACATAGCAACAGAAATTGTTGTTACCCAGCCACTTTATAAAGGTGTTTCTGTTGAACTATTAGCAGCAAGCTTGCAACCACACTTAAAGAAACCTGTAATTGTAGAAGGTAACCCTGCGCACGCAGTATTGCGAGCACGCAGTATAGCCGAGGAAATAGACGGCATGGTAATGGTAACAGGCTCTATGTATATGATTGACCAAGCGTTGAATGAAAACCCTTACGTACGGCATATTAATGGTAGCTACGGGTGGCGTTTCCCTGAAAATAAAGATGATATGACATTGCCTGTAGACGATTTTTTCTTTGAGAAAGCAAAATAAAGCTTGAAAAACCCCCTATAAACTACCAAGTTAGTAGTAATTATAGTTATTTTTCTTTCCATTTTCACAAGGGGGCAATCATGTCACCAAATGAAGCTCATAAAGCTCTTGGGCTTAGCCCAGATGCGCACCAAGGTGACTTAGTAAAAGCTTATCGCAGATTAGCGATGAAACATCACCCTGATCGCAATAATAATTCTGCTCATGCAGAAGAAAGATTTAAAGAGATAAAAGAGGCTTACGAGCTTCTTTTAGATATTTTACCACTAGCACCAAAACCAAGCAGTAATGCTGTTATGGTTTCTGTAAGTGCAGGGAGTAACCCTTATGCTTCTGAATATGCTGCTAATACAGTGGTTTTTCAGCCAAGAGAGGGGTTTCATGCATGTGCGTAATTAACGAATAAATGGGAGGTTTTTAAACCTCCCATTTTATTTTTTAAGGGTTAAGAATAGAAGACTCACCTTGTTTCAGCTTGTCTATCATCTCTTTTTGCAGCATGTTTTGGAGTACTGTATTTAGGTACTGTTGGCGGTCTAGCCCCATTTGGCTCATCACGATGGGGAGTTTTTCTAGCATTTGGCGGTTGGTTTCGTCTGCCATGAAGGTACGTAGAGCCTTTAGCTCATCTTCGGTATAATAACTGTGTAGGGTTTTTGCATAGAGGTTTAAAATGTGGCCTATATCAATATGTTTCTCTAGTTCTTTACGATTTTCTTTTTGCTTACTTTTTGGCACAGCTTTTAAGGAGCGATTAATCAGAGTGTCACGTAGCTCGGTTGCTTCGTAACGGAACATCTCGGCCACACTCCGAGCAAGGTGGCTGGGGCGAGAGGTTTTAGGTTTTGAGGACTGCTCTTTCTTTGTAATTTGGCTCGAGCCAATACGAACCTCAGCTTGTGCTGTTGTTGTAAGTAGGAGGAATATAGAAATAAGTAAAAAAAACCGCATACAGGAAAAAATACCTTAGGTTAGGGTATTAGTCTAGTTTCTCTTATGGTAAAGTAAAAAAATTGTTGTTTAGTATGCAAAACCGATTGACATTATTCGTCATATACCGTAAACAACGAAGACTTAGGCAGTATATGTGCCTTATTTATGTCTGTATTAGAACAGGCAAAACGTAACACCACAAAATTTAGCGAGAGACATAACCGATGTACGCAATTGTAAAAACAGGTGGCAAGCAGATTAAAGTTTCAGCTGGCGACAAGCTCCGTGTTGAGCACCTTGAAGGCGAAGCTGGAGATAAAGTAACTTTAAACGAAGTTCTTTTGATTGGCGACGGCGATAAAGTAACCGTTGGCACACCATTAATTAAAGATGCTAACGTTGAAGCAAAAATCGTCGAGCAAAAACGTGACCGTAAGGTTATTATCTTTAAGAAGAAACGTCGTCACACTTACCGCCAAAAGAATGGCCACCGTCAGCACCTAACAGTGTTGGAAGTATTGGCTATTTCAGCTGATGGTAAAAAAGCTACTGCACCAAAAAAAGCAGCGGCTAAAACAGAAACAGCAGCTAAGCCTGCAGCTAAAGCAGCCGCTAAACCAGCTGCTAAACCAGCTGCAAAAAAAGCAGCTAAGAAATAATCTGATAAAGAGGTAGATACCAATGGCACACAAAAAAGCAGGTGGTAGTTCTAGAAACGGTCGCGATTCAGAAGGTCGTAGGCTAGGTGTTAAAAAATTTGGCGGAGAGTCAGTTGTAGCTGGTAATATCCTTGTTCGTCAGCGTGGTACTAAAGTTTATCCAGGCGACAATGTTGGTATTGGCCGCGACCATACACTATTTGCATTAAAAGAAGGTAAAGTTTCTTTTAGCGATGGTTTCCGTGGCCGTAAGTTTCTTTCTGTTTTATAAATTACAGAGAAACGCTATTTAGCATTATAGCCGTCCATTAAGGGCGGCTTTAGCTTATTTAAAGGTATATAAAATGGCAAAGTTTTTAGACGAAGTAAAAATTTATTTACGTAGTGGCGACGGTGGCGGTGGCTGCATATCTTTCCGTCGTGAAAAGTTTGTACCCAATGGTGGCCCTGATGGCGGTGACGGTGGTCGCGGTGGGCATATTATATTTACTACTAATCATAATCTAAACACATTGATAGATTTTCGCTATAAACAGCATTTTAAAGCATCTCGTGGCCAGCATGGTATGGGTCGTGACCGTAGTGGCTCTCGTGCAGAAGATATGGTTATTAAGGTACCTGTAGGCACAGAAATTATTAATGATGAGACTGGTGAAGTCCTAAAAGACATGAATAAGCCCGACCAAACATGGCACATGTTAAAAGGTGGTCGTGGCGGCCGCGGGAATGCTACTTTTGTTACTAGCGTTAACCAAGCACCAAAACGTGCTGACCCTGGCGAAGAGGGTATAGAGATGTGGGTGCGCTTACGTCTTAAATTACTTGCTGATGTGGGTATTATTGGTTTGCCAAATGCGGGTAAAAGCACATTTTTAAGTGTTATATCTAATGCTAAGCCCGAGATTGCAGACTACCCATTTACTACTCTTAGCCCGCAACTGGGGATGGTACGCCGCCATAA
The DNA here is from genome assembly GCA_021774615.1 of Alphaproteobacteria bacterium. GTDB lineage: Bacteria > Pseudomonadota > Alphaproteobacteria > UBA1280 > UBA6503 > UBA6503. The sequence continues at coordinate 15,984 of JAJFIW010000039.1, read as the reverse complement.
CAAAGACATGGTTTTTGCAGATTTACCAGGGCTGATCCAAGGGGCAGCTGACGGTAAAGGTATGGGGCATCGTTTTTTAAAGCATCTATCACGTTGTGCAGTTTCGCTGCACCTAATAGATGGAACCGAACCTAATACTGCTGTAACTTACCGTACAATCAGAGACGAGCTAGAGCGCTATGACGAACAATTTGGGAGTAATCTTGCAACTCTCCCCGAGATTGTTGCAATCTCTAAGTCTGACGCAATGCTAGATGATGAAAAAATAGAAGTAGTCCGAGCTATTAAAGAACAAACAGGCAAAGAGCCAGTGTTGCTGTCTTCTATTACAGACGATGGTGTTGAGGGAATTCTTAATACATTATTGCAATATGTAGACGCAGCCCGCAGCGCACGGGTAGAGGAAGACGAAGAGCAAGAGCAAGAACTTCTGTTCGACTTTGATGAAGCCATAAACGACTAAACTTACAAGACGCTAAAATGCGAAATAGCCCAGCAAATTGCTGGGCTATTTCTTTGTATAGTTGACTGGTTTTTACTTACTCGCTCGCTTTGCGAATAAAGTAGTGTTCAGTTTCTTCTGGTAAGTAATCACCACTAGATTGACCTATTAACTCAAAATTATACTTAAGTAACAAGTTGTTAAGTTGTTCTAAGTTGGTGCCTGAAACGCTAAGATGTATATCTGCTCTTTTAAGCTCATCTACACTAGCTTGCATTAAACGGTCACCTATTCCATATTCACGGTAGTTCTCTCGGGTAAATAAAGTGCAGATTTTATGTTCATCGATAGCTTTCTTTAAGAGGGCTGTACCTATAAGTTCTGAGCTATCATTAAATAAGGCAAGGATGATGCGGTTACCTGCTTTAAGGTCAGGCAAGAATGTCTCGAAAAACCATTTTTTATAACTAGGGTAGGAAGCACTAATATGGTTTGTTAACTCATAAACTTGGGAGTAAAGGTCGTCATTATGAGTGCTTTCCGAGTTAAAAACTTGTATGTTAAACATACTGTGCTCCTGTTAACGGAAAGAAAAAGGAATTCCAAATGCAGCACCAAATGACAGTGCAAACTAAGTATTATAATTTACTCAAAGATGGTATTAAAACTGTTGAATTGCGGCTATTTGACGAAAAGCGTCAGAAAATAAAGATTGGTGATAAAATCACCTTTTCTGATGCATCAAACAGTAATGATAATTTTGAGGCAGAAGTTATAGAGTTACACAGAGCTAATACTTTTAACGACCTCTTTGAAAAGATTGATTTAAAGACTACAGGAGAGAGTGACCCTCTTGTCATGATTGGTACTTTAGAAAAATTCTATCCTAATAGTAAACAACTAGAGCATTCGGTAGTAGGTATTGAAATAGAAAAGCTTTAGGTAATTAACCTATTTTAGGGAAGAGCTGCTGTAAAATTTACAGCAGCTCTTATAGTTTTATTTGGCTAGCTTCCTATCAACTCTAATTAAGACTTTAATCTTAACCCTAGCATACAAAATTGTAGTTGCTCTGTGGTACCCAGCTTTAAAATGAGCTGCATTAGTTGTTATCTCTTTGGGTGGTACTACTTCAAAATAGCTTGTACTTCTATTATGTAATAACTCATCTGGTATTTGTTTTAATACTTCAGATATTTTTGGGTTAAAGACACTCCCATCTGTAAAAGAATGATATGTGGTTAGTTCGGTTAAGGCCTCTAAATTTCCTGTGGGTTTGACTATTTTTGGGTTCATAAAGAACAAATCACTTTTGCGTTCTCTTTTAATGAAGCATAGCGCATTGTTTCCGTTGCGAACCAGAGGAAGGATGTAAAGGTCTTTTTTACCTAACGATTTTTGGGGAATGTATAGTTTCATATTTTTTTATTTAGAGAGAAAAAGTAAAGAAAAGATTTTCTATATAACTAGAACATAGTTGACTGTATACGCCTATAATTAGTCCTTGAAAAGGACTAATTATTATTTAAGTGGGTGTTTTTTGTTATGGATTTTAATAAGGTAGCGAATGTCGCCTGCTAAATAGCGTTGGGTTGTTGAGAGGCTATTATGCCCTAAAAGCTCTTGCACAGACCGTAAATTAGCACCATTAACCAGTAAGTGGGTTGCAAAACAGTGGCGTAGAGCATGGGGGGTTAAGTGGTCAGGTAGGTTTAGCTTAATTCGTGCTTTCTCGAGAAGTCTTTGTACATACCTTGGCCCTAGCCGTGGAGTTTTAGAGCTGCCATGAGTGGTTATAAATACAGGCGCATTACTGGCAGAGCTTGGTGTTTGGCTGCGGAGTTCCTCTAGCTCTTGCCACACTATGGGTAGCACTGGTACAATTCGCTCTTTGTCGCCTTTACCTTTGATATAGAGGTTTTTACGGTTAATATCTTTCCAGTCTAGCCCTAATGCCTCGCTAATACGTAGCCCCATACCATAAAGCAGAATAAGGAGTGTATAATCACGAGTTTCTATCCACGAGGCGGTATTGGTAGGTATGAAATAGTCTAAAAGGCTGATGGTTTGTTCCTCAGTAAGGGCATATGGTGCATGTTTGCCTTGTTTTAGGCCTTTAAATTGGGTTATAGCGGAGTTATTAACCTCGTGGGTATTGCTAAGAAAAGTAAAAAAACTCCTGATTGATGATAAACGCCTGTTAATGGTAGACTTTTTCTTGCCACCATGCTGGTTTGCAAGGTAGCTGGTTAGGTCTTCGGCGTTTAACCTATTCAGATTACCCACAGTAATGTCAGAATTGTTCTTATTTTTTAGAAAAGTGAAAAAATTGTCTAAATCTTGTCTGTAGGCAATAATTGTATGTTTGCTATACCGCCGTTCGTAAGCAAGGAAATATATAAAGTCATCTATAAGTTTATCAAGATGCACTTAGTTCTCCTACTTCCCTTGCTTTGTAGTCCATGCATCCATCACATGGCTAATAATTTGGCTAACAAATACAAGTAAGTCAGAGCCTTGGCCAGGGTGGAAGCGGTCACGTCTGGTGCTTACAAGTGCTAATGCACCAAGAGTATGGCCTGTAGGGGTAGTTATTTTTAGTAAGCCATCAGATGCAGCCTTTTCTGACCATGTGCCATGTAGCTCTTTTTGGCTATCTTCGTATAAAGTGCGTAATACAACAGTTTCATTGTCTTTTTTAAAGATGGAGTTTAGCTCTTGCTCGCTAATGGTTGAGCAATCTTTTTTTATCTTTTCAGGCAGAGGGCTTCCTTCTAGTAGGCATAAGTGGGCATAGTCTACGTCCATTTGTTCTGACAGATATGTGCGTAAGCTTTTAAGCAGCTGTTTTATAGAGTCTGTACCAAGTGTATCTAGTACTAACTGGTGGATTTGCTGTTGGCTCTCAAGGTTGTCGATAGATGTTTGAATAAGTAAACGGTTGCGTTTTTTGAGTTGTTGCACTTCATCTCTGAGCTTACCTGCTTGGAAAGCAAAAAAATCTGTCACCCCTTCAGACTCTATAACAGGGAGTTGCATCTCGCTAAATAGAGTTGGATGATGAATAAAAAAATCACTATTATTAGCTAAGTACTCTGCCACTTGTTGCGGTGTTGTGGTTATTTCTTCAGCCATTTCGGTTTGATCTTGTTTTGTGGCTGTTTGTGCGGCATTCATCGGAAAGCTCCATTTTTTTAAGAATTAAACAATTATTTTTCATTTCAAGGCTTTTTATTCAAAAAATACATCCCATACTTATATGTATGGCGGGCGGTAATTTGCTTCTACGAGGCAATTAATGCTAAAAGGGCAGTTCTTTGATGTCCCTTTATAAAACATGGTAGTAAATTACCGTTCGTCGTGCTTCCTTCTTGAATACAAAACTTGTGTGCCTCTTTAATAGGGGCACATTTTTTATTCTGCCCTATGTATGTTGTTTTGTCAGGTGGGTAGTGGATATAACGACTCCTTTGCTGTAGTATATGACACACAAACGCAACACTAGAGCTAATATGACCCAAACCGTACGAGTAGCAGTACCATTATACCTACCAAAGACCCTCGACTATTTATGGCAGGGTGAAGCAAACGCACATAAATACCAAATGGTTGAGGTTGCAGTAAGTGGCCGCCCATACCACGGGATGGTTGTAGACGTAATAGAAGAAGACAAAGAGCCTAAACGTAAATATAAATTAAAACCAGCCCAACCTTTAGAAGACATTACTTTGCCTACCCCAACAGGGAAATTTTATGAGTGGGTAAGTAGTTATAATTTTTCATTCCCTGGTGAGGGGCTGCGTGCTGCTTTGCAAGGGGGTAAAATACCACCTCGGCCTGTGGCCGAAACAGTCCTTGCAGCAACGGGCAAGAGTCCTGCTCGTTTAACCCCCACACGGCAAAAGGTGTTAGATGCAACCAATAACCACTCTTACTCTACACAAACAGAGTTAGCTAAAAAAGCAGAAGTAAGTACAGGTGTTGTAAAGTCTCTAATTGAAGAAGGTTGCATCAAAGCAAAAATAGCAGGCACCAAAGAGCTAAATATCCAAATTAAACGAGTTAACCTAGGCACAGCACAAGCACAAGCAGCGCAGCAAATATCGGCCGCTATGGCAAATAAAAGTTATGTCCCATTTTTGCTTGATGGAGTAACAGGCAGCGGTAAAACCGAGGTTTACTTCGAAGCAATTGCCGATTTATTGCAACAAGATAAAACAGGGCAAGTACTAGTGCTACTGCCAGAGATTGCCCTTACCCCACAATGGCTGGAACGTTTCGAGGAACGGTTTGGTTTTACTCCCCATATTTGGCATTCATCAGTAAGTGATGGTAAACGTCGCCATGCTTGGTGGAAAGCTTATGATGGTTCTGCACGGGTTGTTATTGGGGCTCGTTCAGCATTGTTTTTACCTTTTTCTGACTTGCGCCTAATTATTGTTGATGAGGAACATGACCCTTCTTATAAACAAGAAGAGGGTTTCCGTTACCATGGGCGAGATATGGCAATTGTGCGGGCAAAGCTATTCTCGTGCCCTGTGGTGCTTGCTTCTGCTACCCCTAGTTTAGAAAGCTGGCACAATGCTAATGATGGCCGCTATAAACTTCTGAATTTACCAAGCCGCTACGGTAACGCCACCTTGCCCGAGATAAAAGTGGTAGATATGGCAGCGCAAAAGCTAAAAGCCGATAACTTTATCTCGCCAGTTTTACTTAAAGCGCTCGAAGAAACGGTTAATAATAAACAACAAGCATTATTGTTTTTAAACCGCCGTGGGTTTGCACCATTACTAATTTGTCGTAATTGTGCCCATCGGGTAGAGTGCCCGTCGTGTAGTGCATGTTTAGTGGTGCACGGTGCTTATTTGCAATGCCACCATTGTGGGCTCAGCGAGAGCTACCCTGAGGTTTGCCCAAAATGTAACAAAGAAAAATCATTACATCCTTTTGGCCCTGGAACTCGCAAAATTATGGCAGAATTGCGCAATATTCTGCCCCAAGCACGCTGCATGGTAGTAGACAAAGACAGCGTTGCAACGCCAGCACAAATGCGTGAAGTTGTAGACAAAATGCAGAAACAAGAACTAGACATACTAGTAGGCACACAAATGCTAGCAAAAGGGCACGACTTTGACCACCTAATGCTGGTTGGAGTTATAGATGCCGATATGGGGCTTGCCCATGGCGACCTTAGAGCCGCCGAGCGCACATTCCAACTATTAACCCAAGTGTCAGGGCGAGCAGGGCGCAGAGAAGAACGGGGAAATGTTATTTTACAAACCCATACCCCCGATCACCCCTTGTTTAAAGCATTAAAAGATATGGATCGAGACCGTTTTTTAGCACTAGAGCTAAAAGGGCGTAAGGCAACTGGCTTTCCCCCGTTTGGCCGCTTGGTTGCACTTATAATAAGTGGTGAAAACGAGAATGCAGTTATTGCTAGCAGTAAGCAACTAGCGCAAACTCTACCAACAGAAGCAGAAACACAACTTTTTGGCCCAGCACCAGCACCATTATTAAAGCTAAAAGACCAGTACCGTTACCGCCTACTATTACGTACCGATACCCCGCCCCACGAGCTACTCCAGCGCTGGCTATTAAACACTAAGCTAGCCAAAGGGATTAGGATAGATGTTGACATAGACCCACAGAGTTTCCTTTAGTTAGTACTTGTTCTCTTAACTCTTTATCATAAGTAGGGATAGTTATTGGTTTTGGGGGCGGTATAGGAGCATTATTTTTTTCTAGGACTAATATTTGCCGTTTGGGTGGGGTGGTTGGCTTGCTTTGGAGGGTATAAAAGCCAATTACTGAACAGCCCATTGCTTGTGCGGTTTTAAGTAAAATGTCTTGGTCGCTACTATGGAAAATAACCCCAATGACTCCATTTTGTTTAGTTAATTCTATAAGTCTTGTTAACCATAGGCTTATAGATGGTGTAGTAAAACGAACTGCTTTTTTTGCTTGGTCTTGTGTGGTCATCTCTCGAGAACCAGAGAAAAAAGGTGGGTTTGCAATTGTAATATCAAAGCTATTATTAGCAAAAGGTAGTGTTGTTATATTAGCTTGCGCATAATAGGCGGGGATATCATTTGCGCTTGCACCTAATTTGGCAGCTTTAAGCATAGTTATGTCTGTATCAAAGCCAATGATCTGTGCTTTTTTTATGCGTTGTGCATAGGCGAAACCAACTAAGCCTGTACCGCAGCCAACATCGCAAATAAGTGGGCTTGGTAGGTCAGGAAGTAGGCTTGCTAGCCATAGGCTGTCTTCTGATGGGCGGTAGCTGTTTGTTCCTTCAAACAAGGTGATGCTACCACCAAGAACCGAGAACATTATTTAGCCTTTAAGCCTTGGACTACGTTAACAAACCTCTTGCGGCTCCAGTGTTTGTTGTGCCCAGCACATATAAATTTGTTTTTTAAAAAATGGCAGCGGGCAATGGCATCAAGAATTGTTTGTCCTTGGTTCATCGGGTAAGAGTAATATAACTCTGTTAAGTGGTTCTTCTTAGAATAGAACCCAGTTAGGTTAATAGGCTCTCTTGTTGAAGGATGTAAAATTGTACCTGTTATAGGGTAAACTAGCTGAGACCTAACCTGTCTTGTTGCAGGGTCTTCTAGGTCTTTTGTTATAGGGTCTTTACTAGTTGTTATATTTATAATACTGCCAGCAGGGAGTACATGGCTTGTTGCCGGGTCTGGGATTGATATTTCTTTAGTAATTCCATAGCGGCCTTGTGGTAGTTCAAAGTAATTTCCATCACTACTCACATGATCAAAAACATATTTTTTATCGGTTTTAGATACAATAGTTAGGGTTTTTTCTTCTAGTTTGATATTTTTAATATTACCGAATACCCTTTCCATCCCCATGTTTAAATCAGGTATGGTTTTCTCATCATTATTAATAGTTAATGATATATCTTCAGGGTTAAGGTATGCATTAAATGTGTGGTCAACAACTTGACCTCTGTCTATTAAGAAGTCTTTTTGCTTCTCTAGAGAGCCAATAACATTGACCATGTTTACTTTAGCTCTAAGTAGCTTTTTGGAATCTGTAACCCTAAGTGCTGCAATATGCATTTCATTGTTAGATTTTCTGTAAAAATAGGTTCCAATAAATGGGTCTAAGATTAAATTATATTTCTCTGTGTAGTGTGATGCTTCCTTAATGTATTGCTCGTCTGACAGAACAGCAAAGAAAGGTGCAGCCTTAGCAATTTCACCAGCTTCAAATAGGTCAATGCCTTTCATCAAAGATGACAATTGAGGGCGCAGTTTATTAGTAGTTTCCTTGAATGTTCCGCTGCTTACTTCCCATACAGAGCGGGCATCATCAACATTTTTAACTCTTTTGAAAACTTCACTGATAATGAAATTAAGGCTAATGTGTGGCTCCCACATATTAATAAGTTTTGTGCCAATAACAGATAATTCAGCAGGAGTTATTTCTTTGTCTTTAACAATACCAGTTTTAATTGCGTTGGCAATTATGCTGCTTAGGTCTTCGTCTTCAAATAGATAGTTCAGTGACCATAAGGTATTCGCAAGGCTATAGGTGCCTTCAATTTCAATAGCTAATGTTTTTAGGCGTGCTTGGATAATATCTGGGCGTTCTTTAAATTTATCAATAATAAATGATATTTTAGGGCCTAAGTCGATAGCTGCTTCTTCTTTTGTTAGTAGTAATGGCTCTAGCTTATTTGTACTTAACTTAGAAATTACTTCTTCCGACTGCAAAAATTTAGAGAACATGTCCATTAGTGCTACATCAAGGCTAAATGGTACTCTGAGTGATGTACGTATGAAGTCGCCAATCTCTGACATTTTATCAAATTGATTGGTTTTCCATAGCTCATTTAACCCTTTTTCAAGGGTTTTTAATATTTCTGCTTCTTTAGAGTTAGCACTTTCGGGGCTATATTGCACATAATCAATAGCTTGTACATAGTCGCCGCGCTCAATAGCGTTTGATAGTGCTTCTGATACCAACTGTTTTGCTAAATCATCAAAGAAAAGCTGTTGTGCATCAGCACGGTAAATAATCTCTTTGAGGATATGAGATATATTTAGGTCTGACTTTAGGTTAAGACGTGCTTTGTCAATTAGCATTTGGTTATTGTTAATAATAACTTGTGCAGGAATAAGGGATAGGTCTATATCATCATAGAGGAAACTCATTGACTCTTCTGGGCGCGCAGTATCAATCGCTTTTTTGAAAAATCCATGCCATAAAGCACTGTTTTCTGGATCCATAATTAGAGTTAAGTGCAGTAACTTAGTACGTACGAATAGGTTCATATCCTCTTCTGTAATGGTACTGTCTTTAGGAAGCATTCTAATTAATTTAGACGGAAGGTCATTATCACTAAGATTAATAATAGTTACAGAGAACTTTTTGTTGTTTTCGGGGGTATCAAGCTCTGGCATGCCAATGGTGTGGAATGGTTTTGTCATCGCTGTAATAAAGTTGTGAAGTAAATCTTCACCTTCTTTTAGATCTTGCATAGACTTAATAAAAATAAGGTAAGTCATATTCTCTATAAATTTATTAAAGTCTTCTTTAGATCTTGAGAACAAAGACTTGGTTTGTGCTACCTCTGCTTCAGAAATAGTTCTATCTTCACTAATAAAACCAAGCATAAAGTTGCTAATAATTACGTTCGAGTCACCAGCTTGACCAATACTGTTAATAGTCTCAAGCATTGTGATTGCTTTTTCTATTTCACCTTGGTGTAGAGCGCTTCCTACAAAGCCCTCAATAGTAGAAACAAATACAGATTTAGGAGCTTTTGCTGGTAATGAATATTTAATAAAAGTTAAATAGCTCTCTAGGGAGTTATTAACAACAAGGAATCGCTCGGTAAGAGTTGGGAGCCTCTTGTAAATATCAAATGTTTGTTCATTACCTAATTCGATTGGCCCTTTAACATAAGAAAGATGTTTTTTAATAAGGTCCATTTGCTTAGGGTTAGTTTCTGTACACATGGTGCGAATACACTGTTCTGTGTGTAGCTCTGCCATTACAGCATTGAAAAATGGGTCTTCAGGGGATTTAACTATTTTTTCTTGTGCAACATTAAATGCTTGTTGCCACTGTTTGGCTTCCATTAGCGACAGGACCCTTTCCTGGCCGTTATCGCCACAACCACTTAATAAAATGGTAATAGCAGATAAAATAATAGGGAACTGTCTTAAAGCCATTTATGTCACGTGCTCATAATTAATTAGGGTTTGTGTTTATTATTATCTTTACTAACATTCTAACCAATTGATATACAAGATGCTAACTACATACTAAAGACTTGGATAATAGTAAAAAGCACTGTTGCCTATATACAACGTTTGTTAGATGTTTTTGTCACTGGTTGGTAATTTAAAAATAAATAGAAGGCACTAATATTATGAATGATGATATCCGAGTATTTATTTGCACTCAGGCTGATGCAGAGCTAAGTGATGTTCTAAATATGCATGAAACTTTATCAAAAATACGTATTGGTGAGATTACAGTTTTAACTAAAAACCAAGCTATTGTTGATGGATTAACCAAAGAAAATTTAAATGTGATTCTTCAGCCTGAGAAGGTTTGTGAATATGGCCTTATGGGTCGCACTTGGGCTGCGGTACAGCAGATAATGGCTGCTGGCGAGAGTGAGCCACCTATAGTGATGGCTATCCCCACTGGGCTGCCTAAAGATTTACCATTAGATAGTTTACGTGCTTGTCGTTCTGTGTTTTGGCACGAGTGGGTTGATATGGTTTTATTTGGTGGCTTTATTTATGAAGAAATAGATAAGAACAACCCAACAAATGTTAAAATTATTGCTAACCGAGAACACCGCGTGGTTTATATGTCTCGTTCAGCTATACCTTATGGTGCCGATATAATGGTTAAAGATTTAGGGATTAGAGCTTATCGTACTCGTACTTTGCAACGTATTGTAAGTGCCGAGCCAACACCATTAGAGGTGGTAGAACATATCCCGATGCTTCGTGGGATTGAGCTAGGCATAGGTTGTTATTTAAGCATGTTAGAACAGCAATAATCCATAAATTCTTTTATAAAATTAGTTCGTACTATTGCGAAGTCATAAGTTCGGCCTGCATACTGTGCTCAGTAGGAAAACAAAAGGCACAACCAAATGGCACCGCAAATCATAACAGAAGATTCCCCTCATCTTAACTATGTGCACGAGTGGTTTGTGGCTTTTACCTCTTACCGTGGTCGTAACCCGCTGTATCGGTATTTTTTACCGCGCGGGTTCGGCCATGTATTTGCATTTGCTTATTTAGCAGAGCGTACTGTGGTGGTTGACCCTTGTGAGGGTGGCATATGGCTAGCAGCAACTATTGCACAACCTAATAAGAATGATAGTGGTCTTGGTATTACTCCTCCCATTTTAGCATCAGTAATGCTAGATAGCATGGCTGATGTTTCCCTTATCCGAGTAAAGTCTAGAGTTCCGAATAATTATAAACATTGGTCAATGTTTATCCCGTCATGTGTTACCGCTATTAAAAGCCTTTTATGTTGCCATAGCTGGGTTTTAACCCCACAGCAGCTCTTTAAATATTTATTAGCAACAGGTGGAATAGCCTTAACCAGTAAAGAGTTAGCAAGTCTCAAAGAAGCTGACATTACAGCCCGTAGTAAGGCTATACATAGTAATTTTTAATAAAGGAGAGGCCATTTTATGGGCGGTATTTTTAAACCTAAAGTTCCTGATAATTCAGCACAAGTAGCCGAGCTTAATCGGCAAGAAAAAGAAGCGCAAAAGCGTGCAAAAGAAGAGAAATCTCGTGTTAACCGCGAACTATTATCGCTGCGTCAACGTAGGTTTGGGCGGCAGAGTCTTATCCGTAATAGTGGCGGCGAGCTAGGTGTTAACTCATCATTAGGTGGTGTTACTAAAAAGGGAGAAAACTTATGAGTTGTGCTGATATTTTAAAGCGGTTCTCTGCTGCCAAACAACGGCGTAGTAACTGGGACAAGACCTACGAAGATGCACTATCTTTTGCAGCTCCACAGCGAGAGTCGTTCGATAACCACATGAGTAGCCACAACCGCGGCACACGTCGTAATGGTTTTAGCCAAGTGTTTGACTCTACAGCTTTAATGGCGTACCAAAAATTTGCATCTAATCTACAGATGAGTCTCGTACCACCATTTAAAAAATGGGTAAATTTTGTGCCAGGGCATTTAATTGATAGTACCGACAAACCAAGGCTTGCAAAGTCGCTAGATGCAATTCGAGATACATTTTTTAACCACCTGCAAATGTCTAATTTTGATACCCAAATAGCAGAGTCACTGCTCGACTTAGGGCTTGGTACAGGTGCGTTATTGGTGCAAAAAGGTACAGCGGGAAGACCGCTGCATTTTACCGCAGTACCACTGTCGCAGCTTTATTTAGAAGAGGGTGTAAATGGAACTGTTGGCAGTGTATTCCGCCGTCATAAAGTACCAGTGCGGACACTTACTAGTACATGGCAAGATGCTACCTTAAACGATGCTCTTACTAAACTAATCCAAGAAAAGCCAGATGATGATGTAGAATTAATAGAAGCTACAATCCCTGCTAGAATTATGTTTATAGAGCCTAAAACAGGCGTAGAAAAAGAAACCGATGGTTTTGTTTATACGGTTGTAGATCCAAAATCTAAACATACGTTGGTGCGTCGCGAGCAGCTCTCTAACCCGTGGGTGGTGTTTAGGTATAGTGTATTCCCTGGCGAAATATATGGCCGCGGGCCTTTATTGTTGGCTTTGCCTGACATTAAAACTCTGAATAAAACTAAAGAACTTATCTTAAAAAATGCCTCACTCTCGGTGGCAGGCGCTTATACAGTAGCTGATGACGGGGTAGTAAATATAAATAATATCCGTATCCAACCCGGTGCACTTATACCTGTTGCTAGTAATGGTGGCGGGGTTAATGGCCCAACTATTGTGCCTCTTCCCCGTAGTGGCGACTTTAGTGTGGGGCAGATTTTGCTTAAAGAACTACGCCAGTCGGTAAACGATATGCTATTTGCAAGCCCCTTTGGCGCAATTGATTTGCCGGGTAAAACCGCAACCGAGATTGCACTAAGGCAGCAAGAACTTGCTCGGCATATTGGTAGTGCATTCGGTAGGCTGCAATTTGAGCTACTTGGGCCATTAGTAGACCGAGTTCTCCATGTTTTAGAAGAACAGGGACTAATTGACTTAAGCGACTTTAGAGTAGATGGCGGAGTTATTGCTATCGAGCATATTAGCCCATTAGCACTAGCGCAAGACCAAGCAGAACTTACTAACCTCCTTCGTTATGGCGAAACGATGATGCAGCTTTTTGGTAACGAGCTAGGGCTATTACTTACAAAACCGCATTTGTTTTCCCGTAAAGTGGCGCAGCTTTTAGGTGTATCTGCCGATATGGCACCATCAGATGAAGACTTAGCCACACTACAAGCAATTCTCGAGCAAAAAATAGAGGAAAAAGCCAATGCAGCATCATGAAAATAACCTAGCCCAAGTGGCAAAACGAGTATTTGCCACTAAAGATGGCGAGGCTCTATTAAATGCTTTGCGCCAACGCACCGTAGAGCGGTCAAGCTTTCCGGCATCAGCAACAGACGGGCATGCAATGGCATTGATGATGGCACTACGTGAAGGCGAGAATAATATTTGCCGTTGGCTAGAAGTTCTAAATAAACCGCAGGAGAACCAAGAATAATGATTGAAACCACAGAACACAAAGAAACCGAACAACCCCAAAAAGAAACAACAAAAGAGGAAACTCTCTTTGCAGGAAAATATAATTCTGTCGATGCACTCGAGCAAGGCTATCGGGAATTAAGCCGCCTAGTGAGGGAAAAAACACCTGTAGTACCAGAAACTTATGATATCGATTTTTCCAATATCCCCGAGCTACAAGAGGTAAAAATAAACGAAGACCCACTATGGGAGTATATCAGCCCTGCAATGCGCGAGGCTGGCTTAAGCCAACCCCAAGCACAACAGGTAACCGAAGCCTTTGTTAAATGGCAAATGGAGCAAGCCCAAACAGAACATGCTAATTTTGAAAAAATGGGGCATGAAGGGCAAATGATGGCGCAACAAGTAACCCATTTTATCGATAAAAACTTTACCGACAGCGAACGCCCCATGGCAGAAACTTTGACCGCATCGGTAGATGGTTTAAAATTTCTACATAAAATAGCTACTCTAAGCGGTGAAAAGGCTGTCCCTGCTGGCGATGGTGTTCCACCGTCAGACGTTAAGTCGCTAAAAGAAAAAGCCAAGGAAATGCTGTCAGACCCAGAGCTGCGCTATAACCGCAATAAACAAGATGCCTACAACCGCCTGTGGAAAGACATATCGAATATGTCTTAATTTATTTAGAGGTGGCGCAAATAAAATTTGTTACATCTATTGACAAATAGGTATTAAGACACCATAAGAAATATTGAACATAATACCGTTCATCTTCTCATTATTTTTTTCTATAAGCGGAGGTACCTAATGAGTGCTGAAAATGTTGAAGTTAGTACTGAAAATGCTGAGTATGAAAGGTGCTTGAAAATATTAGGCCTTGAAAGAGGCTTTACTTTAAAAAAGCTTAGAAGAGCCTTTATGAGGGTTCAGTCGACTAAGAAATTGTTACTGCAAGTACCAGCCTCGACAGATGAGGGTAAAATTGCTTTAATAAATGAGGCTAATACCTTTCTGAGAGCCTATACAGAAGAGCCTGTTTCGGCTGTAGAAACTCCTACAATAACGGACAGAACCCAAGGTGGTTTTAAAACTACTGCTGATATAATCATAGCAGTGGGTAATGCGATTTGTGAAAATAATAAGGATAAAATCCCATTATCAGAAGCAAAGAGCTTTAAAATTAACCAACTCTGCTCCATGATGGGCGTTGAAGCCAATGAAGAAAACAGGAATAAGGTTCTATCTGAAGTCGTAGATCTAGTCGAATTTATGGCTAAATCTGGGGTTTTATCAGGACTTAAAGCATTATATTCAGGTGAAAATGCCAAAGATTGTTTGAGATGGAAGTCTAAAGACCATTTTGAACAAGCGGAAAAAACAATTGGCCCTTATATGGAAAAAATCATGCTAGGGGGGTTTGAGACAGATATTCTTCGGATGAAGAAGAGCCTGTCCCAATTATACAAAGGTATCAGTATAAAAGAATACCATGTGAGTGCAATTATCGCGCTTAGCATAGATGTTTTATATAAGCTTGTTGGAGCAATGCGCAGCCGCGGGGAGAAGATATTCCTAGCAGCAAGCGAAAGGTCTAAGTTTACTGAACTTCCTTCGTTGGAAGAAAGGTTATGGCTTAGGCTGCACCCTAAAAAGAGCACAGAAGATGCTCAGATGTATTTGCTAGAATTGTGGCCTTACCGCATCGCGGAGTAAATTTTTATCGTAAAAAACAGCCCACCTTTAAAGGTAGGCTGTTTTTTTTATTAGCGCATCAAAGAACACAAAGAAAGGGCCGGTCTCCATAATAATGGAGCCGGCCTTCTTTTTTGTGTATGGGTTGGAGGCAAGGGGACGCCTGTTACCACACGCTGTGGAGTATGTCGGGTGTGTGTATGGGGGGACACCACAGCTACTTACATAAGGTAACTGCATGAATTATGCCAAAATCTCATCTCTAACCGCCATTTCATGGCTTTCCCATTTTGTGGGATAGATACAAAGTAGTTATTTTATAGTTTTATCATCGTCTTTGCTAGCTGTTAACTCTGCAAATTTTTCTTTTGCTAGTGCCATATAGTGCTCAATATGAGGTTGAAGAGGGCTTTCTACTTCTTGCCCAGTCTCTTTTTTGGTTAAGCGTGGAATCACTACATGTACTACGTACAAAGCATAAACCATGCCTGCAAATGGGCAGAGAATATTCAATATAATTAAATATGGCAAACGACTTAGATTAAACTTATTTACAATCATCATTGTTAAAACAATGCTGATAATGATACTGATAAACCATAATGTTGCCATTGGCTGAAAGTCCTGTTTCTTTAAAAAATGTCTTTTGCTTTTCGCAGTTCGTAAAGTTTAACGCTATTTTCAGCCATTATAAATAAATTACTTTGTTTTTCTTCACTAATAAGGCTTGGTACTGTGGGTTTGTTGTTATCACGCAGTAATTTTACCTCATTAAAACGCCTTTTAATTTCTTTGTTATTAGGTGCTTGCTTGTGTGCAAATAAGTAATTGTTATAGGTATACTCGTGCGCACAATAAACTTTGGTATTGTCGGGTAAAGAGCGCAACTTTTGCAGGCTATTAAACATTTGTTCGGCTGTTCCTTCGAATAAACGCCCACACCCACCTGCAAATAGTGTATCACCACAAAATAAAGCTGCACTCTCGGGGAAGTAAAACACAATATGCCCACTAGTATGCCCAGGGGTAAATATTATCTGCCCTTGGCAATTACCTATTTTTATGGTGTCGCCATCAGATACTGTTTTATCAATGCAAGGTATGCGCTGTTTATCGTAAGAACTGCCGATAATTGTGCAGTTATAATG
>JAJFIW010000038.1 GCA_021774615.1 Alphaproteobacteria bacterium | reverse complement strand
CTTGCTTACTAACATCTAATGTTGTTTTAGCTGGTGTTGTAGGTGTTGTCATTGAATGAGAATGAACGCAACAACAGTCGTCACATGTTTTATCGCTATGATTCTGATCTTGCCCTGAATGGCAAGGTTCATTATCTATACTATCATTTTGATCTACTTGATGTTGAGCGCACGCGTGGTTATCTGCCGCAGCATGAGCAATATCGGCGAAGCTTCCAGCAGTAAATGCAAACAACAATGCTATTAAAATTAAAATGCGCATTTAATAAGGATATAATTTATTGCTATTTGATGCAAGACATAGTTAATGTTTTGCGAATGTTCGTTTCGGGGTATCGCTTACACAACCAACATTATTAATGGCTTAGATGGGTTTCTCATCTAAGCCTTTTTTGTTGCTAGAGAAGAGCATTCATTAAGTTACAACTAGCCAGTAAACTTTAGTATACTGAGTATCTAAGAATGCTCAAAAGGGGAACTGGTGATGGTAAAGAGTGACTATATTATCAATTTTGAAAATATACGCCGTGGGCATGTGGGTGTTGTTGGCGGTAAGAATGCGTCACTCGGCGAGATGGTAGCAAACCTGAAAAGTAAAAATATTGCGGTGCCAAATGGTTTTGCCACAACCGCAAAAGCCTATTGGTATTTTATAGACCACAACAACCTTAGAAGCAAAATTGAAACTAAGCTTGCCAGCCTTAAAGTAGACCAAAGCAACCTTGCCGAGATTGGGCAATACATAAGAGGTAAAATTAAGAATGGCAGCTTCCCTGTTGATCTTGCTACAGAAATTACCACAGCCTATCAGGAGCTTATAGCCCATAAAAAAAATATTAGTGTTGCAGTGCGTAGTAGTGCCACTGCTGAAGACCTACCAAATGCTAGCTTTGCCGGGCAGCAAGAAAGTTTCTTGAATATTTCTGGCGAAGAAGAATTGTTGGAATATTGCCGCCGTTGTTTTGCATCTTTATTTACAAACCGCGCTATTATTTATCGGAATAATAATAATTTTGCGCATATGCAGGTGGCACTTTCTATTGGCATACAAGAAATGGTCCGTTCTGATATTGGTGCGTCGGGTGTTATGTTCTCGGTTGATACAGAAACAGGTTTTCCTAATGTTGTGCTTATCAATGCCTCGTGGGGGTTGGGGGAAAGTATCGTACAAGGTACAGTTAACCCTGACGAGTATATGGCGTTTAAGCCATTTTTGGGTAATAAAGAACTATCCCCTGTGATTAAAAAAACCTTGGGGGAAAAGGAAAGTAAAGTAATTTATGGTGGGAACTCTGCACAGCCAACCCAAACCGTAAAAACTTCTGTTAAAGAGCAAAACACTTATGTTTTGGAAAATACCGAAATATTACAACTAGCACGTTGGGCAAATATTATTGAGGCTTATTACCAAACCCCAATGGATATAGAATGGGCCAAAGACGGTAAAAGTGGGGAGCTGTACATTGTGCAAGCCCGCCCTGAGACAATCCAGTCTCGTAAAACAACACATAACCTTAAAAGCTATAGCCTTATAAAGAAAGGCAAATGCCTTTTAGAGGGGCATAGTATTGGTGCGGCTATTGCAACAGGCAAAGTGTATAACCTCAAAAGCCCTAAGGATATAGACCACTTCCCCGAAGGAGCTATTTTGGTTACGGGAGCAACCGACCCTGACTGGGTGCCAATTATGAAAAAAGCCACAGCGATTATTACCGACCACGGCGGGCGGACGTCCCATGCGGCGATTGTTAGCAGAGAAATGGGCTTGCCTGCGATTGTTGGTTGCAGTAATGCTTCAAAATTGCTTAAAACGGGGCAAGAGGTAACTGTGTCTTGTGCAGAGGGCGACAAAGGCTACGTTTATAATGGCATTGGTAAGTTTGAAGTTGAAGATATAGCTATTAGCGATATCCCTAAAACAAATACAAAAATAATGCTTAACCTTGCAGACCCAGCCACAGCGCAACGTTGGTGGCAACTTCCTACAGATGGTGTTGGTTTGCTGCGGATGGAGTTTATTATTAATAATACCATCAAAGCCCACCCATTGGCTTTGCTTAATGGCGCTAAAATAGGGGACAAAGCAACAATAAAAGCTATTGCAACCTTAACCCGTGCCTATACAAACAAAGAAACATACTTTGTTGATACATTGGCGCAAGGCATTGCCCAAATTGCGGCAGTTCATTACCCTAAACCCGTTATTTTGCGCATGAGCGATTTTAAAACTAACGAATATGCTAATTTAATTGGTGGTACAGACTTTGAGCCTAAGGAAGAAAACCCAATGCTAGGCTGGCGTGGGGCAAGCCGTTATTACAGCCCCGAATATAAAGAGGGTTTCGCGCTGGAGTGTAAAGCCGTTAAAAAAGTTAGAGAAGAAATGGGCTTTAAAAATGTTATTACCATGATCCCATTTTGCCGTACGCTAGACGAAGCCGATAAGGTCCTTGCTGAAATGAAAAATAATGGGCTAGAGCGTGGTAAAGATGGCTTTGAGGTTTATGTTATGTGCGAGGTGCCTGCAAATATTATCCTCGCCGACAAATTTGCCGACCGTTTTGATGGGTTTTCCATCGGCAGTAATGACCTAACCCAACTAACTTTGGGTGTGGATAGAGATTCGGACCGCCTTGCAATGCTCTTTAGTGAAGATAATGAAGCCGTTATAGCAAGTATTAATCATGTGATTAAAGCCGCCCATAAAAAAGGGCGCAAAATTGGCCTGTGCGGCCAAGCCCCAAGCGACCGCCCCGAGTTTGCGCAAACTTTAGTTAAAGCAGGAATAGACTCAATCTCCGTCACCCCTGATAGTTTCATCAAAGTTAAAAACCATGTGGCGGAAGTGGAGGGAAGGTAGAAAGGTGGTGTTAAAGTGAAAATTATTAATATAGAAGCAATACCAAATAACTTTCCTACTCATAAGCATGAATCAGAATTCTGGGAATGTTTAGGAAGAACAGTTGCAACTCTAGGGTTCTTAGAGGAAGTTTTGAAAAAGGCTATTCTTGTTTTTAATAATAGGGAATTGTCTGTGTATGAGTTCAACTCATTAAATACAGGTAACTTTCCTAATGAACTAGAACAAGAGATTGAGAGGTTTAATAAGATGATAATGAAATCATCAAAATCTTCTCTTGGTTGGTTGAAAGACGAGTTTGTAAAGTCTGCTAAGAAGCATTATAAAACTGAAGATGGAGAGAAACATATAGATTCCATTTATAACAAGTTGGATAAAATCCAAGAATTAAGGAACCCTATATGCCATGGTTCATGGCAGTTACCAGATAAACAAGGTAATTCAAAATTATTTTTCTTCAATAGAAAACATGAAACTTTAGAGACAGCTATTAATATAGACATCCTAAAACAAATGCAAAAGCACACAGCTGAGGTTGCATGCGAAATTATAAACTCTGTCAGCGAGGCTGAGTTACCTTACCCAGGTATATAACTCATAAACAACCACTATCCAATATAAGTAAATAAAGTAATTATTATTGGTTTAAAACGCATTTTTCATAATAATATCACGCAGGTTTGGTGATAGAGATGAAAAGCATTCGTGTGCTACTTCATCTTTTCTAACCCATGCAAACTCCGAGTGCTCTTCGTTAATTTGTTCTTTATCGTCTGTTGTTGGTTTAACTAGGTATGTATAAATAAGTCGGTAAGCATCCTCGCCCTTGGATTTTATTTTAGAAGTACGACAGCTAACTTCACTTATAATAGCAATATCTAGGCCTGTTTCTTCTTTTGCTTCTCTTAAAGCTGCGACAATGGGGATTTCATCATACTTAACTTTACCAGCAGGAACGCACCATTGACCAGGTGCAACGTCTGCATCATCAGCACGTTTTGCGAGCAAAATTTTGTCATTGTTTTTGATAATAAGTTCAACAGAAACTCTGTAATTCGGATAATCGCTCATAAACAACCACTCTCCAAAATAGTGAAGGTTTTATTGTCGGCATCAATTTCGGCCTTAGCACCGTAGGGGATTAGGAATTGGGGGTCGGTGTGGCCAAAGTCTAGACGAGTGAGGATTGGTAGGTCTAGTTTGTATTCATCACGAATAATTTTTAGGAAAGCTTCTTCCTGAGCGCTGTAGTATTCCTCACCAACAGCGTCGCCCCCTGGGCGAGCTAGAACAATACCAGCTAAAGCTTGGATTAAGCCCATTTCGCAGTAGGTTCTAAGCCAACGTATAATATTATCTATCGGAGGCATTTCTTCTGATGTTTCAAAAAAGGCGATAGCGCCTTGCCATTTGTCTAGCTCGGGCCAAAGAGATGTACCACGAAGCATGTCTAAAACTTCCATGCAGCCACCTAGTAGATGGCCTTGTACTTTGCCTGAACCTAAAATACATTTTCGTGCCATTGGCGGGTTTAATTTGCGTGGGGTGTGTAGTAACGATTTATCGTCCCATGGGTATTGTTTTACAACCCAACCCGCGGTATTTTGTGCGACTTCGCCGATTACTTCGTTTGAAAAAAGAGTTTTACGAGCTGAGCTTTCCATATAAGGGAAAAGGCCACCATTCTCGGCGTAGCCCGCCATAATTGAGGGGCCATAGTAAGAGCGCACACCAGCTTTAAAACACATTAAGTGGATGGTAGTACTGTCGGAGTAGCCAGTAAATATTTTGGGATTATTTTTAATAACATCAAAATCGATATACGGGAGCATACGCATAGACTCTTCCCCGCCAATACAAGCAAATATGCCTTTAATGTCAGGGTCAGAAAAAGCTGCCATTAAGTCCTCAGCGCGCTTTTTGGGGTGTTTATAAACGTCGTCATAGCTTGCAAGGGTATGGGGCATTTCTACAACTTTAACGCCAAAGGCATCTTGCAGTTGTTTTTTGCCTACTTCATACTTCCATGGTAATAAACCAGCCGTTCCGCTAGAAGGGCTTACGGTTGCTACTTTATCGCCAGATTTTAACTGTTGTGGAACTGCTAGACTCATGCTTAATACCTTCCTAAAATATTTTATAAGTATAGTTTATAGCCGTTTAACTTTGTACTTACATGGTAATATTACTATATTGTGTAATTAGTAGGTGCTAAATATCTTTAATTTGCCCTTTTTGCGATAGAACAATA
This sequence comes from Alphaproteobacteria bacterium, assembly GCA_021774615.1. GTDB lineage: Bacteria > Pseudomonadota > Alphaproteobacteria > UBA1280 > UBA6503 > UBA6503. Next base: position 28,577 of record JAJFIW010000038.1, on the reverse strand, counting down.
GCAATAGGGCGGGTTTGTTCAAATTTAGATAGGGTAATGTTGATAATAACCATCAATGGTACGCAAAGCAGAGCACCAATTGGACCCCATATACTACCCCAAAACGCTAGAGCTAATAGAATAACAAGCGGGCTAAGATTAAGAGATTTCCCCATCAACCGAGGCTCGATAAAGTTGCCAATAGTAAGTTGTACGCTAACAAGTAAAATTGCTACAAATATGCTAATGCTATCTACCCCTAGTTGGACCCCAATAACAGGGAGTATCATTAAAATAGCTAATATAGAGCCAACTGTCGGGATATAGTTTAGGGCAAAAATTACAACCCCCCAAAATGGCGCATGGGAAACACCAGCTGCTGCTAAAATTATAAAGCTCGAGAGCCCTGTAATAATGCTCATCAATGTTTTAATTTGTAGGTAAGTGCCTACATCTTTAGTAATATCGGTTATAATTTTGTGGGCATTTTTATGCTTTTTCTCTTCAGGGTAGAGGGCTTTTAACTTTTTATTGAACGATGGGTACTCGAGCCCAATAAACATAGTATAAATAGCAATAAGTGCAGCATATTGGGCAAAACTAGTAACAGTAGCACCTAAACTACTTAACAGAGGGGTAATGCTGATATAGTCAAACAACATGCTGGCATCAAGCTCGTGTGACTCTAGCATATGGCTTATTTTTATAAGTTCGTGGTTTAATTTCTCTTGGTAATAGGGGGCTTGTTGTACAACGGTATATACCGAGCCTGCTGCAAGCGAAAACAGAGTTACTATTAGCCCAACCACGCTCCCAACAGATAATACAATACATAATGGCCAAGGCATATTACGCCCCGCAATTTTTAGGCTATGCACCCAATTGGTAAACATAAGTAAAACATAAAACAACAAGATAGCAATAACTAATGGCAATATAAGGTCTTTACCAATTAACAATAAGTAACCAACCGCGATGATTGATACAAGAATTGTTGCAGGGCTTTGTAATGGTGTTTTAGACATGTTACCTCAATATTTTGTAATTTCTATAAATGTACCTTTAATATCGCGTATTTAGAAGCTAATTTACTAACAAGGCATAAAAAAACACCCCCTCAAAAGAGAGGGGGTGCTTTTTTCGCTAATGTTTTGCGCTACTTCAATCTGCCAAGTTGTACTCTTTGGCAATTTCAGGATGGCTTTTGATCAAGAATTCTTTGCGTTCCTGGCGGTGCTTGGCTTTTGCCTTGCAACCCCACAGGCTTACAAATTCTTCCTCATCATCGCCAAGGTGTAGTTCTGATAAGGGGTATAATTCTTCACCCTTTACCAACTTCATGAACTCTTCACCTTGTAGCGTACCATGGATTACCATAGTACGAGCCATTACTTCCATTAGGTTGTTGCCTTCTACTGTTTTCTTATCGAGATAAGACAACAGAAGCGCTTCAGTATGTAACAATCTATCAGACAGTAGTTTATCTACTTCTGGGTTGATTATATCACCCGAAACAAGGCTTTCACCCATCTGGGTTTTTTTGTAGTAGTTCCTGAATACAGGAGGTTTATCAGAGGAACTCCATAGGCCTAACTTACCTACCATAGCTTCCGCCATTTCTGTCGCCTGATCAATATCATTACTGGCGCCAGTTGTTGGCTCCATGAACAGATCTTCGGCAACTCGGCCGCCCATTATAGTACATAGGCGTGAAAGCATACCACTGGTAGTTTGGGATACTGCATCGTGTAAGTAAGCATACCACACGAAACCCAATGCTCTGCCTCTAGGCTCGATAGTTACAGCCTTAATTGCAGGAGTTCTCATGTTACCTAGCTCTAGGTGCATATGCGCGCCTATTAAGGCGTGCCCCAATATTTCATGGATAGCTGTATTCAATCGCTCCCAAAATAATAGCTCTCTAGGCATCTTATCGCCTATTTTGCTGGTTTGGAATGCATCTCGAATGTGACTAAGCGTTATGCAACTTGCTTCTTCACGTTCAGCTAATATTGCCGCCTCATTAAGTATACCCGCTATATCAGCGCCAGATGTCTCTGATAACTCGTAGGCAAGCCTACTAAAAATGACATCATCTGAAAATATTTCGGGTAGAGAGGTAGGCTCTTGACCTTTTTCGACCATATCCTGAAATGCACGTTTCTGCATTTTCAGGGCGTGGATCTCGAGGATCTTAGTGCGTACTGCTGGATCTGGTAAAGGAACGTGAATTTCTTTACCTAACCTTCCTTCTCGTAGTATTGCATCATCTAACATATCTTTCCTGTTAGTTGCGCCAATAACCACTATACCACTTCTGGCGTTAAACCCATCCAACTGCACAAGCAACTGATTTAGGGTATTTTCGCCTTCTTTACTTCCACCAATACCATCAGCAGATCTTTTACCTGCAATAGCATCGATTTCATCAATGAAAATAATGCAAGGTGCATTTTTTGCTGCTTGCTCGAACATATCTCGAACTCGTGCAGCACCTACACCAACTAACATTTCAACAAAGTCAGAACCTGAAATTGTCAATATGCCAACTTTTTTGCTATTTTCTGGGGCTCTCATGCTTAATTCACCTGCAATGGCTCGGGCCAAAGCAGTTTTACCAGTCCCAGGGGGGCCAGTAAATATGAAGCCTTTATGCATTTGTGAACCTAAGCTACCATGGTTATCGTTACCGCCTAGGCGGGCGATAAGTTCTTCCATGTTGATTTTTGTGATGTCTGCAACAGCAACATGCTCTAACCCCTCTGTGGGATACTCGACCACGTTGTGCTTTGACTTACCAAATTTCATGGCTTCGCCGCCTGCACCACCACCACTTCTCATGCCCTTAATCATAAAGAACAAGAAAATGGCAATAGCAATTACAAAAAACCACATAAACCAATTGCTTGGGCTATGCTGATCATAGCCATAAGGTATACCGATTTCCCCTAGCTGGGCACGTAATTCTTTGTGCGCACTGGAGTTACCGATTACTGAAGTTTCGACAACCTCACCATTTTTCATTCTTGCGGTAATGGTTGTTTGGTACGGTCTTTCTTCTATAGACACCGCAGCAACTGTACCATCTGCAATACTAGTAATAAGATCACTATATATTACTTTGGTTATTTTGCTGTTTCTATAGGGTTTAAAGTTACTGTCTTCAGCAAGCTGAACCGCTGCTGTATCTAAAACAGGGTGTCCGCCTTCTAAATCACCTTTGGACGGGCCAAAGAAGTAAAAAGCAGTTATTACAAAGACTATTATGGTAATAGCCATTAACCCTTTTTTAGAAAAGATTAAGTTCTTAAATTTCTTGAGGGAATCCATAACGGAACCTCCTATTAAAAGTAGAAAAAAGAAGAAAAAATAATAAGATAATTAATAGATTACTAGTGTAAAACACTAGCACTTTTTAGACTTATATAAGAATTGTAGGTAAGATTATTGCCTTAAGCAAGCATTAAATTAATATATTTAAATTATTATGAAAAAAATAAAGAATATTTTTATGCTTGATTATTAATGAGTCTTATATAAACTCTATATATTCTAACTAATCTTCTTTTCAAATTTTTCTTTTCTATTACTTACTATAAGGGAGGTCCCATGACTTCTAAGAAAAAATGGCTTTGTAGCGTTGATGGCTGCAGCTTTAATGATCGCGCTTGTGATCGTATGGCAGGGGTTACTACTAACCCTAAAGAAGAAGTAAAATTTATTAAAGAGTCAGAGACAGGTGCACATTATTGTGACGCATATGCCAGATGGATGACTGATGCTTATTTAGTATTACAATCGCTTGAGACCCAAGCTGGTTCTGCTAATATGACAACTGGTGACTCTTTGTTAACACCAGCAATTATTTTTGAACTTTTAAAAAATAGAGTTGTAGGGCAGGACAAAGCTTGTAGAAGTTTTGCAACTGCGATGCACGATAATACCATATTACGTGAAATTAGAAGTAATCCTGATTGCACTAGTATGATCGAAAATAATGGCCTTAGAGTAAGCGATTTGAAGAAATCTAATATTCTAATTATAGGCCCAACAGGATGTGGCAAAACATTGCTTGCTGAAGAGATAGTTAAAATCTTAAATCAGCCATCTTTTATCTATGGTGCCACTGCTGGGCTTACGTCTGCAGGGTATGTAGGTACAGATGTAGAGCAAATAATCATCGACTATTTTGTAGAAGTACAAAGGTGGATGAATAGCAAAACCCCTGGCTCTGGAGAGAACCCTGAAGATGTAGCTGCTTGGATCAATCAGAACGGAGGCACTATATTCCTTGATGAGGTCGACAAGCTAAGAGCATCATCAGGAGGAAAAGATGTTAATGGGCGATCTGTCCAAGAAAGACTCTTGACCTTATTCCAAGGGGAGCATGTATATGTTCCTACAGGCAGGGAGAAAGGCTCTCCCACAGTAATGATAGACACTACCAATATCCAATTTGTGATGATGGGAGTTTTTGAATTTGCTGAACAAACTCCAAATTCAATAGGGTTTGGCCGTGAAACTAAAACTAATACCAGTACCAATGCAGGAGCAAATATTGCAACTGAAGGGTTTATATCTCAGTTTATTGGTAGGATCGGCTTTACAATTAACTTAAGGCAGTTAGGAAAGGATGATTACCTTAAGATCCTAACCTCAGTTGACGGTAATCTGGTATCTGTAGCAGAAGCAAAATATCAATGTGCTGGCATGGTGCAAGGTACGCGTCCGTTCAGTATTGTTTTTGCTGATGATGCATTAGAGCTTATTGCCGAAAAGGGTGCCGAGCTTAAAACAGGAGCAAGAGGGTTAAGGAAATTTCTAAATACGATATTAGAAGATATCGACTTTTATTATTTAGACCTAGAACCTGAACTTGATGAGATCTATATTTCGAGAGCTCTTGTTGCAGCTGGGGGTACTGTGATTGAAGAAGGTCCTGATAAGACTTTCCGTAAATCAAATAAACCTAGGCTTGAGCAGGTTGAAACTAAACTCCCCTTACTTCTTACTGCACCAAAAGGTAAGGATAGTTAGCGGTTAGCAGTTAAGCTACAAAAAATGCCACCCCGTACTGGGGTGGCGTTTTTTGTTTTAATTTTTTGTATCTAGGCTGTTTTTTTCAACATTTCTTTTAATTCGCCCGACTGGAATGCTTCGGTTACAATGTCGCAGCCGCCAACAAACTCGCCATTAATGTAGAGTTGGGGAATGGTTTGCCAGTCGCTATATTCTTTAATCCCTTCGCGAACTTCCATGTCGTCTAGAACATTGATATCTTTAAAGTCTACGCCGAGCATATCCATAATTTGCACTACTCGAGCAGAAAAACCACACTGTGGAAAGTCTTTACTACCCTTCATAAATAGAACAATAGGAGTTTCATTAACTGTTTTGTCAAAAAATTCTTTTAATTCTGGTGTCATTTATTTATTCCTCTTTAGTTATAAGTTGTAAAGCATGTAAAGGGCCGTTAAAAGCATCCCCTAGTGCGGCATATACCATGCGGTGTTGGGCAATACGGCTTTTACCTGCAAATGATGGGCTGGTAACGGTTGCTTTTAAGTGGGTACCATCATTTAGTGGGTCTTCAACAACTACAGTTGCATCGGGCATGCCTTGTTCAATAAGCTCTTTTACTTGTGCAGTGTCCATAATCTGTACCTTTTATAATTTGCCTTGGTCTCTAAAGCTATAGTGGATACCATCACCAATAATAATATGGTCTTCTATCGATATACCCAATGATGTTGATAGCATATTTATTTGTTTAGTCAAAAATATATCGTCAGTAGAGGGTGTTGGGTCTCCTGATGGGTGGTTATGAACTAAAACCAAGGAAGTTGCACCTTTATCTAGTGCTATACGGATAACCTCACGGGGGTATACAGCAGAGCTATCAATTGTACCACGGAAAAGCTCTGCCTCGTAGACAACCCTATTTTTACTATCAAGGTATAAAACATGGAATTCCTCATGTTTTAGGTGTGTCATTTTATCGTACAGATAAGACAATAAGCCCAATTTGTTATCAAAAGTTGGTTTTCTAATAACAGCTTGTCTTTTGGCTTGTTTATTAAAAGTGCGTAGTATTGCAAATGCTGTAACTGTGCTATCACCAACCCCTTTAATCTCTTTTATTTCATTAGGGGGTAGGTCTAGTACTTTACTAATACTTCCCGCCTTCCTAAGCAGCTCTTTTGCAATTGGTTTTACGTCTCGCCGAGGGATGAATTGCATTAATAGTAGCTCTAGTATTTCATAGTCAGCAAAGCCGATACCATCAGTGTCAACAAAGCGCTGTTTTAAGCGTTGACGATGCCCAGTATGATGAGGTGCTTCTATTTTAGCCATGGTAAGGAGGTTTATCAAGCCCTGTGGGTGATGAGGTTAGAATTTCATAACCTTTCTCAGTTACCACAAGAGTATGCTCGAACTGAGCAGAGTCTTTGCCATCAGCGGTTATGACTGTCCAGTCATCTTCAAGGGTAATACCTTCATAAGTGCCTACATTTATCATAGGTTCTATGGTAAATATCATGCCTTTTTTAAGGCGCATGTCAAAGTCTGGGTCTTTAGGGTCGTAGTGTAGAACCATAGGCTGCTCATGGAAAACACGCCCAATCCCGTGGCCACAAAAATCACGGACAACGCTATACCCTTCGTTTTCCGCATATTCTTGGATAGCACGGCCAATGTCACTAAGGGTACTGCCCGACTTAACAGTTTTAATACCACGCATCATAGCTTCATAGGTAACATCAACAAGCTTTTTGCGCTCATCACTAACATTGCCCACGTAAAACATCCGCGAGGTGTCACCATGGAAACCATTAACAATGGTGGTTACATCAATATTAACAATGTCACCATCTTTAAGAGTACATTTTGAAGTAGGGATACCATGGCAAATAACTTCGTTTACACTAGTACAAATAGATTTCGGGAAGCCTTTATAGTTAAGTGGAGCAGGTATTGCACCATGTTTAACGATAAAGTCGTGGCATAGGGTGTTTAGCTCTTCAGTAGTAACACCAGCTTTAACATGAGGTGCAATAAAATCCAGTGTTTGCGCAGCTAATAAGCCAGCTTTCCGCATTTTTTCAATTTCAACATTGTTTTTTGGTTTGATGCTACTCAATAGCTTATCCTCTATAGGTTGTTAAATTTTTATACATCAATTAGATAACAATCGGCAATCTTTTCGACAAACGAATTTCATTTGGCGTAATTGTACATTCATAGGCAATCGCTTCTACACCGCTGGCGATAGCTTTTTTTAGCTCGGCTGTGTAGTGGGGGTCGATATCAACTGCTGGCGAAAAATGTTCGCAGTCGCCGCGCTGTACTAAATAAAACATCATCGCACGGTTACCTTTTTCAACCTCTGCGCTAAGCTCTGCTAAATGCTTAGCACCACGACTTGTTACAGAGTCGGGGAATAGGGCAACATTATTTTGTTGTAGAGTAACATTTTTTACTTCTAGGTATAAAGGCGGGCCATCTGTTTGCTCTATAAGTAAGTCAATCCGAGAGTTTTGCCCGTATTTTTGTTCGGGCTTAATAGTGGCTATATTCTGGAACTCTTCCAACTCTCCTGATGCAATAGCTTCTTGGACCAATTTATTCGGCCGCCCAGTATGGACACCAACAAGGCTAGTTGGGGTTTGGACTATTTCTAGGGTGTAGCGTAATTTGCGTTTAGGGTTATCGGTCTCCGACAACCACACAGTTGCTCCTTCTTCAATCAAACCAAGCATTGAACCCGTATTAGCGCAATGAGCCGTAACAACTTGCCCATTAGGAAGAGCAGCATCAACAAAAAAACGCTTGTAGCGCTTGATAAATTTAGCTTCTATGAGTGGTGTATTAAATTGCAATTAAGTAGGCTCCCTAGTTGAATAAGGAGCTTACTCTAATTTTAGTCTTTCTTCAAGAACCAGCGTTTATTGTAGGCAATCATTCCAATAACGCAGCCGCCTATACCACCTAGCATTCCTAAAGAAAAAGTTAAATCGGGTGGCAAGTTAGATAGTTGAATATGGGCCAAAGTCATTTGGCTAGTTATAAGCCACCCTGCTACAACATGAATGAGGAGGATTTTTACGTCAACATCGCGATTGTCCATTACTAAGCACCCCTGTTAGTTGTTATCTATAAGGTATGGTGACGAGGGGAGCATTTCTCAATGAATATTTTGATATTTAATTGATTTAACGTTAGTATGTCACGACTAAGAAAAAGAGGTACTCATGCTACACCAATCACTTTTTGTTTTTGACATTGAAACAATCCCCGATACTGACGCAGTTTTTAATTTAACTGGCAGCGTAGAGCGTGATGCTGTTAAGCTCAGAGAAGAGCTGGAGGAGTACCACCTTAACCTTACCGACGGTAAAAACGGCTTCCCACGCCAGCCATTCCATAAGGTTGTAGCTGTTAGCTTTTTAGAAGCAGACATCCACCGCAATGACGACGGCACCGAGAGTTACAATTTAAAAACAGTAGGCTCTGGCAATAAAGACAATGAAAAAGAAATTGTTAAAGGCTTTTTCGACTATTTGCAGCGCATTAAACCTCGTTTAGTAAGCTATAACGGCCGCAGCTTTGACCTCCCTGTAATGAAATACCGTGCGATGGCACATGGGGTACCTGCTAAATGGTATTATGGCGCAGGGGATAAGTGGAACAGTTATTCTAGCCGCTATAGTGCAGACTGGCATTGTGACTTACTAGAAGTTTTGTCAGACTTTGGCGCATCAGCTCGGGTTAAACTGAACGAAGCATGCTCTATAATGGGTTTTCCTGGTAAATTTGGTGTTGATGGCTCGAAAGTAGCCGAAATGTACGATGCAGGGCAAAAAGAAGAAATTAAACAATATTGCGAGACTGATGTATTAAACACCTACTTGGTGTTTTTACGTACTATGCAGCATCAAGGCAAAATAACGACAATCTCTTATAATAAATCTGTTGCTGACGTGGTTAGTTTTATCGAGAGCGAATCACCAGAAAAACCATACCTTGCCGAATTTTTAGAAGAATGGGGCAAAGCTTGCAACAATAAATTTATGCTCGATGAGGACGTGTAATTATGTTGCAGTTGTTGTTTAGTTTTATGTTTGTCACGGTTGCATATGCCGATGTTGGCAAAACAATGGAACTAGAGCAACTACAAGCCCAAGTAGACGTTATGTCTGAGGAGATGGCAGAGCTGCAAGGGTATCGTATTTGCGGCGAACAAGGCATGATTTATGACCCTAATGCCACAAACACCGACAGTAACGGTTGCCTTAAACAGCAAAAAGTAATACCACCAAGAAAAGCTGCCACACACAAACCAGCAGCACCAATGGCACCAACAGCCCGCACTTTTACATTACCACCACCTGTAATGGCTAATTCTTCTGCTCCTCTTAACCCTAAAAAAGCCCACGCAGTGCCGCTAAACCAGCTTACAAAGCCTACACCTCCAACAATGTCGGCAACGCCAATAGTAGCTAAGGTAGAAAGCACAGAGGAAAAAGCAAGTATTCCCCATATCCCCGCTAGTTACCCCAGCGAAAAAGTAAAAGCTCTTGTCGAAATGGCCGTAGCACAGGCATTAGGTGGGGTGAAAACATCATCTTCTGGCGAGGTTATTGTGCCAGAGGTTAAGCCAACCATAGAAGAGACCGTAAAAGACCCTGCACCTATCCCAGCGCTTGTACCAAGCTGTAGAGAAGGGGAGTTTTTAACTGTTATTAATGGCCAAGTTGCATGCCGTCGTGCCCAGCACGCAGACAAAATGGCATGCCCACCAGCAGTACTCAGAACTTGGATCGACTGGTTCGGTAAGCATGTCCATTTCCATGTTGACTATACCCCACATAAACAAACCCAAAATTCGGAAAAACTCTCACACGAAATACTGGTCGAGTGTAATAACGGTAAATACAAATTGATGGAGGTCACCCGCAACGAGTGCGGCGGCAACCAATGCAAACCCGGCCGTAAACCAGCCTATAGCTTAACCTATCATTGCTCTAAAGATAAATCAGGCCGCTGCTACGCCAAACAAAATGGCCACCTTGTAAACCATACCTTCACCGAAGCATATATCGTTAAGCAATATTAGAGGACAGCAGAAAACAAAAAAAGCCGCCTAAAGATAGGCGGCTTTTTTTGTTCTAGAAGGCTTAGTTTAAATCGTCTGAATTTGCTTTTTGCCCATAAGCCATGAATGCCCACTGCGACGAGAAATAAGCGCGGTCTTTTGGTAGTTCCCGCCCTTGTACAGCGTCTATGTGGTAAACTTGGTACAAGCGTTGGGCTTGCTCTACTGAGGCAACCCAAGGGGCAATAATCCGTGTTTTAGGCGAGCTATGGCGAATGCCCTCGACAACTTGGCGTAGTTTTGATGGCGCACCAATAAGGCCGTTCATTGCTTGGTTTATTAGCCCACCATCAATCTTAACAAATGCGGGCTTAACTCTGCTGATAGAGCTAATTTCGATTGGCTCATATTTACCAAAATTATCAATAGCAATACGGAAGCCCATTTCTTGAACTTGCAATAACCACTCTTTTGCTTCGTTAGTAGTTTGCCCTGCAAAAGGAACTTCAAAAACAATATCACTAGGGTTGCTGATTTTTTCTTTTAGATGAGAAAGGTAGATGCCTAATTCAGTCAGGAATAAAGAATCGTTCATAGATTCGGGCGCAATATTAACCGAAACTGGTAACCCTGCATCACCATAGCTAAGTGCTTGTTCGATAGCGCGAGGGATAACGGCCATGTCAAACATGCTGCTTAGCCCTAAATTGCGTAGAGCTGACAAGCCTTCTGCTAGATCAAGATTGTGGCCATCTGTCCCTGAAGGACGAAGAAGGTATTCCATAGGCAATAGTTCGCTTGAGCTTTCAGTATCACTACCAAGTATATGGATAGGCTCAAGGCCAAAATTATAGCGAGAGCTGTCAATAGCTTGGCATACTGCCATTGCCATTTCGTTCTCAGAACTGATGTCATGTTTAGATGAAATCATCGTCTCTAGTCTTTCTGTAAGTGTGATCATGTGACTGTTCCTTTGTGCTCTCCCGTAGGGGATTATGCCTCGGGTGCAACAATAATGCAATTTTGCAATTTTGTTGCTATTATGTAGCACCTGTTGTGCCACCGTTAAAATAACCTTTTATTCAATAGGTTACAAGCCTTTGTATACATATTGGTGCGAAAAACATGCCAAATGGCATGTTTTTCTTAGTTATCAATGTGTTGCGAAGATGTTACGCTTTTAGATTGGTGGCGGTTTTTGCAGTGTTTATTTTATAGCTTTGAAGATCTTATAGTGTTTGTCTTCAACCATATCTTCAACTTCTTTGAAGTTAGCTTCTAAAATATCTTCAACCGGGATTTGTTTGTTGGTAACTACCCATAATAGCCCACCATCAACAAGCGAATTTGCCGCTATTTCCAACATTTTCAGAGGTAGGGTACCGCTCTGGGTTGTTACATCATGCTGTGGAGGGTTACATAGAATAAAGTCGAACTTTTCAGTTATAGGTTCTTGGATTAAATCTATCCAGCACGGAACAATCTTAGTTTTTATACTGCTAAGGTTTTTAATAGAGATATTTAATGCATTTTTGTCGGCTTCGTATAGGTATAGCTCGTCAATACGGGGTGATAACTTTAATGCACGATGAGCAAGAAACCCCCAGCCTGAGCCGAAATCTGCACCTTTTCCGTTTAGGTCTGTTTGTTCAATAATATCGGCTAATATTTGCGAGCCTGTGTCAACTTTTTGCCAGCTAAACATGCCTGGCTTGGTGTATAGAGATGTGCCTTGTACTTTTTTGGCTTTGCCTTGCTCTAAATAACTTTGTAAGCAAGAAACATTAATATCTTCATTCTTAGTAGCTTGAATAACCCGAGAGTGTTTCTTGCTAAAGGTTGAAATATCCCCTGTTAGTGCTTTAATGTCTTTTTCCAAGTGTTTTGCACCAAGTGTATTGTATTGGGCTGCAATTAAGTTGCCACCTTGGCGCAGCAAGCTCATACCACGAGCAATATTGTAATTGTTTTCATCGCGGTTGCGGGTTGCCATACAAATTACAATGTCAGCAGGCTCTGTATCTTCAAGGTTAGGTACTATATTAAACCCTGCTTTACTAATAAGGTTATAGTCTGTGCGGAAAGGTTGCTCGCAGATTAGTTCTTGTCCATCAAAAACTTGTGCCATGTCTGGGTGCAGTTCAGCACGCAGAAAAACAATGCGTTGATTTTTCTTTACCAATAAATCTTGGTAAGGTGCTTGCAGTGCAAGAAACAAACTATCTAAAGCTGGATGCATAGTTAACCTTTTAATTGTTTTCTTTGTTGCTTTGAGTATTGCTTCATTTAGACTGTAATAACAGAGAAAGCAATCATAAAACAAGTTGAAAAGGTGTGCAATGACATTAACAGCAGGTGTAATTCTGATTGGTAACGAACTTCTTTCAGGGCGAGTTGAAGATAAAAACCTCCCATATATAGCCAAAGGGCTTGGCAAAAGGGGGATTAGATTAGCCGAATGCATCATTATTTCTGACCACGAAGAAGTAATCATAGAAAATATTAATAAGTTTCGTCAAAAATTTACATACGTATTTACAACTGGTGGTATTGGCCCTACCCATGACGATATTACAACCGCTAGCATTGCCAAAGCTTTTGGCTCTGAAATGTACCGTGATGAGGAAACTTTCCATAAATTCAAAGAGCATTACAAAGAACGGGCAACCGAAGCTACTTTCCGTATGTGTGATTTCCCTATAGGTGCAGAGCTAATAGAAAATAGCGCATCGGTAGCCCCAGGTTTTAGAATGAATAATGTATTTGTGATGGCTGGTATCCCTAGGGTTATGCAATCAATGTTTGACGCTATACTGCCACTGTTAGACGAAAGAGACCCTATCCAAGAAATTAGCTTTACCGCATTTACTAGCGAAGGGAAAATAGGCATTCCTCTTGGCGAAGTGCAAGGCTGCTTACCAATGGTGGATATTGGCTCGTACCCATTCATGAAAGATGGCAACCAAGCAGTTACGTTGGTTGCACGTAGTACTAATATGCAAGCGCTGCAAGACGCTGCCATAGCCATAGAGAAGTTATTATATGAGGTCGAGGCTGAAATTATTGATGCCCCCGATGCTTGGCCACAATCTAATAATATCTAGATTTATTAAATAATGACGTTGCACTTCTTTAAAAATTAAAGTAAAAAACTAGTCAACACGTCTGCGTAGCCCAACAGGTAGAGGCAAAGGACTTAAAATCCTTCCAGTGTGGGTTCGACTCCCACCGCAGACACCATTTTATAGCACGGCTTAGGCCGTGCTTTGTTTTTTCTTACATAAAAACCCTTGAAATCTGTCGGTTTATACATCATATTGCATCGTAAGGCATCAGGAGTAATCAAAAATTATGGGGCTATAAGTGGTGCTATAAATGTTGGGTGGTACATATTTATGGCCACATTTAGAGGGGCGTACTATGAAATTAACCGATAAAGCTTGTAAATCAGCGCAAACTAAAGAAAAGACATACACCGTTAGCGACGGTGGTGGCATGTTCTTAGAAGTAAATAAAAACGGTAGTAAATACTGGCGCATGAAGTATCGTTTTAACGGAAAGCAGAAGAAGCTAGCATTTGGTGTATATCCTGATGTCACTTTAAGGGAAGCTCGTGAACTGCGAGATAATGCCAAAAAAGATATTAAGATTGGTATAGACCCAGCTATTAAAAAGAAAATGCAGAAGCTAGAAGTTATTGAAGCTAGCGCAAATACCTTCGAAAGCATAGCAAGAGAATGGCACACTAATAACTTATCAATGTGGACGGTCAACCATGGCAAAGAAATACTAAGGCGCTTTGAGAATGATATATTCCCAGAAATAGGACAATTGCCGATAACATCTATTAAAGCCCCTTTGATTTTAGCGGTAATTAGGAAAATAGAGAAGCGTGGCGTTCATGAGCTTGCACAAAGAGCTTTGCAGAATATTAGCAGGATTTTTCGTTATGCCGTTGTTACAGGACGTGCCGAGTATGACCCCTCAAGCGCACTAAAAGGAGCGTTAATGCCTTTTAAGAAAGGCCACCATGCAGCGTTGGGTATAAATGATATTCCTGATTTTATGCAAGCTCTGAGTAGGAACGATGCAAGACTATTCCCGCATACAAGATTAGCCCTAGAACTTATTATCCATACGTTTGTGCGTACAAATGAGTTAATCGGCATGAAGTGGGAAGAAATAGACTTAGACAATAAAATGTGGGCTATTCCTGGTGAGCGCATGAAAATGAGAAAAGAACACCTTGTGCCACTGTCTAGCCGCTCGGTAGAGATTATCAAAGAGTTAATGCACCATAGACTTTGTGACACTCACGTATTCCCAAATAGAGTAAAGAGAAATGGCCACATGAGTGACAACACCATACTCACAGCCATAGCACGGCTTGGTTACAAAGGGAAGACTACAGGGCATGGTTTCAGAGCCTTGGCCATGAGTGCCATAAAAGAGAAGCTAGGCTATCGTCATGAGGTCGTAGACCGCCAGCTAGCCCACGCACACAGAAGCAAGATAGATGCTGCCTACGACCGTGCAGACTTCCTAGACGAGCGCATTAAAATGATGCAAGAATGGTCTGATTATATTGAAAGCATGAAGCAAGCTAAGGTTGCCTAAGTGGGGTGGTGTTTAACTCTCTATTTGTGCTTTTATCTTTATACATATTCTTGTCAGCTATATGGATAAGAGCTTCTGGTCTATTTGTATCATCAGGAAATGATGCAAAGCCTATAGATGCAGTTACACCCACCTCATTTTCCGTTTCTTCAATTTGATAAGGTTCTGCTATTATATCTCCAATTTCTTTGCTTTTTTCTTTGATTTCATCATCTTCTAAGTCTCTAAGTAAGATACAAAACTCATCTCCACCTAACCTTGTTACAAGACCATCTTCCCCTGTAAAATCAACTAACCTTTTAGCAGTACCAACAAGAACCTTGTCACCAGCATCATGACCGTAAGTGTCATTGATGGGTTTAAATTTATCTAAATCAATAAAAAACAATGTTAGCCTATTACCTTTATCTATACTTTTAAGTTGTGTAAGGAATTGTAAACGGTTAGCCAACCCTGTTAAGGGGTCGCTCATAGAAATGTTATCAGCAAAGTTTTCTCTAATAGATTTAGCCATATCCTTGCTAATCTGCATGTTATGATTTTTATCATCTAATATGTCATGTAAGGTGTTTAAGGTTATGCCTAGAGCATTTGACGCTTTTTGGTAGTCGTCACGGCAAAAGATGACAGTTGATATAACTGTATCTCTTATTCTACGAACATCTGTTCTTTGATATAAATTAGGGTCTGTATATCTTCTCCATATAACAATGCCTCCACCAATAATAATTCCCACATTTGCGGCCAATATTGGGAACTCTATAGATATATTCATATTGAATAATTGATGGTGCGTTAAAAATCCTTCAAGCAGTAATGTAATAAATGGCGCAAGAAGATTTATACACATAAAAACTTCACTTTTAATACTTTGAACAGATTTAAATTCTAAATAGCGCATAACTGTAACACCAAAAACACCATAGAAAGATGCAAGTGCAAATAACTTCCAATCACTAAATTGTGTTATGTTAGGGAAAAGGTTAGATTTTGTATCTAGCAAATAACATATAGCTGAGCCAATAAATAAAGAGCTACAGAATATAATGGAAGTGATTGCCAGAATATATCCTAGAATACTAAAATCTTGTACATATGAACGTGTCTCGTAACCAACCTTATTTAATTCTATAGCAAAGTAGTAAGTGCTTTTAGCTATGGCTAAACCTAGAGTTAATAAGATTATTTCAATAATATTTTCTTGAATACCACCAAAAATAATTGCTAGCCCTGAAATAATAAGTGGTATACCCCAAGCGCCACGCCCTAACGTATTTCTTTGAAGAAATATAAAAGCAAAGATTAATGAGAATAATACAGATGCTCTAGAAAGCAAACTGACTTCTGTTGCTGATATATACTTGAGTAGATAAAGGAAAAAGACACAGTCTAGTATAAACATAATTGCAAATAGCCAAGTGTAAGGGGATGTCATAGCTTTCTTTGCAAGTACTACAGCACCACCCGATAATAGCAGAGTTGCACTTGCAAAAAGCATTGATGAAGACACAAAAAGTATAGGGTGGACATCTACGCTTGCTACAAATTTGAAATACAAGCCAAATATAGCTTGTAGTACAACACATGCAATAGCTAGAAGTAACCCCGTATTTAAACTGAAATTCATATATTATCCTTAGTTTATAATATTAAAATATAAAACAGCTAAGCCTTGTGATAAGAGAATTCCTAGAACAATAGTAAGCATTATTCTATGCAACCTAAGAGATACCTTATCTGAAGATCTTCTACCAATTCCTTCTCTTTTACTATAAAAGAAAGAACTACTTCTTTTAGTTCTACGTTCGCTATAGGTTCTTCTTTCTGTTTTAAAAGCATCATCCTGGGGGCAGTTATTATCCCAATCCCACAAGTCCCAGTCAAAGGCACCATGCCGTGTTTCTATTCCATCCCAAATACCAGCAGTGAAGTATTTATACTCTCTTGGTGTCATATGGCCTTGGCGGACGCGTTGACCTAACAATCTAGGTCGTAATGGCTTGCGCCCTTGTGATAATGCCTCTTTAATCCCTTTGTCATCAGAGCGGTTAACCGCTGTTTCAAGGTCTGATGAATGTTCTGTTCTCTTTACTGGTGCTGGTTCAATAATGCTTGTTTGTATTTCTGTTGTAGAGGTGTCGCCATGGCTTTGGTTGTCATCATCAAAGCGCATATCGCCATCGCCTTGAATTATGTACATCTTGTCGGCCTTATACTGGTGTGATGTTTTAGAATTACCTTGTGTTTCAGCCGAATTCTTACCCTTGCTTTTCTCGGCCGACTTCCTCTTTTGTATCAGTTCGTTGGAAACAATTTTTATATTCTCATCAACATCATCACGCAATGGCTGTACCTAATTATTGTTGTTACTTATATAAATAAGATTAGGGCTAGCGAGGCAAAAGTCAAGGGGTGGTTGGGATTTTGTAAAGATAAGTTAGGGGTGGTGGGCTTGCACAGGGGAGGGGGTATGCTTAATAAATTAGAGGAGTTATTATAATAATAATTAAAGCTGTTGTTAACCATAAAAGTAGTTAATTAGGGTTGACAGTTAACCATAAAATAGGTTATACTGTGTACATAAAATACGAAAGGGTTAAAATTATGCTTACTCCATTTGGCAAGCTTGTTAGAGAATATAGAGCTGAGAACAATCAGTTCTTAAAAAATATGGCTGATTCTCTTGGTACATCAGCCGCTTATATTTCTGCTATGGAAATGGGTAAAAAGTCAATTCCTGATGGTTTTGTGGATAAAGTAGCTGCTTATCTTGGTGTAGACAATGTCGGTCTTCAACAATTGAAAGAAGCAGCAGAGAGGTCATCTAAACGTCTAGAAGTTGCAAATAAGAAGCTAGACTGGGAACAACGGAACCTTGTTAATGCATTTGCAAGAAAGCTTGAGTCTGGAGATATCTCAGTAGAAAAGGGGCATAAATGGCTAGAAAATATACAGGAGTAGAAGTACCGCCTTTATCTATAGTAGATATCAGCGATATAACTCGTAAAGCCAGAGAAAGTCTCGGTCTTGAAGGAGTTTGGCAACTTGATGTTGCAGGGGTTCTAGAACACAAGCTTCACAATTGGGGGCTTGACTTTGAAGTCTGTGATGATTTAGGCTCAAAAGAAGCTGAATCATTCCCGGATAAAAATCTAATTAAGATCCGTTCAGATGTTTATGATGGGCTATTTGTTGATGACGGTCGTTCTAGGTTTACTGTGTGTCATGAATTTGGGCATATGGCAATGCATGGTGAGCTAAGCTTGAACAGAAAAAAAACAGTTAAAGACACTCCTTGTTTTAAAGATAGTGAATGGCAAGCTGATACATTTGCATCGTTTATGCTTATGCCAACAGAATTAATGAAGAAACTTATTATGGATGGTGCCAATTCTGCTTCTGAGGTAGTAGATGCTTTTTGTGTTTCTAATGCTGCGGCGGAGGCAAGATTGCGCATTTTCGATAAACGCGGGATATAAAAAGACCTATTGCGCTAACAATAGGTCTTTTAATTAATTTGCATCAGATAAGATGCAAATGGCTGTAGTCAAGTAGCCATAATGTATATTCACATTTACATTATATAGGCTTCATGACCGGTCGTGTCAAGTGGGGATAACCCATTTTTAATAGTAGTGTGTTTAATGCGCACTCCTAATTAGGAGCTTATTTTATGACAAAAGTTATAAATGGCAAGCTTCACAGAATGATTTGCTGTCCACGCGTAAGGCGTAACGGTAAATGGGTGTATCCGAAGCAGGCGAAAGCCTTTTGCTTCTGGGTTCCTGTGAAGTAAATAAAATGAAACCTCCTGGTGAGAAATCATCAGGGGGTTTTATATTAAATACTGTTAATTGAGTTTTTCTTGTAAAGAATAGTACAAAGTAATAGATTGTCTATATTTATTTGAATAAATCAATAGGAGATGAATATGTCATATACTGTACTTACTATGTTAGGCTCTTTGATTCCTACATGGCTATTCTTTAGACTTTTTAGATTTTTTTTAAAGAAAACATTTTTGGGCAATATAAACATAATCATTATAGGCAATGGATGTGCTTTGGCTGCTTCTACAATTTTAGCTGGATATGGATTCGCAGATGGGGGTGAACCGCAGTTTTTAGCAGGGTTTACTAGCTATTTAGTACCACAGTTATTTTGGACTGTTTTCTACTTGGTGCAGCTCAATAAACAGTTAAATAAACTTGTAGAAGCTAAAGAATAACTAACCACCCATAACCTTGGCTAGGTAAACCACGTTATCGATTTCTTCGTCTATATGTTCTTCTGATGCGTTCTGCAGGCATTTTGTGTAGATGTGGAAGCATAGCTCTGCGAATTTGTCGGGGCGGATTTCTTCGCCATCATCTAGTTGGTTAGATGCTACTTCTTTAAGCTTTTTGATGATAGAAGCCATTAGCTCTTTATCCTGCTTGGATACGCTCTTGCTTTCGCCGTGCATCGAGCCTTCGCCAGTGGCTAGCCAATCCGTAGACACGTTTAATTCTTAGAGCTATATCCAAACTAGGTAAGTGTCTCCCATTTTCGTAAGAAACATAGCTATTATATGAAACGTCTGCTTTTTGAGACGTTTCTTTTTGGTGCGCAATAGCATTACATTTATTCGGATCGTAATCATTCTGAAGATCAATATTTTCCCAAGTCATATGATGAGTTAGATTCATGATTTTAACTTCGTAAACGTCATTGTTTAAAAGTATATCGCGTGTGTTAGATTCGGTGTCGAAGTAGTAGTGTAAGTGATCTGGAATTTCACTGGGTAGGCAAGTATCTTCGATGTATTGTTCAACGCATTCTTGGGCTGCACCTTCGAAAAGGCAGATATCATCAAGCTTATCTAAGATGTCATCGTTGCTATAACTGATGTGGCCAGTGATGTAAATGGCTTTGGCGTTATCTTCATTGCTCGAATTCTCGAATGTTTCAAACCATTCTTTAAGATTGACTTGATTGATCCTTAAGGTATTAAAAAGTTCTTAGTTTTCTCCGTCAATGAACTGAATTTCAAATTTTTCTACAGGTTGACCGTAGGAGTTGTTGTGGGCTTTAGATTCTTGGCAATATTCTTCGTAAGTTTTAAAGTAAAATCCAGTGGCGCTGATATCGCATGGTGTTGCGTGATAAATATTCATTTTTAATCTCCTTGTTTTGTTTGCAGGTGGATTGATGACTGTGATTTGAGCACTCTTCCACACTGTCTTTACGGATTCTTGGAGCGGAAGATCAGTTGGGTGCAAAGCATATTAAAAGCGTGCGCACAGGCATTATAAAAGACAGCTTCAAGGCATGAGGTGAAATTAAAAGTTATAGAAACCTTAGGTATAGGTTAATTTAACTTTTTTGCAAAAAGTACCTTACAGATCGAAATCCTCCCGTATCACGGAATTGAACTTAGGCAAAAAGTGAAGATATAATCTCTTTAAAGCTTGCTATTAGATTCATTAATGCATGGCATTGACTTATGAGGTTATTATTTGTATTGTGTACATACTAAAATATCTTTCTATTTATCACTTTTTCAGAGGTTTGTATGGTACTTAATACGCAACCAGCCTTTACAAGAGGTTCTCTTAACTTTTTCCTTAACTCTGAGGTTGATACCTCTAGCATTGATGCATTGGGTATGATTTGTGACTACCTTGATGTATTTGAACCATCTTACTTTTCTTATAAAAATGAGGTGCCATTTAATGTTTTTCTTGAGATGTCTGTTGATATAGATGTCCGTTTTGATAAAGATTCTTTGATGATTAAGTATGTGGGAGATATAGTTTCATATATACCTCAAATTATCTTATTGTTAAACCAGTTGTTAACAATAAGAAGGGAATCTTCATCAATTTACACAGTTCACGGTGTGGCTGTTTCAAATGGTCAAGAGGCGCTGATTATATATGGGCCTCAAAAATCAGGTAAGACAACTCTAGCTTTAGCAATGCAGAAGAAATTTGGATGGAAATTTGTGAGTACAGATTATTGCTTATTGGAAGAAGGTAAAGGGGGTTTTAACCTTGCAGGGGGGACGTCAGGGATTGCTGTTAGAGGTGGTTCAATATCGGGAGATCTTGATGCAATGTCTGTTCATAAATTAGATCAATCCATTGCTATGGAAGTTGAATCAATACCTATAAAATCACTGATTATGCTTTCATCATGGCCTTCCAAAGCTTATGCAAAAGAAACAAAAGATGCAGTAATGGGTCTATTCAATCACATATGTCAGAGAGTTCGCCTTTCCATTGTTTTTAATGAAAAGGTGATATCTATGCCAATTGACACTCAAGAGTTAACAGATAATAGGTGGGAGTTTGTTCAGCGAATGTCGGGAGCCCTAGATATTCTAGAAATTTCAGGTGATACGGATAGCATTGCAGAATTACTAGATAAAAAGTATAGCGTGTAATTCAAAAGGGCTGAAAGGCCCTTTTTTTTCACATTGAAAGCTGATATAGTTTTGGAAAATATTAATCAGGTGGATGTCTCGTTGTAAGTTGACCAGGATTGTGTTATTTCGCCATGGCGAAACGAATTGGAATAAAGATGGGAGAATACAAGGTTATGCAAACATTCCCCTAAATAATAATGGAACTAGGCAGGCGGAGGCTTTAGCAACTTCTTTAGCTCAAATAGCCATTGATCTCATTATTTCTAGCGATTTGACTCGAGCTCATGATACCGCCCAAATTGTAGCTTTACGGCAAAATAAAACAACGCCTATCCTTCTAAGGGAAGGTTTGAGGGAGTTAAACTATGGTATTGGTGATGGACAAAAAAAGGAAGTAGTTCGCCAAGAGTATAAACATATTCTTCAAATTATTAATGATTGGAATCACCCGGAAACAGATACGGTGTATTTACCTTCTGGAGAAAGTAGGGGGAACTTGGTTTCTAGGTTATTAGATGAAATAAATGAAACTTTAAATAATTATCCTGATATTAAAGTGTTGGCTGTTTCCACACATGGATTTGCTTTATCTTCTTTGTATAAACACATTTTCAATGAGCGAAAAGAATTTGAGAATTGTGAGTTTTTAGAACTTCAGTCAAATCAGATCATAAAGTAAAAAAGGGCTGCTATTGCAGCCCTTTTTTACCATTTGCCTAGCAAAGGTAAGAGTATGTCATTTACATAGGATTCAATTGCGTTATGCCACTCTGTATCGGATCCATGTTGATATAGATAGGCAAGTTGATCCATTTCTTCAGAGGAGTAGTAAGACACTTGATCCAAAATTTGGAAAGTTGCATTTTCTTGTGTAGATCTTTCTGAGCGAGGTTCATTTAGCAGTAATGAACGAATCTCATCAGGTGAGGACATCACATCAATCGCAGACCCTTTTAAGCTTTTGGACATTTTGGGATAGCCAGATAATCCTCTAATAACTTTTCCGTAAATGCCTGCCAGATTTATTGGGAGTTTCATCCTAGATACAACCTCAGAAGCTAGCTTGACATACTTATGCTCCTCTAAGCCCAGCATAACCATAATGTTATTATATCCATGGTGGGTGTGCAAGTGAATAAAGTCAGCAATCATAAGAGTTAGAGCTTGCTTCATTCCAAAACTCCAGCCGTTATAAATACCTTCCTTTTCATAGATGTTTGCAATATCTTCTGAAGAGTTATCAAAGTCTGCATCTGTTAAATACTTAGAAATGAGATAAGCGGTATGGTTGACTTCTGGGTGGCTGTATTGATCTCTTAAAATAGAACCCTTCAGGGATTTATATCCAACATTTTCAATAAAATGCATAAATTGAGATCTGTACTTCAGAACTTCACCTAAGCTTTGACCTCTTGCATTGTAAGCATCTAAGTCACCTAAAACTACTTGAGTATTCATACCAGCATTGTTTAATTCGGTAATTTTGATAATTTGTGAGATTGAGCCAAGGTGTGGATATCCACTCATTCCAAACCCAGTAGTAACAATGGAAGCTTCTCCATAACGGGCTTTTTCGGCAAAGAAATCTCCATTATGATGACAAAGGAACCTCCTTCGCATGCTTTCAACATCAAAATTTTCTAATGAAAAGTTTACTGTATTGAAATCTACATCAGAGTAACCATTTTCCTTAATTACTTTGCTGTAATATTCCTGACTAAAGACTGTTTCTTGATTTCTTTCATTTAGCATAGAACCTCCTTAAGGTGGTTGGAAAAGATAAAAAAGATGACGAGAAAGGTTGAGTTTATTGTATACAGTTAAGTGGGGTGAGTCAACTAATCTAATGTAAATAACACTTTTAATACTGGTTCGGTGCCTTTGTTACCTATAGTCTGGAGCGCTTTATTGACATCTTCTAGTTTATAGCTATGGGTAATTAGAGGTAAAAACACTTCTGAGTGATTTCTCAGCAGAGAGACAGCTTCACCGAAATTATCAGTTTTATTAGATTTAACAAAAGAGTTAACCCCTATAAGCCTAATTTCTTTGTAAAAAATATTTCTTAAGGGAATTTGGCTTAAAAAGCCTTCAGGATAAACCCCTAGAACAAGAATCTCTCCACCATAGGATGAGTTCTCTATACACACGGAAAGTGTGTCATCCTGCGCTCGTCCCACAGTTTCAAAGCAGACATCAAAATTCCCTTTAGCCCCATTTGGAAGGAACTCTTTGGTATTGTAATTTTCTGCTAATAGATGGAAATTTTTAGGATTCTTCCCTTTTAAATAGACGTGAGCATTAGGGGCAATAATGTTTAATATTGCAGCAATAACTCCTGCTATGGTTCCATCACCAGTGATCAGTATGTGCTGGTTCTTTATAGGGAATTGGAGTTTATTGAGTGCATGTATAACAACTGCGATAGAGTCGGTCAGCGTGGCAACATGGGGGTATGTAAAATCACTAATGTCATATATGTTGGACTGGTAAACACTCACAAACTCTGAGTAACCACCGTTAACATTTTTGCCTATATTTATAGATTCTTTACAAAATTGGGATTGTCCATTTACACATAGCTGGCATTTCCCACAGTTTTGGATCGGGTTTACAACAACTATTTTGTTGTCTTCTGTTTTGCCAACAATTTCATGCCCTAAAACGATTCTTTCTTGATCTTCTTGTGGAGAAAATATTCGATGTAAATCTGAACCGCAAATACCACAATGTAAGGTTTTTATGATGAGTTCTTTATTGCTGCGAGAAGTGGGTGTAGATATGTCCTTAATTCCCCATCTGGAATCTTTTGAATCATATAATAGAGCTTTCATTGGCGTGTCTACTTTTTATAAATATTAGATTTTTCAATAAACTTCTTAAGAATCTGAGCAGATTTCCCAGATAAAATTATATCCCATGCATCCTTATAAAGTTCAGAAAAAATGAGGTGAGGGTTTCCTGACTTGATAATAAAAGCTGCGTTTAGAGCAACTATATGAGCTTGCTGATCTGAAGCTTTACCTTCAAGGAGGCGTTTGAGCAATTCTGCTTGTTCTTGTTTTGTATTTAAAGCGGATATATCGGAAACTTTGCAATCAACTCGCTCTCGAATGCTTTCTAAATCTTCATATATCTCTTGAGTTGCATGAGGCTGGTCAATGATAGAAATATTATTCTTACCTATTGGCAAGAGCTCATCAACAAGTAGGCCGTCTACATTGGTTGTTACAATTCCACCCGTCTTGTACAAATTTAACTCCTTGAAGACTTCTTCACTTAACTGTGTATCGGACTGGGTAAGCCCATATGCTACAGAGTTGCACTTAACGGGGGAGAGTAAGGCAGGTAAAATGTATGAAAAAGCGTGTGGGGTATGGAAAATTCCACCATAAATTTTGTCAAAATTCGGAATAGTATTTTCTATGGAAAAAGCGCCAAAGTTTAAATCATCCATAATTTCTATCATAGATGTTATCGGTATATTTAGTTCTGCGCCAAGTAATGATAAGACATCGGTTGATCCTGTTAAGGATGATGTAGCTCGAGAAACTAACTTTGCTACAGGGTAACCTAGACTTGCTACTACTAGTGCGGCGGATGTAGAAATATTAAATGTTTTTAATTCTTTTTTTCCACTACCTGCTAAACAGATTGCATTATTGCTTTTTGGTTGAAGTTTTTTAGCTAAGTGTGGCTCTATATGATTTAGAAAGTCTACTAATCCTAGAATTTCTTCTTTGGATGGTCCTTTGACATCTAGCCCGTATAAAATCATAGATAATTGAACACGTATATCGTCTCTGCAGGGTAAGTCTAGAAGGTTTTTGCAGCCATCAAATACCTCTTGGCGCGCTAGTGGGGCATTTTTTCTTATTTTGTTAAGAATTAATACAGAGTCTTTCATAGCAACCTTTTGATTTTATCAAGATATAATTCCAAATAGTAACAGAAGATTCTATTGTCAGAAACTTTTTTCAAGTTTTCTATTGAATTGTGGACAGTTAGATATTACATACTAGTTTGATTGAAAACTTTATTCCCGTTTTAGCAGTTTTAAGGAGAACTGATATGAAATCAACTGAACAGCGCGTCAGCAAAATTTTGTCGCGTGGTATTATTAAAAACATTCTGCCATCAGAGAGTGAGCTGAAGAAGAAACTCTTATCTGGTGAGCAGCTGCGCTTCTATATTGGAGCTGATCCTACCGGGCCATCGCTACACCTCAGTCATGCGAAGAACTTCATGTTGCTTGAAGAGTTTCGTCAACTGGGTCATAAAGTATTCGTACTTTTCGGAGACTTAACTGCGTGCATTGGAGATCCTACAGACAGAAACGCTGCAAGAACTCGTCTGACACGTGAAGAGGCAAAGAAAAATGTAGATAGCTGGGTAAATCAGATCAAAGCCATTATTAACTTTGATGATCATGATAATCCTGCAGAAGTTGTTCTAAACAGCACGTGGTTTGATCAAATGTCTGTGACAGAGATGATTGAACTGCTTTCTCAAACAACTGTTCAGCGCATGTTGGAAAGAGATATGTTTGAGAAGCGGATCAATAACAACCAGCCAATATTCTTGCATGAGTTTGTCTACCCTTTATTCCAAGGTTACGATTCCGTTGCCTTGGACGTTGACGTTGAATTGTGCGGAACTGACCAAACCTTTAATGCTTTAGCAGGTCGAGATTTGTTAAAGCGGTTTAAGGGAAAGGAAAAGTTTGTTGTTGCTGTGAACTTAATGGAGAATCCTGCTACAGGGGAGCTGATGTCAAAAAGTAATGGAACTGGTGTCTTTTTGGGGACTAACCCTAAAACGATGTTTGGTGAAGTTATGTCTCTTCCAGATGAAATGATTGAAGTTGTTTTAATTAACAATACGCGCGTTGCATTGGATGAAATTGCACAGCTTGATATTAAGAATAAGCCGCGTGATGCAAAGCTGTTTACAGCAGAAAAATTGGTGTCTATCTTTTACGGAGAACGGGCTGGTAAAGACGAAAAGGAAAGTTTTATCCAAACTTTCTCTAAAAAGTCATTCCCTTCTGATGCTCCAAAAGTTGAAATAGAAGAAAACCAATTGGATTTGTTATCTTTGGTGAAGCGTTGCCAACCTGAAAAGTCAAACAACGAAATCCGCCGCTTAATCTCACAAGGAGCTGTATCGCTTAATGGGAATAAAATTACTGACTTTGAAGAAAGTCTGGTAATTTCCCAAGGTATGGAACTTAAAGTGGGTAAGCGTGGATTTTTCCATATTAACTAACCAATCGTAAAAAGAGCCGGCCTTGCGTCGGCTCTTTTTTGTTATATCAAGGATAGTTTTTTTTGAATAGATAATTGGTCATTTCCCTGAGCAATAGGTACATTTTTTTCTGCAAAAACAATTTCTCTGCCTTCAAGGGAAGCGTAATGTCGTGAGGTGATATCATGGCTATCATAAGTTGGGATCACAATAAAGTGAACATGTGGCACGCCGTAGCCGGAAACAACATATCCAACTCTTTTAGGTTCCAACTCTTTTTTAATTTTACGCGCTATTCTTTGACAGACCTTAATTAAGTGTGCAGCAATTTCGTCATCTAAATCTGTGACATGATCAACATGTTCTTGAGGGCATACCAAAACCATTCCCGGCTGAACGGGTCTTCTATCCAAAAACGCTTTGCATAAATCGTCCTCATAAACCAAAAAGTGAGGGGCTTCATTGTTCATGATTTTACAGAAGATGCAGTCCAAAATATTCTTTTATCCCTATGGTTGCATTAATGATACATCTGACCAGAATTGAAAATGTATCTGATGAGAGAGATTCATTGTACTATTAGCAATAAATAATTCAAATGTATTTATTTCTTGAAGAATATATTGAGAGCTTTACAGTTTTATAAGTGCCCCCCTCAGCCATTTCATTGTGATGCTATAAGTGGTGCTATAAGTAGCCATAGCGCCAAATCTGATTGTTATCTATCAATAGGTTATTGTTCCAATGTGACTCCCACCGCAGACACCATTTTATAGCACGGCTTAGGTCGTGCTTTTTTTATGAGATAGTAGAAGTAAGTAATTAATTTATGATATACTGCCAAAAAATAAAAGTAAGGTTGACATGACCCACCTAGTTCCTTTGTATGTATTAGTTATTAGTATGCTATTTGTGGCGACACCTTATGCTGCTGAAGATATACCGCAAAATGAAGAGCCCTCTAAAGTAGAGGAGTTCTCATTATTGTGGCCGCTAAATTGTACCTTGTCTAAAGATTGTTTTATTGATGCTTACCCTGACTTGAAAACAGGTACAGACCATATTTCCCCTGTAGACTACCAGTGTGGCAGCCGTACTAAGCCTAATATTAAAGGTACAAGCATCCTTTTTGTTGATTATAAAACAGCTTTAAAAGAACAACCTGTTTTAGCTGCTGCAAATGGGCGTGTAATTTTTGTTAAGAATAATCTTAAAGATGATCGCCGTTACAGCAATTATAGTAAAAAAGCATGTGGTAATCATATTATTATTCGCCATGACAATGCGTATAGCACTAAATATTGTCATTTACGGAAGGGCTCAGCCACAGTTAAAGCAGGGCAACGTGTTGTTGCTGGCGATAGTATTGGTATTGTTGGTAGTAGTGGTTCTACATCGACCCCTAAGTTTTATTTCGAGTTACTAAAAAATAATCAGGCTATTGACCCATTCAGCAGCAGAGTTTTAGCAGAATCATCAGAGTGCTTCTCTACATCTGATAAATCTTTATGGAAAGAGAGCATCCCATACCTTAAAGCGGGCATTATATCGGCTTCGTTTATGCATGGTAAGCCATCTATTTTTGACTTGCACTACGACTCTTCAGTGGTTGAGAAATTGTCTGACATAACGGCAGATTTTTCTGCATGGGTTCGGGTTTTTGGTATTAATAAAAATGACAAGGAAACCATTACAATTTTTATGCCTAATGGTAAAATTTGGCATGAATCAAGCAGAGCCCACCCTATGAATACAACCACATGGCTTAGTATAGCTTCCGCCAGCCCTAAAGATAATTTGCGTCTAAAAAAAGGGACATGGAAGGCTGTGTATAAGCTTAAAAGAGATGGCGAGTATATTATAGAACATCCATTTTTTATTGAGATTGAATAATACCTGACAGCTTGTAGCTTTTGCTCTCTTATATAAGAAGAAATGAAGTATTTTATTTCTTTTGTAATATTACTTTTTATGTCGTCTGGAGCTTTTGCTGCCAGTAGCTCTCAGCTTGGTTTTAAGCTTGGTAGCCTTGGTCGTTCGGTGGTGTATAGCTACAAATGGATAGACCATCAGCATAAGCCTCAGCAGTTAACGTTTAAATTAAACAAATCAATGGTGCGTAAAGCCTCGCACGAGTTCCACCCTTTTGATAATGATGCTGCAAACAACTTTGTATATAGTACAGTTAAAACTTATGCTGCAAACCTTGCAACAAAAGGGATTGCAATG
>JAJFIW010000037.1 GCA_021774615.1 Alphaproteobacteria bacterium | reverse complement strand
TTGGATAACCATATTTCCAGCTCACATACGTTGCCCTTAAACGAGGCGGCAGATCAGTAAATTTTTAGTATTTGACGGTATCAATCCTCTGTAGTTGTGATCTATTGAAATAGATATCTATTAATATTGAGTCCTTAATGGCTCCTAAGTATGCAAGGCCATTTTGCAGTAGGAATCTTGATTTCAGTGTAAATTCTTCGCGTATTACGCCGAGACTTTCACAAAATTGAATGACTTCATCTGCAACATGTTGACCAGATTTCTTTGATTTATGTTTTTTAAATTCTGTGGTTTTACAATAAAGTTTTCCATAAACGTATTTGGAGCCCCTACCGTACTCAACTGTTGCGCCATTAACAGATAATGAACCTTTTTGTCTTCCTACATGCTGACCGGCCATCATTCGTAAAAATGCTTCTGAGTCATTCATAGATCCTGTTACATAATTACAAGTGATATCTATACGACTTACTCTTGCACCTGACCATGTCCAACCTGTATCCGCATATCGATGTAACTTGCCAATAGTAAATGGTGGTAAATCAAGAGATACTAATAATTCATTTATTCTTCGAATCGACTCAGCAAATGAAAAACCGAATAAATTGTCAGAGCGCCCATAACGTGCAATATTTCCTGAAAACTCCACTTGATGACCATCGCACCTAATTTCTACCCGACTATCAAAAGAACCTTCCAGCCCTACCCTTGCATCAACCACATAGTCAACTTCACCATCCTGATCTATTCTAATTACTTGACCACCATTAATAATTGGTAATTCTTCGATATGCACTTGTCGAATGGTTAAATAATCAACAAAAACTGGATAAACATTCATGATGCTTGGCAGATAATCAGAGCCATCTAAATTTATGCAATTCATGCTAATTTTTCCGGATTTCCGAACTAACTTTACGTGTAACTGGCACGTAAAGTATTTTTTGAGATTTCAGCGGTTCGAAAATCTCCTCGTTCCTCGTCGATTTTGAACCGCAAAAATCAATATCTATTTTTTTAATTTGAAGGTCGTTATCGATCCATGGTGAGAACTTATGAAATGTTCTCCATGCATCACATAATTCTGGAAAAATGCCATTAGAAGTAGCTTGAAGAATTGCTTGATGGTATGAATTCATATAAACCCCTATTTGACTTAAGGTAAATTGAGCTATATGATGCAAATAAATCAAATAGCACAAAATTATGCTTAACCATAACAGCACAAAATTATGCTGTCAAGAGGTAGAACTATGGAAATGAAAAAATATATAGAAATTGGCGAAAAAAAAGCTGGAAAACAAAAAGATTTGGCTTCAATACTCGCAATAAAAGATAACTATTTACGAAATGCCAAATCTGGTAGATCAGGGCTACCAATCGAAGTATGTATTAAATTAGCTGACTATATAAATGAGGATAGACTAGAAATTATAGCTGCAAGCAACCTGGTTACTGAAAAAAATGAAGAAAAAAGATCAATATTGAAAAGCTGCTTTAAATACACATCAAAAGCGGCAAGTATCGCGCTTTTAATAGGCGGAATTTCAATAATGTCACCACCGCCCGCAAACGCAGCTATATCACCAAGTCTAAAGCACAGTCTTTATATTATGTAAAATACAATCGTAGAAATAAGCAAAGACGAATTACAGATAAAATTCAAAGTTATTGTTATAACTTGTGGGTTTCACTGCAACAAAACTACCATCTTAGCTAAATCCATCTATTAAATTCAAAGCAATTACATAGTGTTTGTAATTTTAAAACCCTATTCCTGATAAGTAATAACAACTTCTAAATAAATTAACTATCAAAGTCTTAATCAACAAATATATGTTACATAAAATTTGTAATGATTGAGTCTTTGGGGCGAAAAAAATGAATGACTTTATAACAAGCATCAATTCCCAATTAATTGAAGACGTGACTGGCGAAAGTCAGAAAATAATAAAGCAATGGAAAAAAGGCACTCGAAAAGTACCTGAGTCAGCCATTAGGTTATTAAAGCTATTTGTGGAAGGTAAAGCGGATGCTTTACTAGGGAAAGACTGGGAAGGCTATTATTTTCAGAAAGGTTTACTTTACGTTCCTGAATGGCGTAATGGATTTACAGCGCATCACATCAGATCTTTATTCTGGCGGTCTCAACAAGTCGCAAGTCTCACTCGAGAAATTAATTCGTTAAAACTTGAATTGGAAAGACGCGATGGTGAAATTGACGCTTTAGAAATTAAGGCTGATTTTTATAGGCGTCAAGTTGTTCTTGAAAGTCGATTTGGTTTGATTTTTGAGAGAAGTTTTTCTTAAAAATATATCGTAATTGCCATTCAGCATGTTAAGTTTAGATGTAAGATCGCTGTTGAGCTTGCTCAAATAAAAGCTAATTTGAGCAAGCTGTATTTTAATTTTAGTTTTGATTCCATAGATATTTAAAAAAATTAGTTTACCAAAATCTATAAAAACAAAATTACCTCATCTTCATGATGAATTTAACCATAAGCCAGACAAATCCCCACGGTAGAGATCGAATAGCATGTGACCAATATATAATTTTTGCACGTAAGGCGCCATGTTCGGCAATATTCTGCAAAAATTCTTCATGGAGATCACCAAGAACATTATCCCTATAACTCTTATTCGGAATACTCTGAATTAATATAAACTTTGCTAAAAAAGGGACATTTGCTTCTACATACACATCGTCTTGAGACTCAGACACGAATTCTTGTTGAGAACTCTCACAAGATAACGAGTTATCAGTAGTTAGATCTTTAACTCCATCTGCGATAACTGCGGTTCTCTGAATGTTTGAAAGTTTAGTTATTTCCTTATTGATCTCATCAAGATATTGTCTTCTAGAGCGTTTTAATTCAAAATAAAGCCTCTCTTTTTCTTCATTATGATTCATACTGGCTATATTCACCTGAAAGCCATAATCGTCTAATTCTCCTTGCACGTTAAAACGTTCAATTTTTAAAAATTTTATTCTTTGTTCTATAATAAAATCCCTCGTTAAAACTTCATTATCAATTGGTTTCTTAATCGTCATGTTCAAACTCCTTAATAAAAAACGTCTATCGCTTAAAGCGAAAACAATTTACCCACTACTATACAAAGCAATTTGATTTAAACCGCAATCTATAATCTGATGCGTTTCTTGCAATGAATTAACTCCAAGAGCACAAATTTGAAAGAACCGCTTGCGCCTTCCTCCTCTCTCACGCGTAATCCCTCCTTCGTATGATTTTATAAAACCCTGACGTTCCAATCGTTCCAATGCACTATATAACCTACCGACCGTAATATCTTCGCCTAAACTGGCGGAGACTTCTTGGCGTATAGGGACGCCGTATGCTTCAGATTTAAGCGCAATAATTGAAATTAATATCCTTTGGTCAAAATTACTTAAGTATTTCATATTCGATCTCCTATATCCTTAATAGTTAATTTATATTGGTTTATAAATTAAAAATAAGTTGTTAAAGAACTAACCATTTATTCTGTATCGCAGAACAAATGGTTAAATAAATTAGACTCACTCAGATTAAAATAGAAAGTAAAATCTATTTCTAGCAATAGTCTATTTTTAGCAATAAACGCTTTCCTAGAAAATTAACCAAATATATACATAGTTAGTTGGACTAAAAAAAGCTTATTGCGCTTGAAGACTAACTTAAAATTTGGGACTTGTAAACATAAATAATCATTACATGAAAAAACATCATTAAGTCATAGCAATACTAAAAGATAATAAAAGATTCCAAACTATCAAAAATCAGTTAGACGCACATTTCCAAAAAACACAATCAAGTAGATTTTCCTGCGACAACAAAGAATAAACCGTTAAAAGCGAAACCCGTCTTTAAGGGGTGAATTTAAAAAAGGGGTTTAGCTACGCATGGACTTCTGAGGGATCATACCCGTTTACGCTGACTCAAGAACTCCTACGTTTGGCCGTTGGCCAAGCCTCGGAGCCTCCTTTTGAGATCAGCTACTGGTATTCTCCTTTTTTCTGTTTTTGTTTCTATACAGAATCTGTTTGAAGTACAGGCCTTGGCGGTTTAATGACTTTTCTACCCCATCCGTGCTTTGCTGCTAGTTCACAGGTTTCTATGGGCACCACGAGGCGTTGAGCACTATCTCCATAGCATATACAACCGAATTTTTCAGAACTGAGGCATGCTGCTATGTTTTGCCAGTCATAATTTGCTGAGAGTAATGATGGTAAGGTGGGAATAATTACTTGTTTGGTTGTTTCTATAGGTTGTGTTTCTGTTAATGTTAATTTTTCAGGTGTTGATTGAGGTTTGATTTCTTGTTCTTCTTGGGCAACTACAGTTTCATCAGCTTTGGAATAAATACGATCATAAGCTTGATATGCCATTACAGGTACAGCAATGAGTGAAATTACAAAGATGAAGAATCCCATTGGGATTCGTTTTTCAGGTTTGATGTGTTGCGTGGCTGAGTGATAAAGCTTGAATGATTGTTTTGGTAGTGTGTAGGTTGTTACAACAGCGACATTTTTATTGCTAAATGCTGATGGGTTTTTGCAATATTCTGGCCATTCATAAATTTTTCTGCCTGACCAGTTGGGTCTAATGTGCAGATGTCTGTCAACTAGTGCTAAAACATTTCTGTGTATTAGATTCGGTGATTGCGTGAGTATTAAAAAAGATAAACCAAAATGACGATGCTCAGACAAATCTTTAATGTCTTCTGAAATTTTTGTACCTTGCGCTGGCCATAGTTTTTGGACTTCATCGATTACGATTACTGAACCATGTTCAATGTTAACAAGGTTTGGTAATTCTTTTTCTGGATCATCTCTTAAATACCATTGTTTTAAATCAGCGTAAGAAATTTCAATGGTTGGTATTTTGAGTTTTGGAATGCCACAGGTATAAATTACCCGGCCTTCTTCATGTGCTTTTTTTATGACATTCCAAACAGCATATGAAGTTTTGCCGCC
>JAJFIW010000036.1 GCA_021774615.1 Alphaproteobacteria bacterium | reverse complement strand
TATAAAATGAAGGCTTTGATCAGCAATTATAGCCCAGAAAAATTTTTTGTCGTAAATGAGCCATGCTTTTTTATTTTCACCATTAACATTTGCGTCAGTTTGCCCCATGTCACTCCAACCAAATTTTTGCCCAATTCTTACTTTAGCAAGGTCAATGAGATAATGTAAAATAGCGTCACCAACCGCAAAAATACCTGCAAAACTAGCAACATACCAAAGAGGTTTATCAACCCCAGAAAATAAAAAGGATAGAATTACAGCAACAAAAGTAAGGCCACCATGGTTGCCAGCATGAATAAGGCCACCAGGATGCCCCCATTTACCTTTATTGGTATATTGGTAGTTTGTTTGAAATAGACCATCAGCTAAAAAATGCTTAAAAGCTAATAAAATACCTGACCAAAAGACAAGTTGTATTATTGGATCCATACCCCTACCCCGATTAATATAGTGAACTTTAAATGCCTATAATAGCTACATATTAACATGTTTTTATGGTTGTAAAATATAATGGCTACTAAACAATATAGTTATGTTGCAGATAAGCCATATTATTAGTTGTTATCCCCAACCCATATTCTTCATGTAGTCTGTAAAGTAATCTGGCAATGGTGCTGTAATAGTTATTGATTCTTCTGTGAATGGATGGGTAAATTTCAAGCTCCGAGCATGAAGTAGCATAACTTCTTTATTTTGATAACTGTACGACTGACCACCATATTTAATGTCGCCAACCAAAGGTGCCCCCATAGTTGAGAAATGCGCACGAATTTGATGAGTACGCCCTGTTAACGGGCGAGCTTCCACAAGTTGCGCTTTGCCTTTACGTTTAAGGCGAGTATAAGCAGTTGCGGCCTTTCTGCTGTCACCATCTTCTGACGCATGCATTTGCTCTCGGCCCATTTTACCAATTGCGCTTTTCTTCAGAGCAAAGTCAATCACCCCTTCACTGTCAAGAGGTATCCCTGAAACAACAGCCCAGTAAGACTTCTCAGTATCGCGGTCGGCAAATTGTTTGGCTAGATTAGCGGCAGTTCTGCTATCTAATGCAAATACCAGAACACCTGTGGTTGCTTTGTCTAAGCGGTGTACTAATTTTGGTTTTTGCTCTGGGCTATAGGCAACCATCATTCTGTCGATACTACGGCTATGACCCGAGCCTGCTTGTACTGGCATCCCTGCTGGTTTGTTTAGAATAATCATAAAGTCGTCTTGGTAAAGGATATGCTCTTTTAGCCATGATTTTTCTTTTGCAGTTAATGGTTTAATCTTCTTTTCGAGGATTTCATCATCATTTTCAGGCAGGTTAAACATCATTGGTGGTAAGCGCAATTCTTGACCTTCTTCAAGTCTTTCATTGCCTTTAACACGTTTGCCATCTAAGCGTATTTGCCCTTTACGACATAGCTTACTAACCAGTGTATAGTTAGCTGTTGGGAACATCCTTTGCAATGCTTTATCAAGCCGCAGTTCTTTGTATTCATCAGTAACAATTACTGTATTTACTTTTGTGTCTGTTGTTGCCATGTTCTTTAAAATCCCAACCATCTATTTTACTGTTATATTAATGCTATTGATTAAGTTTGTCTCTTAATGATTTAAAATAAGTAACTCTTTTAAGCATATCCCTCTCAAACCCACGTTCGGCTGGATGGTAAAAAGAAGGGCGTTTCATGCTATCAGGAAAATAATTCTGCCCTGAGAATGCTTGGGGAGTATTGTGGTCATAAATATACCCTTCGCCATAACCTTGTTTTTTCATCAACTTTGTTGGTGCATTAAGAATGTGTGCTGGTGGCGATAGTTCGCCACTATTTTTTGCTTCGGCTATAGCTTTTTTATATGCATCATAAATAGCATTCGATTTTGGTGCTAGTGCTAGGTAGACAGCAGCTTGGGCTAGTATTAAATCGCCTTCAGGACTACCAATATTTTTGTAAGCTTCTAAAGCTTGTTGGCAGACCCCCAAAGCTTGTGGGTCTGCTAAGCCAATGTCTTCTGCAGCAATGCGAATTAATCTGCGAGCTAGGTATAAAGGCTCTTCTCCTGCTGTTAGCATTCGGGCTAGCCAATACAGTGCAGCGTCAGGGTCAGAGCCACGTATTGACTTATGAAATGCTGAAATAAGGTTGTAATGGCCATCTCCACCTTTGTCATAAAGGGCGGATTTCCGTTGTACTAATGATGACAACGCATTGGCAGATAACTCTTTTTTACTACCTGCTTTGTAGACACTTTCGACCATAGTTAATAAGTAACGCCCATCACCATGTGCGAACGACAAAAGGGCTTCTCGAGCGTCCAATGTTAGTGGTAACTTACCTTCTACTTTTTCGGCTCTTTCCAATAGTTTAGCTAAGGCTTCTCTGTCTAAAGGCTGTAATGTTAATACTTGTGCCCGTGATAGCAGCGCATTATTAAGTGAAAATGATGGGTTCTCGGTGGTTGCTCCAACCAATATAATTGTGCCATTTTCTACATATGGCAAAAAGGCATCTTGCTGCGATTTATTAAAGCGATGGATTTCATCTACAAATAATACTGTTGATAGTGCAGATTTTTTAGCATCACCAACAATTTTTTTAATGTCAGCTACACCGCTAAAAACAGCACTTATTTGTATAAATTCTGCATCAAATGCAGCAGCGTATAAACGTGCTAAAGTTGTTTTACCTGTTCCTGGTGGCCCCCAAAGAACAATGGATGCAGGCTTGCCCGATGCTATAGTATGAGAAAGAAAGCTATTATCAGCAAGGATAGCACCCTGCCCTGCAATGTCTTCTAATCGTTGTGGGCGGAGGCGGTCAGCTAATGGTTGTTCAGGGTTAGCCATTAACGTATTACCATTCTGTACACACGGTTTCCTCGGCTATAAACAAAGTTCCACCCATTATTACGGATATCTTTAAGTGCTGCTTTTACGTCTTGAATAGTATTTATTTTATGTTTGTTTATTTGCTCGATAATGTCCCCTGGTTGCATCCTTACAGCGCTACGTGCTGCTTTTATTACAACTACCCCCTGAGCATTAAATGGTCGCCCCAATTCTTGTGCTAATGCCGGGGACAATTGCTCTACAACATAACCATTTAATGGGTGCTGCCCTTCTAAGGTTAGCCTGTCTTTATTACTACGCTTTGGTGGTGACACTAACTTTACTTTTAAAGATATAGTTTTACCTGTACGAGACACCTTAATTGGCACCATTTCCCCTAGAGGTGTGGTAGCAACACGGCTTTTAAGTGCTTTAACATTTGCAATATCCACATTATTAAAAGCCAACAGAATATCGCCTACTTTCAGGCCTGCATTGGCAGCAGGGCTATTATTGGCTATTTCATTTATTAATACACCTTCTGGTGTTTTTAGGTCTAGTTTGTTTGCGAGCAGTTGGGTAATATTTTGCCCACTAGCACCAAACCACCCACGTTGTACTTCACCAGTGCTTATAACGCTTTCGGTTATAGTTCGGACAGCATTTGCCGGAATAGCAAACCCAATACCATTAGACCCCCCACTACGAGTAAAAATAGCACTATTAATACCAATAATTTCCCCTTGTGCATTAACTAATGCGCCACCTGAGTTACCAGGGTTAATAGCAGCATCTGTCTGGATAAAATCGCCCATATCGCTACCTGTAACGTTACTACGCCCCAGTGCAGAAACAATCCCCATACTAACACTTTGCCCCACGCCAAAAGGGTTACCAATTGCAAGCACAATGTCGCCAACTTGTAGTTTATCAGAGTCTCCAAAACTGGCATAAGGTAGTTTTTCGCCACGAGTATCAAGCTGCATAATTGCTAAATCTAACTGCTGGTCGCCATCAATCATGACTGCTTCAAACTCACGCTTATCTGCTAAAGAAACAGTAACTTTGTCGGCTCCTTGAACCACATGGTAGTTGGTTATAAATAACCCATCAGGGCGCACAATTACGCCAGAGCCCAGAGAACGCTCTACCTTATCTTGGGTAATGCCTGGTACAGTATTACCAAAAAACATTTGAAAAAATGGATCATTAGCAAAGGGCGACATTTGCCGTTGTACAACTTTCTGAGTCGAGATATTTGCAACTGCAGGCGCAACCTTCTGGACTATAGGCGCAAAAGAAGTTTGTAGGCCTTGCATAGTGTTTGCTTGTGCTTGTTCTAGTAAGATATTTGGTAATATAAGTAAGTTGATTAATAAAATTAAGATTTTCATTTAACCACCTAGTATTAATTATTTAAATTATTGTATGTATTAATATAATTATTAACGTTTTTTAAAAGTTTAGTAACCTCTTCAGATTCCATAGCCATAAAATCGGTCGGTGCTTTAAGTATATATTGTGAGGATTTATCATATACTAAACTAAACCTATCAAGTACACCTTGAGCACCAGGGTCGAGGACTTGTGCTAACCTAAATAAACTCCCAAGTGCTTGGCATTCTGCCATATCGGAGTTGCTGATTAATGGCTTTACTTGAAGGGCAAGGTCTTTAGTAAGGTTCTTTTCGTGGCAGAAAAATGCTGTTAATGCTAGTTTAACCCTTAGGTTGTGCCCAGCACCTACATACGCACCACCCAAAATATGGTTAAATTGGCTTAAAGCACGGTATAGAGGTTGCTCTCTCCACCCTGTTTCCGAGAACATGGCAGCAACCTCAATAAAACGTTCGCTAATATTGGGTAAAACATCTTTACACCAATCAGACAGAGAAATAGCGTACTTGAGACCTTTACCGTGGCGTTGTGCTTTTTCTATCGCAAAAGCTTTAAGGGGGTCATCAAGAACAGGGCAAGACGACATCTGGGAAAACAATATCCCCTCTCTTAAGCCAAACGTAGCAAAACGAACTTGCTTAATTGCTGGCAGCTCAAGCATAGCGCATAGTGCAGCTGCTCGGTAAGGTAATACGTCTTTGTAGTCTTTAGGCATATCATCTAGGTTAATGCTAAGTTTACCATCTATTAACTTACGGCAGAAATCGGCACCTTCTTTAGCATCAAAAGTATAATCATGGGTAATTTCTAGTGGGTAATTTGTAGCTTCCATATGCAAACGTGCAATAGAGCGCATCCCCGAACCAATTGCCACAAGTTGATCGCCTGTTAGTTTACTTAGCCATTTTATTTTTTTAAATTCTTTTTTAAGAATTTCTATAGCAGCATTAGGGTCGCCACCAGAAAGATTTTTTAAAGTAAGTGCACCTAAAGGTAAACTTGTTAAATTTTTAAGCTTTGTGTCAGATAACTCAAGGGAGCCGCCGCCCAAGTCAATAATTGCGCCTTTAGCATCAGGGATGCTTGCCATAGAGCCTATAGCTGACAAGTAAGCCTCAGACTCTCCGCTTAATATATGGATTTTACCAAAAACATCTTGTTCTGCTAGTTTAACGAAGTCTTGCCCATTAGCAGCCTCACGGACTGCGCTTGTTGCAATAATAATCATCTGCGCGCAACCTGCTTCTTTAGCTGTCCACAAGAACCATTTTAGGGCAGAGAGTACACGTTCTATTTTATCTTGTTCAAGGTTAAAGGTACCTTTACCCTTGTTTTCCGCTAATGCTGCCCATATTTTTTGGTTGAGTATCATATATGGGTAGCCGCTAACATCATCATAAACAACAAGCCGCATGCTAATTGAGCCAATATCAACAACTGCAAGCCTTCCTTTAGTCATAGAGGAGGCTGTATTATCTAAAAAACAAAGGTCTTTAACAATTTGCATGGTTATTCTCGGTTGTTACTTGCTCTATTACTTGTTTAGCTAAAGGAATTGTGACAGGCCTTTTGTCTGTTAACGACAGAACATCTAGCTTATCCATAATTCCCTCTAAAACCTGGGGTGAGCGTTCAGCACGGAGTAGTAAAAACCTGATAACCGCAGGATCTATTTGTAGTTGCCTGTCAGCTGCAAACTTTACTAATAGAAGCTCTAAGTGGCTAGTATCAGGGGTTTTTAGGGCTACATGGTTTATGGTGTTTAACCGTGATGTTAAATCGGGCAACCCCATTAATGACTGGGCTGGGGTACGAGCTGCAACAATGAAAATACCAAAGCTACTTTTAATATGGTTATATAAATGAAATAGCTGTTCTTGTTGTGCTGGATTTGCTTCGTCTATCATGTCAATAATAGCAGAACGAACGCTTGTAGGGTCTTTGGGTAGAGTATCAGGGGTATATAGAGCTGCTTGTAGCCTTTCAGCAGCTAAGTGCAGTAAATGGCTTTTGCCACAACTTTCGGCACCATA
Source organism: Alphaproteobacteria bacterium (assembly GCA_021774615.1). Lineage (GTDB taxonomy): Bacteria > Pseudomonadota > Alphaproteobacteria > UBA1280 > UBA6503 > UBA6503. Next base: position 170,478 of record JAJFIW010000036.1, on the reverse strand, counting down.
AATATATAGCATCCCGCTACCTTGGAGTGCTAACCGCTCTATTGCTTGCAAGGCCTCAGAATTACAGCTCATCGGCATAAAATCTTGGGTGTTAAACGAAGTTTTTCTTGGGAAATTTAAAATAAGCTGGTTACTGCTGCTCACTAATATCTCCCCCATTTTCTTGCCATGCATTATCACTTACAGATGTAGTAGGTATTTCATCATTTATTTGCTGAGTTGAAAGAGCACCATAAACAACAGTATTTTCCTCATCTCCAAGGTCAATGACCCAACGTTCGTTCCATCTTCTTATTTTGAGACCTTGCTCAGCAGATAATGCCTGCAGCCTAGGTTCTGTGCCGAAGAAATTAATTTGTAAAACTGCCTGCTTACGAGATACCGCCCGTAACATTACATCGTCAACAATCGCAATGCCTGCGAGTTGATTACGGAGTTTCTCTAACTCTGACAATGAACCAGCAGCATAGTGGAGAAGCACTCTCCCTGGGCGGTCAAAGTCTAGCATATATAGGCGGCGCCATGCTTCTTCAAGCGCAAGAATTGCTTGCTGGCCAACTTGGGTCATGGCTGTATCAAGCCCATCTTTACTTTGCAAAGGGACTTGCAAATATTGCGGTGCAACTTCTTTGCCGCCATACCAAACTAAGTCTAGTAATGCTTCGCGCTGCCCATCATCGGTCATGCCCATTTTAAAACGAGCAACTACTGCAACCTCTGCATTATATTTACGGGCTATTTCACCGATCATGTCACCAGCGCCAAATGCTACCATTTCTGGGGTTAGCATCATCATTTCTTGAGGGTCGCCTATTGGAAGAATAAAGCGTACAAGCCCTGCTTTTGCCGCAGCCTGTTCTAGTTTTACACGCCATGGATTTGTTTCTTCCCAAAGTAGTCTTGATGTGTGCAAGTCTAGTAATGGTAATAAAAGTACAGGCCCCGCACCTACCTCTGAAAATGGGATAGATAAGTTAGTTAATAAATTGCGTACATATTCACGGTTAAACTGTAGCTCAAACTTTGCTTTGTATTCGGGGCTCATTTCTTCGCTAATAATATTAAATTTGCGCAAAACTCTGCGCATATTTACTTTGGCAATAACCTCTTCGTGCCTTGGCCAAGCACTTTGTGCTGTAAGGCTGCGGAGTAATTGCCTAAAACCTTGGTCTGTTGCTTGGTCAATAGCGGTTTGCCGTGCATGAGACTGGTTAACCCCTTCTAGGATTACTTCAAACTGTTCAATCGTATATGCATCACTACCATATGCCAAAGGAGCCATGCTAAATAATGGCAACATAAATAAAATTGCGATGGCGTATTTGTATAGTTTCATTATCAACAACTTTCGCATATTTGCGGAACAGATTAACACATTAACTCTATTGTGTGCAGTATAAGAATACCCTAAAGAAACAAAATAATTGACTAATATCTAATCTTGTCTACATTATTGTTTATATAGACAATAATCTTCTTTTTTCTTTTCTCCATCCCCTTTCCTAAGGAGAGCATCATGTATAATTTTACAGAATCGAGCATTTACTTAATAATTAGCGAAGGCCCTTGGTATATAGGGCCAGTAATGTGTATTATGCTGCTGGTTGCAGTTACACCAATTATTGCTGGAATTATGGCAAGACGTAAGTTTAAATATTGGGGCATACCAGAAACTGTACGGGCTTTTTATATTAATGGCGAATTTAAGTTTTTAGATAAAACCGACCAAACAATTGCAATAACTAAAAAATCAGAATATGAAACTATTGTTGTTATAACCCCTGAAGGGGTAATAACGCCAGTAAGTTTTACCATTATGTTTAGGGAAACTGATTTTGAATTTGACAGACCTGATATTGCTGCCCAAAACTCTTCCCCATTTAACCAGTGGGTTAAAGTTAGAACTGATACATCTTACGAAATAAATGTATTTAGGCACATATATCTAAGCCGAGTTGTTATCCATATTAATAAAGACGGCACAGCTTCAGTAGAATTCGTTTTTAACCAAGGGCACGAATCTAGGTTATTATTTAACCTGATACCTGCTTACAAATTTAGCGTTGAATAAAATTAAAATAATAAAGGTCACTGGTAATACAGTGGCCTTTATTGCTTTTTATGCCAACGGCCATGCTCGAACATAAAATAACGCAATTCTGCTTCTTGTTGTTGGGCAATTTTCCAGCGTTCTCTTGCTATTTTCCGATCAGACTCAACCCCGCTGAATAGCTCTAGTATTTCATCGTACCCATCAATAGACTCATCACTACCACTAAGGCGTACTAGGGTTGTAGCATCAGACTGGTTACCTAATTTATGTGTAATAAATATTGGCTGTTTCTCTGGAGGGATGCCATCGTCAGCAGTACCATGAGGTAAAAAGCCAGATAAAGGCTCTTTCCATAGCATATCAGAAAGGCGCGTAGCTCTCGCCTCATCAGGGCAGCGAAGCTCTACTCTTTGCCCCGCTTGCAGGAGTTTGTCAAGCAAGCGAGGCAATTGAGCATCAACCTGTCCAGGGGTTGTCGCATCAGCAACTAAATAAAAACTGATCCGCATTATAAACCCCTAGCTTTCTAAGTAACGAACAAGTAAGCGGGCACCGAAGCCATTAGCGCCAGTCAAGCCATTGCTGTTTGGTGCACCCCAAAGTTTGCCAGACATAGCAACCCCAGCAATATCAATATGTGCCCAAGGTGTTTCCTCTACAAATTCCTCAAGGAAAGCTGCTGCCGTGCACGAACCAGCAGAACGCCCACCAATGTTTGACAAGTCTGCAACTTCACTTTTCAACATTTTATGGAATGCAGGGTCTGTTGGCATACGCCATAGAGGTTCGCCAACTTCCTCACCAGCGCTAACTAGCTTTTTCGCAATTTCGTCATTGTTCGAGAATACACCAGCATAACGGCTACCTAGCGCCATGATTATAGCACCTGTTAATGTAGCAATATCAATCACTTCTGAAGGTTTCTCTTTGTCGATAATGTATGATATTGCATCAGCCAAAACTAAACGCCCTTCAGCATCAGTATTATTAACTTCAACAGTTAAACCTTTGTAGCTTTTCACAACATCAGACGGGCGAGTTGCCGTAGCTGAAACCATGTTTTCTACAGCTCCAACAACACCAATAACATTTACTGGGCTTTTGCGTTTTGCCAGTGCGTGCATTGCGCCGAAAACGGCAGCAGCCCCACCCATATCACTTTTCATGAATGCCATCATATCTGCTGGTTTCATGCTGTAGCCACCTGTATCAAAGGTAACGCCTTTACCGACAATTGCTTTATATTTATCTTTTTTCTTACCGCCATTCCATTTCATGACAATTAGATAACCTCCGTCGATAGATCCTTCACCAACAGATAAAAGTAACCCGCAACCAAGTTTTGTAAGCTCTTTTTTACCCATAACTTGCACATCTATACCAAGTTTTTTCATTTTCTTTGCAAGGTCTGCAAAGTACGATGGGTTAACTACATTTGCAGGGTGGTTGGTTAAATCACGTGCTAGGTTAACACCTTCAAACAAAGCACTTAGAGACGGTAGCTCTTTTTCAAGGTCTTTATCGCCTGTCATTACAAACAATTTTTTAAACTTAGGTTTATCGGCATCTTTTAAATTAGTACGGTGGTAATCGAACCTATACAAAGATAAAGCTAGCCCTTCGATAAAGGCTAAAGAGGCTTCTTTCTCGTCAAAGCTGCCGAGTTTTTCTGTTACTAAAGTTGCATTAACAATGCCTTCAGCCGATAAAGTCTTGCCTGCAATAATGCCCATATTACGGAAACTATCTTCTGTTAGCTTGCTCTCGTCACCTGCACCTACTAGTAAGGCGCTATCAATAGAACTATTAGAAGATACATTAATAAAACGAACTTGTTCTTTGCCACCAGAGAAAAGACTGTTTTTCAAAGATTTTGTTATAGAATTATCTATATTTCCATCTACTTCTTTTGCTGCTTTAGAAAGCTTTTTATCGGAAAATGAGAATGTAATTACTGTACTATTAGCCTTATTTAGGTCTGGAGCGAGGAGAGAAATATCAAACACGGGATAGAATCCTTTTTAAGTTATACTGTTATTTGTGACAATTGCACTATAGGTTATACCCTTTTTAACTAGTTTGTCTAATATCAGAACAAAAAAATGCACACTTAAGCTACGCATTGTGATAAATATGGCTAGTACATATTAAAGTTGAGACAATGATAAAAATGATAAAACCAGCACAATTATTACTAGGATCCTTAGCCAGCCTAAGCTTCTGTTTTTCATCGTTAGCTTTTGCAGGAGAAGATAAACCTTTTGGTTTAGAGGCTAAAAACATTTCATACCTCGAAAATGGGGATGTTATTGAAGCATCTGGTACTGTTAAAGTTAAGTCAGACAAATATGGCTTGGTTGAAGCGGACACCGTTCGTTATTATCATAAAAATGAGCATATCATTGCAACAGGTAATGTTGTTTTTACTACTCCTGAAGGGCTAGTTACACGTTCGCACCACATAGAGTTAGACCAAAACTTTAAAACTGGCTTGGTGAAGTCTCTAAATATGCGCTTAGGAAAATACGAGAATGCGCATTTAACTGCTGAAAGCGCCAAACTAGAGAACAACAAGGTTTATTTAGAGAATGCATTATACTCTGCATGCCCTATTCCAAAGCAAGATGATGTTGCCAATTTAGACACAGCCCCTGCCCCTGTTTGGCAAATAAGAAGTGATAATATTGTAATCGACAAAGAAAAAGAAAGTGTCACCTACAAAGATATGTGGTTCGACATTTATGGGCAGCCTGTATTTTGGCTACCATGGCTGCGCCACCCTGCAAACCCTAATAAGGCCGTATCGGGTATATTGCCTCCAAGCGTAGGAACATCTGGTAACCGTGGGCAGGAAATAGAGACTAGCTTTTACTGGCGGCAAGATAAACACAACGATGCCATGCTTAATGCCCGCTATATGACTAAGCGAGGGTTGTTACTAACTGGTGAACAGCGCTTTATTAGAAACAGTACATCAGGGGTTATCCGTGCTGGTATTATTGATGATGATAAGCTTGATACACGTAACTTTATTGATGGCTCGGTTGAGCATGTAATTAAAGAAGGGTTGCGTGCTGGTATAAATGTACAAAGTTCTTCGGACGATACCTTCTACGATGATTTCCTCGGTTTTAACCCTAACTTCCTAGAATCTAATATTTATGCAGAAGACACATCTTTAACTCATTATTTTGGCTTAAAATCTACATACTTTAGAGATATGCGCTCAGGCCAACCTTCTAATTTTACCCCACAACCTCTTTTACAGGGTGACTTTAATAAAAAATTCAAAACAAGCCGCGAGGGCGAAGAAGTTTTTGTTAGTGGCAACCTACTAACATTAGACCGAGAAATAGGAACAGATGTAAACCGCCTTATTGCATCTGTCGGGTGGCAAAAACACATAAACACTGGCGGGGGCAATTTGTTTGACCTACAAGCACAAGTAAACGGTGCCTTATATAATATCCATAACAACCCAACTACTAAAGAATGGGAAGAACGCCTAGTTCCTGAAGTTTCGGCCATGTGGCAAAACCCATTTATCTCTCCGGGTGGTAAACATACTATAACCCCAATGACTAAGGTTATTGCGTCGCCTACTGGCAATAACTCTAGAGATATTCCAAATGAAGAGTCTGTATTTTTCGAGCTAGATGCATCAAATATTTTTGATAATAACCGTTTTGCAGGCAATGACCGTGTCGAAAATGGATTACGGGTTATTTATGGTGTCGAAAACACTTGGACACGTAACTTTAACCGTTTGTTCAGTTTATTTGTTGGGCAAAGCTACAGAGCATTTGATGATAATAACTTTGCTGCAAATAGTGGTGCTGCAACTAAATTTTCTGACTGGGTTGGCCAAGCACGTGCTCAATCAGGAATATTTACACTATCTAACCGCTTTAGACTGGATAATAATAACCTGTCGCCACGGCGTGTTGACACATTTGTAACGGCTGGTAACCTTGACAGTAACTACCTTGGGGTAGCACATACTTTCTTAGATGATGGCCCCGAAGAAATTAGAACTAATGCACAATTAGAGTTAAATAAAAAATGGTCAGTTGCAGGGCAATGGCAGCAAAACCTAAACACTGGTGGCAAACTACTAGGAGCACAAGGTAAATTGACCTATACCCATTGCTGCTATAAGGTGTCATTCGTTGTTAAACGGCGTGGGTTTGAAAACCGTAACGTTAATTCATCAACAGATTACTTAATTAACTTCGAGTTACTTAGCCTAGGGCGTAGCCGTGAACAGTAAAGGAACAACCCACATGAAAATAATGCATAAGACTGTACTATTTGTATCATTATTTATTTGTACATTTGCATCTCCTCCTAGTGCGCGTGCGGTAGAGCTTATAGACAAAGTTGTTGCTGTAGTTAATGAAGATGTTATCAGCTTTCAAGATTTATCAGACCGGATTGCTTTTGCAGTAAAAAATATTCAACGCAAATTAACCGAAGAACAAAAGCACGAGCTAATGTTAACTCAATTAGATGAGTTAATTGACGAAGAACTAGTATTACAACACGCCAAAAAGCGTAACTACCTTGTTTCCCAGCAGCAAATAGACCAAACCATTAAAAATATTGAAGAAAGTAATAAGCAAAAAGAAGGTAGCTTCATAGAGTTTGCGGGTGCTTATAAAAATACGGCCTTACGTAATATAACTGTAACTATCCTTAGGCAGGAAATTTCTAATCGGGAGTTACGCCCAAGAGTTTCTATAAATGAAGACGAAGTGGAAAGAATTTTAGAAGGCATTGTTCGCCAACAAGCCAACAATGATGAAAAAGAAATAGCACAAATTTTCTTGCCTGTAACAGACGAGAAGAACGAGGTTTCAACTAGAAAAACAATCCAAAGACTACATAGCCAGTTATTACAGAAAGAAGATTTTGCAGGTATTGCCAAGGCCTATTCTCGTGACTCGAGCGCAACAAATGGTGGCTATTTAGGGTGGTTCAGGATTGGTGAGCTTGTACCAGTTATTGACAATGCTATTAAGCACGTTAAAAAAGGCCATATAAGCAAGCCTGTACGTTCGGCAAATGGTTGGCATATCTTCAAGATTATAGATATTAGAGTTGCTCCAAAGGCAGATTTAAGCTCTGTTAACGAGTTAAACCTAATCCAGCTTTATGCCCCTATAGACAAAACAGCAGGCACTCCTGCAGCTGTGCAGAACAAAAAATATCTAAAGCAATTTAAAAAACTTGCCAAGAAAATAGATAATAAAGAAGACTTTCAAGACATGGTAGCTGCTCAGAAAAAAGCCTCTCCTTTATACACTGCAAGTGGTTCTATGGACTGGATAGCAGTTAACAGCCTTGATAAAAAGCTACAAATTGCTCTTAAAAATAAGAAAAAAGATAATGTTGTAGGACCTATTGCAACAGATAGTGGCGTTTATTTATTTTATGTAGTTGATAACCGTAGCAAAGAGTCTGCAACACTTACAAACCTACGCCAACGTATTTCTAGCCGCATAGAGGACAGACAAGTAGGCCTCTCCCTACGCAGCTTGCTCCGAGACTTGCGCCGTAAAGCATTTATAGATACAAGGCTTTAGATGAGTAACCATAACGTAGCCCCTAAAAAAGCATTTGGACAAAATTTCCTAACCGACCAACATTACTTAAATAGGATTGCTAGCGCAGTCCGCCCTGATAAAGGACAAACGGTTGTAGAGATAGGTGCTGGTACAGGTGCTTTAACTAAAGCACTCTTAGAACGAGGAGCACTTGTTGTTTGTATCGAGAAAGACGAGCGCTGCTTACCTGTGCTAGAAGAACTAAGCAATTCCTTCCCTAACTCTTTAACAATTGTAGATGGTGATGCGCTAGAGCAAGACTTTACCACCCTAGCGCCAAAAGGTAGTATTTTAGCAGGTAACTTGCCCTATAATATTGGTACCCAAGTTGTATTAAATGGTTTGGCTAGCGCTGATTACTTCACAAGGCATGTGTACCTATTACAAAAAGAAGTTGTACAACGGATTTGCGCTACTCCTGAAGATGCTAGCAATTGGGGGCGACTTGCTATTGCCTGCCAAATGCGTGGCGATTGTCGCAATTTGTTTGATGTTCCCCCAGGTGCATTCTTCCCTGCTCCAAAAGTAACGTCAGCGGTGGTCGAGCTTACCCCTTTAGAGGGCTTACGCTTCCCGTGTGACATGAAAAAAGTAGAACGAATAACCCAAGTGGCATTTGGTCAGCGACGTAAAATGCTGCGGGCTAGTCTTAAGTCATTGATGACGACAGAGCAAATGGCTAGTGCTGGTATTGACTCTTCACACCGTCCAGAAACACTAAGCCTTAAAGACTTTGCAGCCTTAGCGGAGCTCATTTAATTTAGAAAGAGAAGGTTTCTCGCCAGCGAGAAGCTCTTGCACAAAACCTTTTAGCCATGGTTGGCGGTAGCGTTTTAAGCGCTCGGCACGCAAGATGCGCTTAAAACGGCGCATTACGCTTTCAAGGTCATCATTAACAACTACGTAATCGTATTCGTCGTAATGGGTAATATCTATTTTACCTTGCTTAAACCTATTTTCAATAGCATCGGCATTATCAAGACCTCGTTTGACTAGTCTTTCTTTAAGGTCTTCAAGAGATGGAGGAAGCAAGAAAACACCAACAACATCTTCAGGCATAGCACTACTTAGTTTGCGTGCACCATTCCAATCAATAACAAAAATAACATCGCGACCTTTAGAAAGTTTTTCTTCAACAGGACCTCGAGGAATACCATAATAATTGCCTACAAATTCGTTATATTCTAAAAAATAACCTTCGCTTATTTTGGTTTCAAATTCTTCACGATTAATAAAATTATAGTCAGTGCCGTCTATTTCACCAGTGCGGATAGAGCGGCTTGTTGTAGTAATGGTTCGCTCAATAAATGGTTCATCTTCGCCTAGCATATCGGCGACTGTATCTTTACCGCAGCCTGAAGGGCCAGAAATTATAAGCATCATCCCCCGTTGGTGTAATTCTTCAGGCATGGTGATATTCCTCTAATTATTTTTTTGGCGCTCTAGCATGGCTGCAACGTTAATTTTATGTTCTGTATAAGTTTTAGCAAATACATGGCCGCCATTTCCATCAGCCACAAAGAATAAAGCTTCTGTTGCTTCTGGGTTAGCTGCAGCAAAAATAGCTGCTTTGCCGGGGCTTGCAATAGGGCTTGGTGGCAAGCCTTTATGCACATAAGTATTAAATGGGTGTGCTTCTTTTAAGTGTTTCCAAGTTATGTCACCTTTATAATTGCTAGCACCATAAATAACCGTAGGGTCAGACTGCAAGCGCATATTTTTCCTTAGTCGGTTTACAAATACCCCAGCAATAATGCCTCTCTCACCATCGATGCTAGTTTCTTTTTCGATGATAGATGCCAATGTTAGTAGCTCTTCAGGAGAAGATATCGGCAAATCAAAAGCACGACCTTCCCAAGCTTCTTTAACGGTGCTGTTCATGTTATTAGCCATACGGCGCATTAAATCAGTACGTTTATCCCCCCAGCGGAAATCATAAGTTTCGGGTAGTAACGCACCTTCAGCAAACTCAAGCGGAGGGCCTCTGAGCCCCTCTTCATCTAATAATATTTGCCTAATTTCCTTGTAAGTTAGCCCTTCAGGAATAGTAATTTTACGTTTAACTACATCACCACCGCTAATCTTTTTCATTACTCCACGTACAGATATTTGTGGCTCAAAAGTATACTCACCTGCTTTAAAGATGCGGTCAGCTAAGCTTGCCCGTGCTGCTAATTTAAATATAAAAATACTGTCAATTACGCCAGCATTTTTTAATTTATTGGCAATATGGTTTGTACCTTCACCTTTTTCAATAATCAAGGTAACAGGCTGTTGTAGGTTTCCTTTTTGGTGCAGAGACTGCATCCAAAAAGAGAACCCTGCCCATAGTGTGGCTATTAATAAAATAGTGATAACAATAAGACGATTTATTACTTTTTTTTGTGTCATTTTTTTATATCTTTTTAAATACTAAGGCAGCATTAGTGCCACCAAAGCCAAACGAGTTGCTTAATGCTGCTTTTATTTTAACTTCACGAGCGGTATGTGCAATATAATCAAGGTGGCAGGACTCGCTTGGTGTGTCAAGGTTACGAGTTGGTGGAACAACTCCTTTTTGTAGTGCCAAAATACTAATGGCAGCCTCAAGCCCACCTGCAGCGCCTAAAAGGTGCCCAGTCATAGATTTTGTTGCCGATACCAATATTTTATTGCCAAATACTTTCTCGATTGCTTGCGACTCTGTTTCGTCACCAGCAGGAGTAGATGTGGCATGAGCATTAACATAGCCCACATCTTCAGGGTTTAAGCCACCATCGTTAAGTGCCATTTTCATAGCACTAATTGCTCCACGGCCATCTGGCACAGGCATAGTAAGATGATGACCATCGCTAGATAAGCCATAACCAGAAAGCTCAGCTAAAATAGTAGCTCCACGTTTACGAGCATGCTCGTACTCTTCTAGAACAAGAACACCAGCCCCCTCACCCATTACAAAGCCATCGCGGTCTTTGTCAAATGGTCGGCATGCGGTTTCAGGGCTATCGTTATGCCCTGTAGATAAGGCTCTAAGTGCAGAGAAACCTGCAACAGCTAACTGGCAAATGGTACTTTCAGCACCACCTGCAACCATAACGTCGGCAATGCCACGGCGGATCATTTCGCCAGCTTCGCCAACCGCATGGGAAGAAGTTGCACATGCACTAACATGGCTAAGGTTAGGTCCATACATCCCGTAGCGAATGCTTGCATGCCCAGAGAGTAGGTTAACTAAAATACCTGGTATAAAAAATGGCGAAACCCTACGTGGCCCTTTTTCTTTTAAAACATCATAAGTTTTTTCAATAAGCGGGAAACCACCAATCCCAGACCCCAAAGCAACCCCAAAGCGTTCGCGCTCATCATCGGGGATAGATTCTAAGTCGGGGAAGCCTGCTTGGCGCATAGCCTCATCTGTAGCGACTAAACCTAGTTGGATAAATCTATCCATTTTGCGTTGGTCTTTGGTAGATATAATAGCAGACGGGTCAAAGTTTTTTACTTCACCAGCAATTTGGCAAGGGTAATCCTCGGTAATATCAAACAGAGTAATTTGCTCTATACCATTACGAGCAGCACTTAAACCTTCCCAAGTTTCAGTAGCGTTTGAACCAAGAGGGGATACAGCCCCTATACCTGTAACAACAACACGGCGTCTATCTGTCATGAGGACTCCATAAATTTGAAAAAGCGGAGCTTATAGCCTAAGCCATAAACCCGCCCAATATTAAACCAGAATTTTGCTAGTTAAGCAGCAATATTCGTCGAAACGTATTCTATAGCTTGGCTAACGTTAGAGATTTTTTCGGCATCTTCATCAGGAATTTCAATACCAAATTCTTCTTCTAAAGCCATAACCAACTCAACTGTGTCCAGAGAGTCTGCACCCAAGTCATCGATAAAACTTGCAGTGTCGGTTACTTTTTCGGCTTCAACACCAAGTTGTTCAACAACAATTTTCTTTACGCGAGAGGCAATGTCACTCATCAAATAAAGTCCTTCTTTAAAACTATAATTTATATTCATATTAATTTAACTTAAAACCTACACAGTTTTAAGTTGCACTCAGCTCCGCTTAAACTATGGCATAGCCGTAGTTAGACTCCACTAGTGGGGCACAAAGCAGCTTGTGCCCATAGTTGTTTAGCTATGTAAATACAAAGTTAAATAACTATAGATTACTGATTTACCATATAGAAGCATAAAGACAAAATAAAATATGCTTAAACGTATAAACCACCATTTACATGCACGGTCGTACCTGTGATGTATCCCGCTGCATCAGACGCTAAGAAACGTACTGTATTAGCGATATCTTCAGGTTGACCAAATCTTTGTAAAGGAATTGACGACTTGTAGTCGGCAACAACTTTTTCTGGTAGTTGTTGTGTCATGTTGGTTTCGATAAACCCTGGAGAAATAGCATTAACAGTTATACCACGCCTTGCAATTTCTTTTGCTAAAGCTTTTGTAAAGCCAGTTAATGCCGCTTTTGATGCCACATAAGCAGTTTGCCCACTATTACCAGTATGCCCAACCACAGAAGTTATATTAATAATACGCCCAGCACGTTTTTTCATCATTGATGGTATAAATGCTCTAGTTAGCGAAACCGCGCTATCAAGGTTAATTTGTAAAACCTTACTCCACTGTTCGTCGCTTTGGCGCACAAATAAACCATCTTCAGAAAAACCAGCATTATTAACAAGAATGTCGATACCTTCAGGGTAGTTCTTTATTAACCGAGCCCCAAGCTCTTGTACTTGTTCTTTTTGGCCAAAATCAGCCATATCAAAACTAACCCCTAACTCCATTGCCGTTTCTTTAACAGTTAGCTCATTACTACCAATAATAACCACTTTAGCCCCAGCTTCTTTTAAAGCCATTGCAATAATTTTTCCAATGCCACGGCTACCACCTGTTACTACAGCTATTTTACCTTCTAATGTGCAAAAATTCATTTTGTATTTTCTTTCTTTTTAAGCGGCTTTTGTGTCGGCAACTGTGCTCATCGCAACGCCATTTAAACGAGCATCACAACGTGCTGCAAGGCCAGTTAATACATTGCCACACCCTAACTCTATAAGGTGTTCAACACCGTTATTCGCTAGCATTTGCATGCTTTCACGCCAACGTACGGTGCCTGTGATTTGTTTAGTAAGTAATTCTTTAAATGCTTCGCCATCGGTTTCGGCGATAGCGGTTATGTTACTTACAACAGGTAATTTTGGTGCAGAGAACTCTACTTTTGTAAATGCACTGGCCATTTCCTCAGCAGCAGCAGCCATCATCGGGCAATGAAATGGTGCCGAAACAGGTAGAATAACAGCACGCTTTGCGCCAAACTCTTTTGCAATAAGGCAAGCGCTGTCAATCGCGTCTGCAGCACCCGATAAAACCACTTGCCCGTTGCTATTATCGTTTGCAATGTAAACGTTGGCTTTAGTTGCTATTTTTTCAACATTCTCAATATTTAAACCTAAAACAGCTGCCATTTTACCTTGCCCTACAGGTACCGCACGTTGCATTGCTTGGCCACGAAGGCGGACAAGACTTATCCCGTCTTCAAAACTTAAAACACCTGCTGCTACTAACGCTGTGTATTCACCCAAAGAGTGCCCAGCAACAAAAGATGCTAATTCAGGAAGATATTTTTCTGCTTCATCTTCCATAACTTTTAATGCTGCGATACCAGCTAGTAATAATGCTGGTTGGGTGTTTTCGGTTAAAGAAAGTTCTGCGCTATCGCCACTATGCATCAAAGTTGATAATTTAAATTTTAATATATCGTCTGCTTGTTCAAATAACAACTTTGCTGACGGATGCTGCGCAAAATCGCTGCCCATACCAACTTTTTGTGACCCTTGACCAGGGAAAACAATAACTGTTTGTTCTTTTTGCATGTGACCTCTTTAACTTTATACTAATTGCACTTAAAACATAAAAATTAGAGTTCTTTTATCGGTTTTATGAGTAGATATGTCAATAGTTAGTGTAAAAATGCTTGCAATATCTGCTTTTTACTCCTATGTTCTCCTATGAACCTTGCTACCGTGCTGTTTATCGGTGGCGACACTCGTAATATTTACGAGCATAACCAAAAGAAATAGGAGTTGTATGTTATGAATACAGCATTTTACGAAACAACATTTATCGTTCGCCCTGATTTAACAGCCCAACAGGCTGAGCAAATCGGCGTAAAATTCACCACGCTTATCGGTGAGAGTAAAGGTGAAGTTCTAAAAAACGAGAACTGGGGTCTACGTACTCTAGCTTACCGTCTGAACAAACACCGTAAAGGCCACTACATCCACCTTGGCTTCCAAGCCTCAACAGCAAGTGGCATTATCGATAAGATGGAAACATTGATGCAACAATCAGACGACGTAATTCGTTTTCTAACTATTCGTGTTGATGAAATCAGCAAAGAACCAACAGCAATGATGGCACCAGAGCGTAAAACAACTCGCCCTGCCAAAAAATTTGACGCGTAACTCTTGCGTCTATTTAGTTAGAAAAGGATAGAAATATGTCTGAAGTAAAAAACACAGAAACAGTAGCTACTGAAAAAGCTGCACCAGTATCAGTAACTCTAAAAACACCTGTTGGTGAGCAACACTTTGAAGAAAGTAAAGACAATAAAGCACAGACTCGTCTGTTCGGTCGTCCTTACTTCCAACGTCGTAAAAATTGCCCATTTACTGGCGATGCTGCACCTGCAATTGACTATAAAGATATGCGCCTATTGGGTCGTTATATCTCAGAGTATGGCAAGATTATCCCTCGCCACGTTACAGGCGTAAGCGCTAAGAAACAACGCAAGCTAGCACAAGCAGTAAAACGTGCTCGTATCCTTGCTTTGTTGCCTTACTCAAACCGCTAATAAGCGGGAATATTTAAATGCGCAGCAGTATGCTAACCGTTTTGGCTGGTATCACTGCTGCGTTTTTTTATGCAAGTGCTTTTATCCACCCTGCAATTGGGCAAATACTATTCCCGATTGCATCTATCCCTCTTTTTATGACTGCATTTACAACAAACCGCGGAGATAGCGTGCTAGCGCTAGCTGGCGCTGGGGTTTTTTTGGCGTTTATAGGTGTAATTGGTGTTTTACCAAGTGGTAGCTTAATTGGTGCGCTATTATCGTTTATGCTTATGATTGCACTACCAGTACTTGCTGTGGGTTATTTCTATAGCACTGCCCTACCGCTTCAAGAAAACGGGGAAACTAAATGGGTTCCTGCAGAAGCTGCTGTGTTATTACTTACCTTTATAGGGCTTTCATTATTTGTGCTCGCAGCCTTATTGTCTAATGTATTAATGGGGCAATCTCTGCACGATGTTTTCTACGATACCACTCTTCCTTTTGCAGAAAAAGTTAGCGAACATATTAAAAACATAAACCCAAACTTACCTGCTGAGGTAACACACCCACAGATTATTGCTGCAAATATTACGCAGCAATTACCAGCATTTATGGTCATATTATTTACCCTTAGCCAGTTTGCTAATTTATTGTTTGCACAGTGGATACTATTTAGCCGTGGGTTAATTGTGCAACCTATGCCTAAATTGCATTGTCTTTATTTTTCTCCGTTATTTTCGGCAGGATTTATTTTATCTGGTGCTATTTACATGACTCTTTCAAACTCTGACGCTGGAAATAACTACTTATTTTATTTTACCCCTATTCTTGCTGCTTTTATCATACCTTTAGTAATTCAAGGTTTTTCAACTGTGCATCGTTTTCTAAGAAAAAGACTAGCAAGATTTGGGCTTTTTGGTGTATACCTAATTCTAGTCTTTGGATTACTTGTTATGCCTGTACCACTAGGGCTAACATTTGTAGCTATTGGAATGGGTAACCAGTTTATTATGGTTAACAAGAAATCTGCTGACGATTAAAGTATAAACATAAATTTATTATTGGAGAAGACAATGGAAGTTATCCTATTGGAACGCGTTCCTAACCTCGGAAATATGGGGGACATTGTTACCGTTAAAGGTGGTTTTGCCCGCAATTTCTTGTTGCCGCAAAGCAAAGCATTGCCTGCAACTAAAGCTAACCTTGCTACTTACGAAGAACGTCGCAAGCAACTAGAAACAGATAATTCTGCACGCCGTGTAGAAGCTGAAAAACTTGCAAAAACACTTGATGGTGTTTCTGTAAGCCTAGAGCGTCAGGCATCTGAAACAGGGCAGCTTTATGGTTCAGTAAAGTCAAGCGACTTGCAAAAGGCATTAACTACTATTGGCCATGCAGTGCCTAAAGGTTCTGTAGAGCTAAGCGAGCCGATTAAAACAGTTGGCGATTATACAGCTATTGTAACTCTACACCCTGAAGTTACTTTTAAGTTGCCTGTAGCTATCCGCCGTCAGGTTCTGTAATTACAGATGACTGGGCAAAAGAACGCCGACGACAAAGCCGTTGTTTCCCTCCATCAGGATGGAGACGCGGCTTTGTCCCGTTCTGCGCCACACTCGCAAGATGCAGAACGCGCATTATTAGGTGCATTACTACTTAATAATGGCCTTTATGCCGACATTGAAGGCTTTTTACTACCAGAACATTTCTATGTTGGCGCACATGGTAAAGTTTACGACGCCATGTCCCGTTTACTTGATCGTGACCAAGTAGCCGACCCTGTTTCCCTTACTAACTTTTTTGGCTCTGACGAATGGTTCCATGACATTGGTGGCAAAAAGTTCCTTGAAGAACTAAACGAGAATGCTACCACTATTATTAATGTTCGTACTTATACCGACATTATCTACAAACACTTTCTAGCACGTGAGCTTATAGGCATTGGTTCTGACCTTGCTAATGATGCTTTTGAAGTTACAACAGAACAATCGCCAAATGACCTTATTAATGACACCGAAGGTCGTCTTTTTAAACTAGCTGAAAAAGGCTTAGCTGATAAAGGCTTCCAAAACCTTAAAAAGCCAATTGTTAATGTTATTGAACAAATCGAAATTGCCAAGAAAAATGATAGTTTTCTTACTGGTGCGACCACTGGACTAAAAGACCTTGATGGGCTTTTAGGTGGCCTACAAAAATCTGACCTTATTATTTTAGCAGCTCGCCCAAGTATGGGTAAAACATCATTAGTGCTTAATTTTTCGCTTAATGCCGCAAAAGCACTAAGTGATGAGCAAGCAGGAGGAGCAGCCGTTGCAATATTCTCGCTTGAGATGTCTACAGACCAGTTAGCAGCAAAGATTTTGTCTTCTAGCTCTGGTGTTTCTACTACTTCTATGGCAAAAGGTGATGTTAAACCTGAGCAATTCACCCGTATTGCCGCAGCAGCTGATGAACTCTCTGCTTTAAAGATATTTATCGATGACACCCCGCAATTGTCTATTAGCCAAGTGCGCAGCCGTGCGCGGCGCTTAAAACGCCAAGAAAACATCGGGCTTATCGTGGTTGACTATTTACAGTTAATGCGTGGTTCTACCCGAGCTAACGATAGCCGTGTAAACGAGATATCGGAAATATCGCAGGGCTTAAAAGCTATTGCTAGGGAGCTTGAAGTACCTGTTGTAGCATTGTCGCAGTTGTCCCGTGGTGTCGAGAGCCGCGAGAATAAACGCCCTCTTCTTTCTGATTTGCGCGAGTCTGGCTCTATCGAGCAAGATGCCGATATTGTAATGTTTTTATACCGCGAAGCTTACTATAAAGAACGCGAGTTTGGTACAGACCCAACTCCCGAGCAACAAGCAACTTTGGACGAAATCCGCACTATTACAGAATTGCTAATTTCTAAAAACCGTAAGGGTGCCACAGGCCAAGTTAAGCTAATATTTGATGGCGAAACCACAACATTCCGTAATTTTACATCTGCACAATATTAAAAACTTATTTTTTTGTTAAAAATCCATTGCTTTATAGCAACCTAGTCCCCATTATACCTTCTGCGTAAAATTTATCTTACTGTCACTTTTCTTTAATTCTCATTTCTGGAGGATTCATGCAATTTATATTACTTATAGTTATTGCTGTGCTTTTATTACCAACAACAGTACATGCACAGTATTATGACAATCGTAGCTATGTGGGGCATGACCCTAACTATAGACACGACCTACGACGTCATAAACACCGTGGTTATAATAGATACAACCAACCTAGGCATATGTACCGTCAACAGCAAAGAAGACACTACTATAACAACCAACCTTACCCGTCGTACCCGTACAACTATCGCGAAAACTGGCAGAATAATGGCTATCCAGAACAATACCACTACACCCCACGTGGCAACAGGTGTTACCACAACAGGAGATATTAATGACTGCTGTAGTTATAGTACCTGAAGACAAGTTAGTAACAGTTCTTTCCATACTAAATATGGATGAAAAATATTATCAAAAAGTTACAGATTTTGTAGAAGAAACCCGCAGTGAAGAAAAAACTATGAGCAGGAGAGAGAAATTTCGTCTGGGTCTATTGAACCATATGTACCCTGAACGAGAAGAGTTCTTGCTGTTGCTAAGAAATTCATTAAGGGATCTTAGCCCAGCCATTTACCTTACAAATGAGCAGAGCTACCAAAAAGGTTACCGCTGCCCTCATAGGCATGGCATATATGGGCAAAAGATTATGCCATTACAAATAAAGAAGCAAAAAACTGTTGTGCACCACCGTATCTACAGAGTGCAAAACAGATAGCGACAAGCAGAAAAGCACCCATATAATTATGGGTGCTTTTCTGCTTGTTTATTATACTAACTTGCAATTGTTGGCTATAATCTCTATATACTATAGATAAATAAGTATTTTTCTTTCCCGTTTTTCTTTTCAAGGAGTACGTTATGCGTGCAACTACATTAGTTATTCTTATAACATTATTTTTATCTGGCTGTGCCAGTGTAGGTTTTAATACCGGTGGCCCTACGGGGTCAATTGGCGGGAGTGCATCCAATTTCCCTTTGGGGTTAGGCTGCGGTCTTGCTATTGGTGTTAACTCTGGTGTTCCAAACAGTGACCGTTGGGTCACGGCAAATACGGTGCATAACCGTTGTTCGCCCTTACGGGCACACATTTTGCCACACGTGGCAGAGTATGCCTACCAACGAGCTTTAGCTGGTTTACCGCTAGACGATAGTTGGCAAGCTGGAACAGTACCAGTACCTGGTATTAAAGTGGTTTATAACGATATAGATCAATGGGCCATGACTATTGGCCGCTATACCGTTAATGCCAATGTGCGTGTAAGACACATCACACAAATGGCAAACCATACCTCCATGCAGATGGAAGTTTACATCTTCATGAAAGGGTTCGGGTTAAACCACCAAGGTCAACAAACATACGCTTTGCTAACTGCAGAGCGTAGTAATGCTGGTTGGTCGTTCTGGGATGCTCATGGGCGCCAGATGTACAGGTAATTTTTTAACGAAACGAGGTAACTCGTTGGATAAACCCCCTTTATTGGGGGTTTATTCTTTTGCATATATACGAGCTACTGTGGCATAATTCTGCCGTAATAGAGCAAGGAATAGTTACACCGTTATGGCCAAGTTAAAAACCCGCTATGTATGCCAAGAGTGCGCTACCGAATACCCCCGTTGGCAAGGGCGCTGCGAAAATTGTGACGCTTGGAACAGCGTTGTTGAAGAACTACCCGCTACGACCCATATGGGCAGTAAAGTAAGTGGTGGTAAACCTGCCGAGCTTATTGCGCTACAAGGCACAACCGTAGACAACCCACGCCTTAACACCCACAGTGCCGAGTTTGACCGTGTACTTGGTGGAGGTTTGGTTGCAGGCTCTGCAATACTAATTGGTGGTGACCCGGGGATTGGTAAGTCCACTTTGTTATTACAAACAGCAGCCCATTTAAGTCAAAAAACACCCGTGCTCTATTTTAGTGGTGAGGAATCTGCCAGTCAAATCCAACTCCGAGCAAAACGCCTTGGGCTTGAAAATGCCGATGTCCACATTGCGACAACAGGGCACCTTGAAACAATTTTAGCTACCATGGCCAAAAATAAAACAGGGTTTATGGTTATAGACTCTATCCAAACTGTGTTCTCTGATAAAACCGAGTCCGCCCCCGGCACAGTTAGCCAAGTGCGCTTAGCCGCAAACGAAATTATAGGAGCAGCTAAAAAAGCTGGTGTTTGTGTTGTGTTTGTAGGGCATGTAACCAAAGATGGGCAGATTGCAGGGCCTCGAGTACTTGAACACATGGTAGATACTGTAATGTATTTTGAGGGTGACCGCGGGCAGCCATTCCGCATTCTACGTACCTTTAAAAATAGATTTGGCGCAACTAACGAAATTGGCGTGTTTGATATGTGCGACAGAGGCTTACAAGACATATCTAACCCATCAGCATTATTCCTTGAAGAACGAACCACTGATGCTGCAGGAAGTGCTGTGTTAACCGCTATTGAAGGCACGCGCCCAATGTTGATGGAAGTACAAGCATTAGTGTCGGCAACTAATCAGGCACAGCCTCGGCGCACTACTTTAGGGGTTGATGGCGGGCGGCTATCTATGCTAGCAGCAGTGTTAGACAAACATGCAGGCTTTACATTTTCTAGCCATGACATTTTCCTTAATATTGCAGGTGGATTACGAGTTACTGAACCTGCAGCTGACTTAGCAATGGCATCTGCTATGGTGTCCTCACTTCTTAACCGCCCTATTCCATCGGACCGAGTAATTATGGGAGAGCTTGGCTTAACTGGTGAAGTACGCAGCGTGGGGCAAATGGATGTACGCCTTAAAGAAGCACAAAAACTAGGGTTTAAAGTGGCTATCACCCCAACTTTACCTACAAAAGTAAAAGTAGATGGGCTAGAAATTATCCAAATAAAACGCCTAGACCACCTTGTAGAACATTTATTTAATTAAGAAAGATATACCAATGTCACCATTAGACTTATTACTTATTATTTTTACACTTGGTGCAGCTTTTGGTGGAATGAGGCGCGGGTTTGTCGCCGAATTTGTAGTTATGTGTTTATGGATACCAATTTATGCTACGGCTGCAATTATAGTCCTTACGTCATACGACCCGAGAGTATCAGCAGAAAGTAGCCAAGCAGTTGCCACAGGTGACGTGTTATGGACATTAGGTTTTATATTTATAATCGGCAGTATAGCAGTATATCTTATAAATAAAATAATCATAACCCCATGGCTTAGCAGACGAACCATCCGCCCATTCCCTATTATACGAAAGTCATTAGGCTTTATGCTAGGCGCAGGGCGTTTCATTGTTGTTTTTGCAGCGGTAGTATTAGTTTACGATATTTATGTGTCACCACTTAATCTAGAGGAAAGACCAAACTCTATATACCTAGAGCAAGTCTACCAACTAGATCAATCAATCAAAGAATGGTTAATCAACGAAGGCTACCTAGATACAGAGATAGTCTTGTATGATCAAGGCTACGAGTATCAAAAAAATCAGAATAAAATGATGATGCAAGGTATAAAAAGTAAGTTTTAACTATGGCTTATGGTATGGGTTCTCGCCCGACATAGTAACAAGCCTAAAAACTATCCCATCAAGTTTAAATACTTTGCGCATACCATTTGTTAAGTAGCGCAAGTAACTAACTTGCACAGCCTGCGGACGATTACACCATATTTTAAAAGTTGGCGGGCGAACGCTAGATTGTACCATGTATTTCATTTTTACAGGTCTATGGTCGCTTGTCATTGGTGGTGTGTGGGCTTCTAGTGCGTCACGCAAGAAGGCATTTAGTTTACTTGTACCAATACGGATGTTCCACAACCGATATAGGTGCTCTACTGGTTTTAGTAGATCCTGAACACCTTTGCCTGAAAGTGCGCTAATCGGGATAAGTGGTACCCCCCTAACTTGAGAAAAGCTCTTTTCGAGCATAAAGCCCATTTCATCTAAAAGCTCTTTTTTGTCTTTAACTAAATCCCATTTATTAAGTGCGATAATAAGTGGTTTACCCTCGCCGACAACATGTGCTGCAATGGTTTTGTCTTGGTGCTCGAATGGGCATGTTGCGTCAAGAAGCAAAATAACCACATGTGCTTGGCCAACAGCACGAATAGCGTCAGATGCACTCATCTTCTCAATAGAGTCATCGTCAATACGTGCTTTTTTACGAAGACCTGCCGTGTCTATTAGCTCGTAGCCTACGCCTTCTGTTTCCCATCTGGTGATGGTACTTTCACGGGTTAGCCCAGCTTGGTCACCTGTCATCATCCGTTCTTCACCAAGAAGTTGGTTTACTAAGGTTGACTTACCAGCATTAGGGCGACCCACAATGGTTATACGCAACCAATCAGGACGGTAAGGTTTTTCTTCTTCAACAACAATTTCTTCTTCAATAGTTTCAGGGTCCATTCCATCTATACCAGAAGTATCAATCTCTTCTTCAATAGAAATATCCGATATAACCTGTGCAAATGGTAGTAGTGCATCCAAAATATCAGGAAAACCACTATTATGCGCTGCGGAAACTAGAATAGGTTCATCAAAACCAAGTTGGTAAAATTCGTTTACATTAGCAATAGTTGCCTTAGTGTCGGCCTTATTAATAACAAAAATAACTGGCTTGTTAGCTTGTTTAACTAGGCGTGCTAAGCCTTCATCAGCGGGGGTAAGGCCAGCGTTGCCATCTACCACAAAAAGAACTGCTGCCGCTTCGTCCATTGCTTTTTTAGAAATTTCATTCATACGGCGGGTTAGCTCTTGTTTACCGCCCTCTTCAAAACCAGCAGTATCTATTAGCTCTACAGCTTGCTCGCCCATAAGAACTTGTGCGTATTTACGGTCACGAGTAACACCAGGCGTATCGTGTACAAGTGCAGCCTTATAACCAACTAGACGATTAAAAATAGATGATTTACCAACATTAGGACGACCAATAACCGCAACCTTATTTGTGTTAGAACTAGTCATATGCAATCATTCTTCCTTCGTCGGTCAAGAAGTATAGCATTTCATTTGCGACAACTGGCGGAACTGATGCATTACCTTTTAATTTAACCAACGATAATTTTTTACCGTCATAAGGAGACACAGAAACTGCATATCCATCACTTGAAACAGCCAACAGACGATCCCCTGCTAATACTGGTCCATACCAGTCGACTAGCTTGTCTTTGTCAGACAGAGAGTTTTTGCCTAGGTCCATAACCCATTTAATTTTACCCGTTGTGCGATGTACCGCTAGCATTTGATTATTAGTAGTAATTATAAAAATAGCATTTCCAATAACAACTGGCGTTGAACGAGCAGAAAAATCTTGTTTCCAGATTTTTCTGCCATTCTCAAGTAAGAAAACAACCATTTGCCCACTTACATTGGCGGTATAAACAGCGCCGTCAGCAATTACTGGTGCTGCAAGAATATCGGTAATATTGGCAAGTGGATCGTATGCTGCACGTACCGACAAAGCATCATGCCACAAATAATTACCATCTTTAACTCTTAAGGCGTAAACCTCACCGCTTGAATATGCAACCACTACAACACATTCACTTACAGCAGGTGCTGCACCACCTAAAATAGATAGGTTTTCTTCTATACCGCTATGGCTCCATAGTAGCTTACCGTCGCTTGCTCTAAATGTATGGAGGCGATTATCGTGGCTAACAACAAAAACACGGCCACCAGCAACTGTAGGGGCTGCACGAACCGGAGCACTTACAGTTGAGCGCCATATTTCGTCACCAGCTACACTATCTAAAGCAACAACTTGGCCCGAGCTAGTAGTTGCAAACAAAACACCTTCTTCAAAAGCAAGCCCGCCAGATATACTTATGCCACGGTTCTTTTTGTTTAATAATTTTCTAGTCCAAAGCTTATCTCCGCTCCAAGCATCTAAAGAAATAACTTCATTCTCAGGTGTCATGAAATATATTTTACCATCGGCAACAATTGGTGGGTTAACTAGCCCTTCATCACTGTCTATGCTTGGCATAATACTTTTTTTCCAAGCCAATGTTACTCGTGCTGGCAATGGTGCATGTCTGGCTTTATGGTCGGCATAGCCGCCTACTTGTGGCCATTCGCTTTTTTTAGAAACAGCAGGAAGCTTTAATTTAGTATTAAGAAGGTCAATATCAGGCTCAATAGTAGTTACATCCTGAACGATGCTTTCTCTCTCTCCAGAAAGTTTTAGCCTATCGTTGTTGCCACCACAGCCAACAACTAGCATTGGTATTGCCAATAATGCTAATAAGCGCATGCCCATTAGTTAGTCCCCTCGGCTGTTTCTTCTTTTAGTAAACCTTTGCCTTTTAAGTAAGACAAGCGTTGCTCAATACGTGGTCGCATGTCTTGCATGTTTCCAGATTGTGCCAAAATTTGTTCATAATAGGATTTTGCTTGCTCATATTGCTCTTCGTTTTGCGCTTGGATGGCCAAAAGCTCCAGAGCTGTTAGCTTATAAGGGCTATTTGTAGCCACTAAATTTTTTAAAGTTAATACTGATTGTTCAGGTTCAGCTGATAAAACTAGTTGTGCTTGTAAAATAGCTGCTAAGTCGCGCCATAATACAGGCATAGAGTTATCTGTAGAGATAGCACCATAAATTTCTGAAGCCTCTTTGTAAGCTTTGTTCTTTACATGGTCATTAGCAATTTCGAACAATGCTAAGCTGCGGTATCCTTTATTAGCATCATTAGCTAAAGCTTCCATGGCAGGCATGTTTCCTTGCTCTTTAGCTTGGTAATAGGAGATAGCCTCTGCCTGTAGAGAGTTTTGTTGGTGTATTTGGTAATATTTCATCCCGCCAAAGCTGGCAAAAAATACGATAAAGCCGATATAAATAAACCATTTATTCTCGGTCCAAAAGTCTTGCAGGGCTTGCTCTTGGATATCGTCATCTAAACCATGAAGGAACTTAAATTTCATCTGTTATCTCTCCTACTTTTATACGAGTGTTTTAACGCAATTATTATGTTTTAGCTAGCTTTTTTACCCGGTATTGAAGATAACAAGTGCTGTGTGTATTCGTGTTTAGGTTTATTAAACACATCAATCGTATTTCCTTGCTCAACAATTTTACCTTTATGCATTACAAGAACTCTCTCACATATTTGTGATACTACTCGTAAGTCATGGGAAATAAACAGGTAACTTAAATTATACTTTTCTTTTAGCGATGCTAATAAATCTAAAATCTGTTTTTGTACCGATACATCTAAAGCTGAAACTGGCTCATCAGCAATAATTAAATCTGGTTTTAGGCTCAACGCTCGGGCAATACAAACCCGCTGCCGTTGCCCACCAGAAAATTGATGTGGGAATCGGTCGTAACTGTCGGCGGGGAGGCCGCAGTCCTCTAGTAGTTGATGAACAAAGTCTCGTCTTTCTTTTTCGGGCATAATGTTGTGGGCACGTAAGCCCTCGCCAACAGACTCGCCAATTCGCATCCGTGGGTTAAGCGACGAGAATGGGTCTTGAAAAACCATTTGCATGTGGCGACGCATTGCTTTTAGCTCTTTGCCAGTTTGCTTGGCAATGTCTTTCCCTTTAAACACAACATTGCCGCTATCTGCTTGGTATAAGCCAATAACACACCGCGCCAAAGTTGATTTGCCGCAGCCAGATTCACCAACCACGCCTAGAGTTTCTCCTTTGAATAAATCAAAAGAGGCGTTATCTACCGCATGGAAAGTTTCAGCAGGGCTAAATAAGCCACCTTTTCTTACTTCGAAATCTTTAGATAATTCTTTAACTTTTAATAATTTTTGTTGTTTCTTAACAGATGGCTTACGTGGAGAAAACTTTGGCATCGCAGCTAAAAGCTGTTTAGTATAAGCACTTTCTGGTTTGCTCATAACTGTTTTAACAGCCCCCTGCTCCATAATTTCGCCGTGCTGCATAACAACTACTCGGTCGCCAAGCTCTTTAACTACTCCAAAGTCGTGGGTAATAAATAAAACAGACATATTAAACTTGTCTTTTAGCTCGCAGAGTAGCTCGAGGATACGGCCTTGTACGGTTACATCTAGTGCTGTTGTTGGCTCGTCGGCAATAAGTAGTTTGGTGTCCATGGCTAGTGCCATTGCAATCATCACCCGCTGCCGCTGCCCACCTGAAAGTTGGCTAGGGTATGCATGGTAACGGCGTTCTGGGTCATCAATTTTTACGGTTTCGAAAAGCTCTAAAACTCTTTTTTTGCGGTCTTTATGGGATAGTTTGGTATGGATTGTAAGAACCTCTTCAACCTGTTCGCCCACCTTAAAAACAGGGTTTAAGCTAGTCATTGGTTCTTGGAAAATCATGCTCATGTCTTTGCCACGTAGCTTGCGGAAAGACTCGGCATCTAAGGTTTGTAAATCTTTGCCATCGAATGATAATTTTTCGGCTGTAACTTTGCTGTTCTCAGGCAATAAACCCATAGCAGCTAATGCTGAAATTGTTTTGCCACTACCCGACTCGCCCACCAAGCAAACAACTTCGCCTTTACCCACGTGGAAAGACACGTCTTTAACTGCGTGCAAGGGTCCCGCGTCACTAGAAAAAGTAATGTTTAGTTTTTTGATATCGAGTAAGCGTGCCATATTGTTCCTTGTTTCTTTTTATAGCAGATAGGATAGCATATTTATTATAATTACCCTTTAAAATCTCTAGCTACAATAAAAATTTCCTTAGAGTCGGCGCGTGATGCGCTTGGTTTAATAAAATTAACTTTATTGTATTGTTTGCGCAAACTAACAGAAAAAGCTTTTTCGCCACCGCCCATAAATAGTTTGCAAATAAAACTTCCACCAGGCTTAAGGGTTCTTTCGGCAAAATCGGCTGCTAGCTCTGCTAAGCCCATAATCCGCAAGTGATCCACACTCGCCGTACCTGATGTTTCCGGTGCCATGTCTGAAAGTACAATATCTACACCTTTTGGTGTTATTTTAAGCAAAGCATCTAAGCATTTATCTTCCGTAAAATCACCTAATAAAAATTTAACTCCGTCTATGGTGTCTATCTCTATTTTATCTAGTGCGATTACAGTTCCATTTTTCTGCATAATCCTTGCTGCCATTTGGCTCCAGCTTCCGGGGGCTGCACCTAGATCTACAATAATTTGACCTTGTTTTATTAAATTATATTTGTCATTTATTTCGGATAATTTATATACAGCACGCGAACGATAGCCTTCTTCACGGGCTTTATTAGAGTAAGGGTCCCGAACCTGCCGTTCTAAATAATAACGAGTTGATGGGGTTACTGTTTTCTCGAAGCGAGTATTATGTTTATTAATTTTTCTCTTTTTAGAGGTAGATTTATCAGCCATTTGAAGCTTTGTCCTTTTTTATAGCAGCTTGTAGAGCAAGGCCACGGCAAACACTATTCTGGATAAAACGTGCGGTTCTTGCACCTGTTGCATTTAGAATAGCTATAGATTGAATTATTGTTGGGAGAATATAATGTGCAATATCTTCATTTAAATCAGGGTTTTTTATGCGCTCGGGCAATGTCATATCTGACATATTTTTAAGAATAGTGTGTAAATCATCTAAGGATAGGTCGTAATATTCACCATACCTCATTTTACCGTGGCCTAAACCTTTTTGTAGAAAACAAAACCTAGACATAGTTGTACTAGCTATTACTACTTCATTTATTTTTGAGGGTACTTTAGGCCAACCTTGTTTTGTGTCTGTAAAAATATTGGTTAGGCTACTGGTCATTTTTTCTATATCTGCGGGGCTGGTTTTGTCCCCTTTAGCTTCTAGCTCTTTTGATAAGGGTACAACGCCAATACGTAAACTGTCCCCTGCTATGGGCTTAAAGTTGCTATTTTGTACAAGGCTAAATTCAGTACTGCTGCCGCCACTGTCAACAAAGTAGAAATGTTCGCTCATATTATTAAGAGAATTACTTGCGCCTAAAATAGAGGCTTCCAGCTCGTTTATGCCATCTATTATAGTATAATCAATACCTGCTTTTGTTAACGCACCCAAAACTTCTGCGCTATTTTTAGCAGAACGCAAGGACTCAGTAGCAGCAGCATTAATAAGCTTTGTTTGGTAGGTATTAGAAATTTTTGCAAAATCTTGATTAATCTCAACCAGCTGCTCAATAGTATTGTTTTTAATTATACCGTCTTCATGTAAGTCGTACCTAAGGTTATGCTTAACAGTTTTATGTATTAGGACTTCGGAGCAACCATCATCAGTAACGCTAATAATCATCAAACGGATACTACCCGTACCACAATCAATGCCACCATAAATGCCAGGTACAAATTTAGACACGACCTAACGCCTTATCTGCAGCTTTAAGGGTATGTTCTAGGTGCTCGCTGTCATGTGCTGTGGAAATAA
Organism: Alphaproteobacteria bacterium; assembly: GCA_021774615.1. Classification (GTDB taxonomy): domain Bacteria; phylum Pseudomonadota; class Alphaproteobacteria; order UBA1280; family UBA6503; genus UBA6503. Next base: position 142,565 of record JAJFIW010000036.1, on the reverse strand, counting down.
ACCAAGTTTCAAATGCTGATGGTGGTAGATACACCCCTTCCTCTAACATTTCGTGGAAAAACCTAGAGAATTTATCGGTATCGGTTGCTTTAACTTCGGTAAAGTTTTGTGGGGTTGTATCAGCAAAGAATATCCCAAACATTCCACCCACTCTGTTAATTTGCATCGAGTGGTTATGTTTTTTAGCTAAAGATAAAAGCTCCTTTTCTAGGTATTCAGCAGTGTTTTCTAGCTTTGTATAAACTGCATCATCTAATTGCTCTAGCATTGCGCAGCCTGCGGCTGTCGCTAGAGGGTTGCCAGATAGTGTGCCTGCTTGGTAAACATCGCCAAGTGGGGCTAGTTTGTCCATAATTTCTGCTTTACCGCCATACGCTGCCAAAGGCAATCCACCGCCAAGTATTTTGCCAAAAGTTGCTAAATCAGGAGTAATGCCATAAAGCCCCATTGCAGAATTTTTATTAACTCTAAAGCCTGTCATCACTTCATCAAAAATAAGTAGGCTGCTGTTATCGGTACATAGTTTACGTACTGCTTGTAAAAACCCTTCTTGAGGAGTCACACAGCCCATGTTGCCTGCAATAGGCTCAATAATGACGCATGCAATGTCGTCATAAGCGTTAAAGGCTGCTGCTAGTGCATTTGCATCGTTATACGGCACAACGGTTGTTAGTGCTGCCAACTCTTCGGGAACACCTGCAGAACCAGGTATGCTAGCTGTTGCAGCACCACTACCAGCTGCAACTAATAAGCTGTCGCCATGGCCGTGATAGCAGCCGTCAAATTTAATAATTCTCGTCCTCCCAGTATAGCCACGTGCTAAGCGGATTGCACTCATAGTGGCTTCTGTGCCTGAGTTTACTAGCCTAATTTTTTCAATGCCAAATTCTTTGTGTTTACTAATTAGTAAGTCAGCAAGGTATGTTTCTCGGTCGGTCGGTGCACCAAAAGATGTGCCTAGGTCCACGGCGTCTTTGATAGCACTAGTCACTTTAGGGTTTGCATGCCCTAATAGCATTGGTCCCCACGAGCCCACATAGTCAACGTATTGGTGCCCGTCCATATCTTGGACAACAGCCCCTTCAGCACCTGCAAAAAATATTGGGTTACCACCAACACCATTAAATGCTCGCACTGGCGAATTAACCCCACCTGGTATCATCGTTTTTGCACGAGTAAATAGTTTATCTGACACAGGTGTCCGAGATGTAAATTCTGGCATTGGGTTAGCTGGCATTAATAAAACCTTCTTTTAAATAAAGCAAAATCATGTTCATATATAGCAGACTAGCAACCAAAAAAAAAGTAGAAGAATATGGCTGTTTATACCCAACTAAGCATAAAACAACTACAACCTATCCTAAACAACTACGATATTGGCGAAGCTTTACAACTAAAAGGCATAGCAGAAGGTACTGTAAACAGTAATTACCATTTAAAAACTACTACCGATAATTTTATTTGCACCATAGTAGAAGCCCCAGAGGAGGTCACCCAAATAGAATGGTTACCTAAATACCTAAACCACCTAGCAAAGCAAAATGTACCTGTGATGACATTTGTAGCAGATAAAAAAGGTAGTTATAGCCACCACATAAACAGCAAGCAGTTACTTATTAGCAGCCTTGTTAAAGGTGAAGAAAAACCAATATCCACGCACACAGCAAAACTAGCTGGTGAGACCTTAGCTATGATGCATAAAGCTAGTAAAGGATACGAACACAAAGGCTTACAAACATGGGCACCTAGCCATTTAAAAAAAGTTATTGCTAATCTAAATGAAGCTAACTATGACGACGAAAAGAAAAAACTATTAGAAATTCTTAAACAAGAAGCCTGTTGGCAAACAGATGATACAGCAGCTAGGCTTGATTTACCGTCTGGGGTTATACACGCAGATCTTTTTAGTGATAATATACTATTTGATGGCGATAAAGTTGGTGGAGTCATAGACTTTTATATGGCAGGTATAGACTGTTTTGCTTACGATTTAGCAACAGCCCTAACCGCATGGGGGTTTGATGGCAACGGAGATTTTGTTGCACCACATTTCAAAGCATTTTACGACGGGTACAACAACGTACGCCAACTGTCTAAAGCAGAGTACGTAGCATTACCCGAATTATGCCGTCGTGCATCTTGTGTTGTTCTTGCTATGCGTTTAAATACTTGGATTAAACCAGTAATATCAGGAAAACCTCCTCGCCCACCAGAAGCATATGCAAAAAGACTACTATTTTTTAAAACAAATAAATTAGAAGATATCCTTAATAAATGAAGCACCATAAAGTAAAAGAATTACCTGATAATATTTCCAAAGTTACTATCTACACAGATGGCGCATGCTCTGGCAACCCTGGCCCCGGTGGCTGGGGTGCTGTCCTTATTTGGAACGATCTAGAAAAAGATATTTTTGGTGGGGTTGCCGACACTACCAATAACCGTATGGAGCTACAAGCTGTAATTGAAGCGCTAGCATTACTAAAAAAGCCATGCCATGTTACTATATATACAGACTCAAAGTATGTTTTAAATGGTGCAACCCAATGGATGGCAGAATGGAAAGAACGGGGCTGGAAAACAGCCACCAGAAAACCAGTAGTAAATAAAGACCTATGGCTACGTATAGATGAAGAATTAGAACGCCACCATGTTATATTTGAATGGGTAAAGGGGCACTCTGGCGACGAAATGAACGAACGTGCCGACAAATTAGCAGTCAGAGGAAGGCGCCATGCCAATAGAGACAAAGAATAGGAAAAACTATGCCAAAAGCAAATGTTCTAACAACACTACAAAATAGCTTAATTCTAGCTACGCCCAATCTTAGGGACTCGGTTTGGGAAAGTGCTGTTATTTACATTTGTGTCCATTCAGATGAAGGCACAATGGGTGTTGTCATTAACCAACCACTAACCGACGTAAATTTTAAAGAAATAGCTAAGGACCTATCCATTCCTCAAAATAGCCAAAGCCAAGACCCAACTATATTTTTTGGTGGTCCTGTCGAGGCTGACCGTGGTTTTGTGCTTCATGATGATGGCTATAACCACGAGACAACCATGTGTCTAGCACCACATATCCACCTTTCATCTACGTCTGATATTATAAGAGAGATTGCCCAAGGCTCTGCCCCTTCTAACATGAATTTATGCCTTGGTTATGCAGGTTGGTCAGCAGGTCAACTAGAGCAAGAGATTGCAGAAAACAGCTGGCTTACAATAGATGCCGACACAGACATAATATATAAAACACAACCTAAAAAACGATATGCTGCTTGTCTGCAAAAAATGGGGATTGACCCTTCTAGAGTTGCCATATCATTTGGTCATGCTTAACCTTGTGGATAACTCTGTTGATAACTTATCTATAACAACTAACACCCCATAATATATAACAAAATATTTACATCTACCTATTCCGGCACAAGAAAAATTAATTATTGTAAAATATGTTTAATATCAACACTTTATTACAGGCATACATATAGTTACAGTATGCACATCTATAAAAACAACCTTTAATTGTGACACGTATATAACTGCATACAAGAATGTGCATACATTTTATAGCTTAGCCCATAAACAGCGTTGCGTTATAAGCATTACCAATATAAATTACTTGTCATGAGCAATGTAAATAAATATTTAATATTTTTTCTATTAGCAGCTATGGTGCTAATGCTATTCATACCAATTAACACAACCTTGCAAACAACTGTTGATAGAGAAAATGTTGTTATTAACCTCCCCTGCTCGCAAGCAAATATTTCAAAAGGGGATATTTTTGAAGTATCCACAGAATTTTCTGGGCATGGCACAGGGTTAATGGGTTTTTCATGGGATGGGAATGAAGTTCGCCTAAAGAAATTTGGAATTTACCGAGAGCTTAATTGTATTGTTAATATTAAGCTTATCAAGGGTAAAACATTACAGCTGCCAGCATCAATGCCATTTTCTGCAACTGGTGGTATTGTACCAATTAAACCACAGCAGCATGGTAAATGGCGCTCTTTTGAGTTATTGCTTTAATAAAAATTATAAATATAGCTTTGTAGCTATTGACAAAATGGATTTAAATAGCTACAAATACCCCCTGCATTGTATGGATAATATATTATTCATAAGCAGATAAACCAGTTTTTTAGATTTAGGTCGTAAGGATAGAGCCATGTCACGTGTATGTGAAATTACAGGTAAGAACCCAAACGTTGCGAACAACGTATCGCACGCAAATAACCACACAAAGCGCCGCCAGTTACCAAACTTGCAGTCAAAAGCTTTTGACAGCGCAATTCTAGGGCGCAAAGTTACTTTACGGGTTAGCACATCTGCTATTCGTACAATTGCTAAGTACGGCAACCTAGACTTGTTCATGCAAGGCTACCGTGGCCATAAAACTTTTTCTGATGCAGCTGCTAAACTACGCAGACAAATTCGCAAAAAAGTTACTGCTACTGCTGAAGCTACAACTACAGCGTAGTTACTTTTATATTTTAAAAAGCGGTGAGGTTTAAACCCTCACCGCTTTTTTATGTTCACTTGTTACAGGCTATTTAGGAGTATTGCTTTTATTTGTTCAGGGTTTTGCAAATAAGCTAATAACATAATGCTAGTAAATATAATGGTTAATCCCCCTACCCACCATAAAATACCTTTTAGGTTTGTACCGCCTTTTTTAGCTAAAAGTTCCAGTTGCTCGGCTTCATTAAGGTTTTGGTTTAATATTCTTTTTGCTTTATGGCGTAAACTCCACCAATAAATCCAGTTAGAAAAGAAACCCAAGATCAAAACAGATAAAACAACTGGGGCGAAAAAATCTATTACCTGTACAGTAGTTATAGGCATATGCAAAGGAGCTAATAAACTCGGGGTTAAAATATCTATACCAATAAATATAACCATACCAACCAAACCAAACAGCGGCATGCGATAGTAAAACAGCCAAAAAAAGCTCCAAAAAGCTGCAGCTAGGTTAAATGAAGCTACCTTGCCATTCTCAAATTCTTTAAAAAGTGGAGTGAAATAATCTCTCTTTTCTGGTGGTATCATCTTTAATACCGCTTGTGATAGCATTTTGTCGTCAAGCATAAATCATTATTTCCTATATAACCCTTGAAATATCAGCATTTTCATCTTACATGTAAATACACAATATCAGAAGTATCTTCATCGTTTCAAAAACTGCGCCATCTGGTGCGGTAAAATACTCAAAAACTAGTCTCACTTTATTAAAACCATTAAAAACTCAAAGCTGAAGTTTTAAAATGGTTTTCTCTTCTATCAGCTGCCCTTGGGGGCACTTATGAAAGCAATAGACAAAACTACCTACCTAGCACCTAAAGAACTTTCTCGAGTAATCACAATTCGAGAGAAAAAAGGTAATGTTCCTGATGATGATTCAAGGGCATTTGCTCTTAGGATTGTCGAGGCAATAAAGTATGATGAAATTAAATTTCATTCCATGCCAATTGTTGACGGAAAAAAAGGGTGTGTTCAGTTCCATGAGCTGTTATTACGCTTTTGGGATGAATCAATCTCAGTCCAAGAGGCAGTAAATTGCCTTGAAAGCTGGAGCTTACTGGGTAAGGTTACCCCTTGCTTAGTAGAAACAGCATTGGAGCACGCAAAGGGATTAGGCAGCGAAATAAGCCTAAACATCCCTCCGAGTGCCATGACGATATGGCCTCGTAGCCAGCTAATGAAAGTTTTCAGAAACTTCATTGACAATGGCGGCGATCCAAAAAAGGTAATCCTCGAGATTACCGAGGAAAGCCATTTGGAAATCACCGATGAACTTGTTAATTACATGAATGTAGTTCGTAATATGGGCTTCCGTTGGGTCTTAGACGATGTTGGTGAAGAAGGTTGCCACACATCAGAACACATCAAGCAATTGCCCATCTGGGCTATAAAGTTTGATAGGCAACATTCAGAAGGTCTTTTAAATTCGCAGGTTATGCCTGCTGATACAAAAGAAGTTGTGGAGCTTTGCCGTAGTCTAGGTATCCATATTGTTGCAGAACATATGGAAACCATGACAAATGCCAAGAAGATTTTTGCTTGGCATGGCATTCAGTTTTCACAAATGCCTACTGAAGGCTTAAACAAGTAGCGAAAAGAGAGAGCCCTAATCCATCGGATTAGGGCTCTCTCGCTTTTTATAGCTTTACTATTGCATCTTACTTACAACAGCATTACCAAATTCAGAACATTTTACTTCCTGCGCATTGTCCATCATCCGGGCAAAGTCGTAAGTTACAATTTTAGATGTAATTGCAGCTTCTACACCATTAATTACCATGTCTGCAGCCTCAGTCCACCCCATGTGACGTAGCATCATCTCACCCGATAGGATAAGCGAGCTTGGGTTAACTTTGTCCATACCAGTATATTTAGGTGCAGTCCCATGAGTAGCTTCGAAAATAGAATGGCCTGTTTCGTAATTAATGTTTGCACCTGGTGCAATACCAATCCCGCCAACGCACGCTGCTAGCGCGTCAGAAATATAGTCACCATTTAAATTTAAAGTAGCCACAACGCTATATTCGGCAGGACGAGTTAGGATTTGCTGCAAAAATGCATCGGCAATAACATCTTTAACCATTACCTTGCCTGCTTGTGGCTCCCAGTTAACATCTTCAGCGACAACAGCTTTACCAGCGTACTCGTTACGTACAAGGTCGTACCCCCAAGATTTAAACGCCCCTTCGGTAAACTTCATGATATTACCTTTATGTACCAAAGTTACACTTGGTAAATTATTTTCGATAGCGTACTCCATAGCAGCTCGTACTAAACGCTCTGTGCCCTCTTTAGATACAGGCTTAACCCCAATACCTGATGTTTCAGGGAAACGGATTTTTGTAACACCCATTTCATTTTGTAAGAAGTTAATCATTTTCTTAGCTTCTGGTGTTTTAGCTTCCCACTCTATACCAGCATAAATGTCTTCGCTATTCTCGCGGAAAACTACCATGTTTGTGTCTTCAGGGCGTTTAACTGGGCTTGGAACACCAGCAAAATAGCGCACAGGGCGCAAGCAAGTGTAAAGGTCTAGTTCTTGGCGTAGTGCTACATTTAAGCTACGGAAACCGCCACCAATAGGCGTTGTTAATGGCCCTTTAATACCCACCATAAACTCTCTAAAAGCTTCTAAAGTTTCGTCAGGCAGCCAAACTTCGCGGCCATAAACTGTATTTGCTTTATCACCTGCGAAAACTTCCATCCACGAGATATTACGTTTACCGTTATACGCTTTTTCAACTGCACTATCTAAAACATGCTGTGCTGCTTTCCAAATATCAGGACCAATGCCATCACCTTCAATAAACGCAATAATTGGGTTATCCGATATTTGTAGTTTACCGTTTGATACAACTATTTTATCGCCTGCTGGTACTTGTATTTTATCGAAAGTCATAACTGTGTTCTCCTTTTATATTGGGCCTACTCACCTTGAGATTGGCTATAACAATGGTCACCGTCAAAAGTGTATAGGTTTTCTGTTTTTATCCAGTCGTAGTCCATAGCTTCTAGTTTTGCTAAAACTTGGCGGACTTGCTCGTTAGTTACAGAGCCATTATCATTTGTAAAACGGCAACGCCACTGGTCAGACAACACCTTAGCATTATGCTCGGCATTTGGGTAAACGTGCATACCGCGGCTAGAGATACCTTTTAGAACTAAGCCCTCAATGGAAATACTTTCTACATTTTTACCAATTTTTTCTATGTCTTTACCAGCCCAGTCAATAAATACATCAACCCCAACTAACTTTTTAGAACGCTCGGACTTTGTAGTTTTTGTAGGGTCTGGCATTTTTACAGTACGATGAGCATTTTCTGATGCTTCAGCCAATGTTTGTGGCTTATTACCAAGGTTTGCGATAACTGCATCTGCAAATTCCTGTGTACTAACAGGGTTTGTGCCTTTAACTGCAATATCAGCCGTGTGTACCCCATCTTCAATAGTGCGTAACCAAGCATTTTCTATTTTAACTGCAACATCACCTTGGCCAATATGGCGTAGCATTAAAATACCTGCATTAAGCAACCCTGATGGGTTAGCAATGCTTTGCCCAGATATGTCTGGAGCCGAGCCGTGCACAGCCTCAAACATAGCTACATTTTGCCCAATGTTAGACGAACCAGCCAAACCAACAGAACCCGCAACTTGGCTAACAATGTCAGAAACAATATCACCATATAGATTAAGAGTAACCACAACGTCAAAACGCTCAGGAGTATCGGCAATCCGTGCCATGCCGATATCTACAATTATGCTTTCTGCTTCTATCTCTGGATATTCGGTAGCGATTAATTTAAATACCTTATGAAATAACCCATCAGAAATTTTCATGATGTTGTCTTTAATCAGGCAAGTAACTTTTTTACGGCCATAAGCACGTGCATACTCAAATGCGTAACGGATGATCATCTCGCTACCAGTACGGCTTAATAGTTTTACCGAATGGCAAGTATCACGAGTTTGGCGATATTCTATACCTGCATAAAGGTCCTCTTCATTCTCTCTGACTACAACCATATTAAAATTTTCGTGTTTGGTGTGTACATATGGTGCAAGTGTACGTACAGGGCGCACATTAGCAAATAAGCCTAACGACTTACGCAATGTAACATTAACACTTTTATAACCACCACCTTGTGGAGTTGTGATAGGTGCTTTAAACAATAAGCTAGTACGTTTAATAGAGTCCCAAGCTTCATCAGTAATGCCGTTATCTATTCCTTGGTTAAACGCCTTTTCACCGAGTACTACAAATTCAGGAGCAATTTTAGCACCTGCCGCTTCCATAATTTTTAGCGTTGCGTCCATAATTTCAGGGCCAATGCCATCACCGCGAGCAATTGTTACTGGAGTTGTCATAAAGTTTAGTCCTCTATTATATTATTTTTTAATTTTTAATTTCTATTTGGTAATCTCATGCGGAGGCAAATGAGCATATAAAAGGCCATGCTTATTAGTGTTCTCTATTTCTAGCCTATGCAGTGCCATCATCGGCTTCTGGCGATGTTGGTAGGTAACTTTTAATTGTTTATATGTAAATACTTTGTCTTTGTCTCCGAAGAATGTATCTACTAATTTTGTAGCCTTTGATGGCTCAAAAAAACGTTGTGCTAAATAAGCAATAAAGCGGCTAGCATCTGGTTTGGCATCTATAATATGAGAGTCCTTGTCCCACTCTTTCCATATTAACTTAATTTTTTTAATAGCTTGTTTATTACCCTCTATGCCAACATTTTCATCCGATGCAACAAACAAGATAACACTGGCGTACGGGTCGGCTACACAAGAATAATCATGCCCTTTTGCAGGGTACATAGGGTCTGGCATTTTTTGCCAAGAACAGTTTAAATGTTTAGAAATAGAGTCCACTTCTGCAGGCACATCTACAACCATTCTTACACTAGCTATATGGTTAGTAGATGTGCAGCCAGTAAGAAACAGAGTGGAAATAAGCAATACTCGTAACATTTTATAAAAGCTGTCCTTTATTAAATTCTTTATTTTAAAAGAGTACATTGTTTTTCAGCTAATATCATTAAACAAAATTGTAAGCGCTGTTTTTTAGGCATTTCTGGCAATTGTCAGACAATTGTCAGACAATAATATGTACTCCTTACCATAATAATATCGAGCTACTCTGGTTTGGGGAAATCAGCGCTCTAAAGGGTATATTTTACGGGGGTTAAAAATAATAATATGCTTGTATCTTCTAATTTTGGAGAAGCTGTTGTTGGCTTTTACAGTAACCAGCAAGAGTTTATTCTCTTATTAAATGCCCAAGGGGGGGCACTTTTGCAGCAAGAGGAAATAAGTAAGCCACCATTGTTAATTAATGATGCTTATTTATTCCAAACTTTTGATGAGCTGCATAACAACTTCAGGAATACTCATGAGATAGAAAGTCTACAGCCTGCAACAACGCCGGCAATGGTAGATTTCCTAATTCAATCTCATATTCTGCCGCTTAAGCGTGACCTAGAAGTAGTAGAGTTTGGCATTAAAAGCGCGCTTAAAAAACATAAAGAAATAAATAAACAAGCCGAAAAAGCTGTATCTCTATTTTTGAAGCACCAATTTGGTATCCTCGAAAAAGCAGAAAAGCTTATTAGGTCAGAAAGCAGGCGAATAAAGCCCAAAATGCCACATTCAAACAGCAATGGGCTACCTATTGGTTATTAATGCTTGTTCACCATCTTTTAGAAGAAACATAGCATCAGACTTGCCCAACAGCAGCTCTGATGCTTGTAATCGTTGATGGCTATAATGGCAGCACACGGCGCACTTAAATAAGCTGCAGCCCTTCTCTGTTTTTTTTGCTTTAGCATCGTAAAATATGTCTGCCATCGCATAAGCGCCAGCAGAATACCCTGCAAAAGTGACATCTTTAGGTAGGTTTACTTTTGTAAGCGATTGATTAAGACTGTCGATAAGCCTTTTAATAAAAATACCACCAGGTAAATAAACTAAATCGGCATCATATAAAATATCCGCTAGATTTTCTGCTGATTGAGCAATAGTAATAGACGAGTAAGTAAACCCAAATTCTAGAGCCCTGCGTTCAAAAGTACTGCCTGTTTGTTGCCATTGTTTCGGGCTACTCGCCCACGGAACAATTACAACCCGTGGGTTATCTGGCAACTTTTCGGCCATTGCTCCAAAAAAACTACGCCAAGCCTCTCTAGCTTCGGCAGCTTTTAAACCTCGGAAGCCTCCGTGGAAAATGCCATACATTGCTTGCTAACCAATAAATGCCCGAGCAGCTTTAATAGCATCAGACAATTTAGCTGTATCTTTACCGCCAGCCATTGCAAAGTCTGGCCGTCCGCCACCTTTACCGCCGACTTGTTCAGCAGCAGCATTTACCAAAGCACCAGCATTATAACGTGATGTTAAATCTTTAGTAACGCCTGCACACAAAGTAGCTTTGCCATCGGCATCGCTACCCAATACCACAATACCACTGCCTAGCCGCTCTTTAAGGTCTGCGACTAGGTCTCGTAGTACATCACCAGCCAAATTAGGGACAGATGCACCAATAAACCTAAAATCTCCAACGGTTTCAGCAGATTCGAACAAGCTATCAGCTTGTCCGCCGCCACCAGCTCCAGCATTTTTTTGTGCTTCTTTAAGATCTTTTCTTAAAGTTTTGATGTCAGCTTGCATTGCTTGCAAGCGCTCGCCAAGTTCGTCTGGTTGTACTTTTAAAGTTTGAGCAACAGCAGCAAGTTGCCTGTCACGACTACGTAAATAAGTAAAAGCCCCCTCGCCAGTTAGCGCTTCAACACGGCGAATGCCTGCAGCAATAGAGCTTTCTGTAATAATCTTGAACAAACCAATATCACCAGTTCTAGCAACGTGTGTCCCCCCACAAAGCTCTACAGAATAAGCTTCATTATCTTTTTTACCCATACTTAGAACACGGACTTCATCACCATATTTTTCGCCGAACAATGCTACTGCTCCTGCTTCTATGGCGCTTTCATGGTCCATTACTTTTGTGTGTACGTCTGTATTTTGGCGTATCATTTCGTTAACACGGTTCTCAATGTTCTCTAGTTCTTCAACAGACAAGCCTTTGTTGTGGGAGAAGTCAAAACGCATTTTCTCGTCAGTGACCAAAGAACCTTTTTGGAAAACATGGTCTCCTAAAACCTCACGCAAGGCAGCATGGCATAAATGTGCTGCCGAGTGATTACGAGCTGTGTTGTCCCGAAAAGCTGTATCAACAACAAAATCAGCTTCTTGGTTTTGTTGTATCACCCCTTCTGTAACCTCAACCATATGCTGCACTATTTTGCCATCGAACAGTTTTTGGGTATCAAGAACTTTTGCTGTACCTGTTTGGGTAGTAATAGTTCCTTTATCGCCAACCTGCCCGCCAGACTCGCTATAAAATGGGGTTTGGTTAGAAAGAATAATCCCTTTATTACCTTTTACTAATGTAGGGTACTCTTCATCAGCAACTACAATGGCTGCAACTAAAGCACTTGCTCGGGTCAGACTATAACCTAAAAACTCACTAGCTAGCAGCCTGTCTTGCAGTTCGAACCAAACTGGTGCTAGCTTTTCTTGCCCTGTACCAAGCCCTGCTTTACGCGCTCGGTTGCGTTGCTCGGTCATTGCAATTTCAAAGCCTTCTTCATCGACAGCAATATCGCGACTACGTAGAGCATCTTGAGTTAAATCTAGTGGAAAACCATAAGTGTCATAAAGTTTAAAAGCAGTTTCACCAGCTAAGACATCGCCAGCCTTAAGAGATGATGTTTCTTCGGCCAATAGTTTAAGCCCCTTAGTTAGAGTACGAGAGAACCGCTCTTCTTCTAGCTCGATTGTATCTTCAATCATTTTTTGTGCTCTTACCAACTCTGGGTAAGCATCACCCATCACATTAGATAAAACCCCTACCATTTTGAATATAAACGGAGTTGTCATCCCTAAAAGATGAGCATGACGCATTGCACGGCGCATAATCCGCCGCAAAACATAGCCCCGACCTTCGTTTGATGGCATAACGCCATCAACAAGCAAAAAGCTCATCGCACGGAGGTGGTCGGCCAATACTCGGAGCGATACATCCACAGCATCTTCTTTACCGTAAATATGGTTTGTTAGCTCTGCACCTTTTTTTATAATTGCTTGAAAGGTGTCAATGTCGTAGTTAGTATGCACACCTTGGCAAACAGCTGTTAAGCGTTCTAGCCCTGAGCCTGTATCAACCCCTTTTTGGGCTAACTCGCCAGCTATTTCACCATCTTTCATGATGCTTTGCATAAAAACAACATTCCAGATCTCAACAAATCTGTCGCCGTCTTCGTCGGCACTACCTGGAGGGCCCCCTGCAATATCGGCACCGTGGTCGTAGAATATCTCGGTGCATGGGCCACATGGGCCATTATCGCCCATAGTCCAGAAATTATCTGAGGTGGAAATACGAATAATTCTATCGTCTGCTAAGCCTATATCTTTATGCCAAATGTCGTACGACTCTTCGTCGGTATGGTAGATAGTTACAATAAGTCTGTCGGCATCAATCCCAAGGCGTTCGGTTAGAAACTTCCAAGCAAATGGAATTGCCTCTTTCTTGAAATAATCCCCAAAAGAAAAATTACCCAGCATCTCAAAAAAAGTATGATGCCGTGAGGTATAGCCAACATTCTCGAGGTCATTATGCTTGCCACCAGCCCGCAGACAACGCTGCGATGATGTGGCACGTGTATAATCTCGTTTTTCTGTGCCTAAAAATAAGTCTTTAAATGGCACCATGCCTGCGGCTGTAAATAACAAGGTTGGGTCGTTAGTAGGAACCAACGATGATGATGGCACAATAGTATGCCCGTGCTCTTTAAAATAATTAAGAAATTCTTGCCGAATCTGATTGCCACTAAGCATAGGGTAAGCCACCTTTTATTTATAATAAGTTTAGAGGTGTCATTCTAATGGTAGCCAACAGAAAAAGCAAGCTAGCTTGGGTTTGGAACTCTCTTCTGCCGATATTTTTCAACAGCTTTTGGAGTGCGGTCGTGGGTAGAGAACAAATAAACCATTCTATCTACTAAAGCTTGGCCTAATTGTGAGGGGTCTTCAATAGTAACAGCGTTCCGATAATAGCGCCGTACATCGTGCCCAATACCAATAGCAAGCAATTCGACCATGCCTTTTTTCTCTATTTGGTTAATAACGTAGCGTAGATGTGCATCTAAATAATTAGGTGGGTTATGTTTATCGGTAGCATAGTCAACCGGTGCACCGTCAGATATTACTAGTAAAATTTTGCGTTTTTCTGTTCGTTTTAACAAACGGCTATATGCCCAAACGAGACTTTCTCCATCAATGTTCTCTTTGAGCAAATCGTCAGCTAGCATAACGGCAAAGCCTGGTTTTGCATGTCGGTATGAGGCATCCGCCTCTTTATACACAACGTGTAGTAAATCGTTTAAGCGCCCTGGGTTATCTGGGCTACCATTTGCTATCCAGTCAAGGCGAGATTGCCCGCCTTTCCATGTTTGGGTAGTAAACCCTAGGACTTCTACTTTTACTCCACAGCGTTCTAGCGTCCGAGCAAGTACATCTGCTGATACTGCTGCCATCTCGATTGGTCTACCACGCATAGAGCCCGAGTTATCAACCAGTAATGTAACAACCGTGTCTCGCTCATGTCGAGGCAATGGCAGCCGATATGGGCGAGGTTCCGAGCTTGTAACAACTTGTGACAATTTCCGAGGGTCAATAAACCCTTCCTCTTGGTCTAGCCTCCAGCCAAACTCGGTTTGGGCTAATAAAAACCTTTGTAGCTTTACCGCTAATTGCGACACAACTGCACGGTTACCAGATGTCACCATCCTAAAACGTTCTTTTAAGCGCGACATCTCTGCTTGCGTAACTTGTTTTTCTGCTTTTATGATACTATCAAACTCGGTGGTGTAGGCTTTATATAGTTGCTGGCTTTCGTCACCACTAGGTCGATTAGGATTTGCAGCATCACCTTCGCTACCTTCTTCTGACGGAGGGGTATCTTCTGCTAGTTCATTGTCTTGTTGCTCGATAGTGCTTACATCAACATTAGTGTTGTCTTCATTCTCATCATTTTCACCGTGGCCTTGGCTGCCAGCTTGTTCTTCAGACTCATTACCTTGTTTATCATCACCTTGTTGCTGTTGTTGTTCTTGTTGCTCGCTAATACCTAATAAATCGAGAAGCTCTTTATAAACTAAGATTTGTTCTTTCTGGCTATGCAGATATTTTGGGGCATGTTTTAACCAGTCTTTAATTTCAGGAGTAATCAGATGCTTATTGTCATCTATTACTTTTTCTTGTTGTTTTGATAATTTTTGGCCATAGTTCTCTCGTAAATATAGCGATAGCAAGTAGCCAATAGGTACATCGCTGTTATTTTCTTCGTAATTTTTAGCTTCTAAACTTGAGATTAAGTCTAAATGAGGGGCAGTACCCGCATAGGATTCTTTGCCTAATACCTCTGCTCGTGCAGATTCGATAGGTTTAATGATATCTGTAAATATATTAGTAGATACTTGTAATCCAGACTGTAAATCTTTAGGCCAACCATAGCGGTAAAGAAAGGCTTGCCTATCTGCAAAACCTTTAATAATAGCTATATCATTACTAGCTAAATGCGCTGGTAATGGGGGTAGTACTAGGTGTTCTACATCAGTCTCAGTACTAGAAACTTCTTGGAAAACTACTTTTAGCTTATCGTTACCAGCCAATGCACGAGTAGTGTGCGTAAGGGCATCAATAAATTTTTGCCGAAGATCGTCTTTGCTGTCTGCCATTGTTATAAAACAAGGCCTTTAGTTGTGCCAAATACACGCTGGAAATATTCGTTTAGTGTTTCTTCATCTTCCACATCAGCTCGGTTAATAAATGTTAACCGGTAAGACTCGTAAATATCGCCTAATATCTCAGCATTTTCTGCCCACATAATAACAGTCCTCGGGGACATGACCGTTGCAATGTCCCCAGCCATAAAGCCAGTCCGGGTTAACCCTGCAAGACGCACCATTTTCTCGACTAAGTCACGGCGATTATGCAGCTCTGTAGCTTTTGCTAGAACAATATCCACCTCTTTGTTTTCAGGCAAATAATTAAGGCGTGCTACCATGTTCCACCTGTCCATTTGCGCTTGATTTAGTTGGTGGGTGCCGTGGTAAAGGCCAGTTGCATCACCAAGACCAACTGTATTAGATGTTCCAAATAATCTAAATTTAGGATGAGGCTGAATAATCCTGTTTTGTTCGGGGAGTGCTAGTACCCCCTCTTTCTCGAGAAGTCTTTGGATAACAAACATAACCTCAGGACGGCCTGCGTCATACTCGTCCAGAACAAGAACCATTGGCTGTTGCAACGCCCACGGTAAAATACCCTCTCTGAAAGTTGTTATTTGCTTACCTTTTTCAATAACAATTGCATCCCGACCGACTAAGTCCAACCTTGAGATATGCCCATCTAGGTTAAGCCTAAAGCAAGGCCAGTTAAGGCGTGCTGCTACTTGTTCGATATGGGTTGATTTACCTGTACCATGGTAGCCTTGCACTAGAATACGTAGGTTGTTCTCAAAACCTGCCAAAAGAACTTCGGTGGTTTCTTTGTCAAACTGGTAGGTTTCATCTATATCTGGAACAAATTCGTTCTTTTCTGCGAATCCTTCTACCGTCAACGAAGAGTCTATACCAAACATATCAGCAACTTTAATTTTTTTTGTTTTAGACGAATCTATAGTATTAAGGGCCATTTTTCTAAGCCTTCTCTATTTATGTTTATCTTACTTATGTATATCTACATTAAATTAAATAAATTCAACACCTTGCGCTAGTGGTAGTTTTTTTCCATAATTAATCGTGCAAGTTTGGCGCCGCATATAAACCTTCCAAGAGTCAGAACCAGACTCACGCCCGCCGCCAGTTTCTTTTTCACCGCCAAAAGCACCGCCAATTTCAGCGCCTGATGTACCAATATTAACATTAGCAATACCACAGTCAGAGCCAACTACTGACAAGAACTGTTCGGCATTACCCAAGCCACCAGTAAAGATAGCCGATGACAAACCTTGCGGAACATCATTCTGGAATGAAATGGCATCTTCTAATTTTTGAATTGGGCAAATATATAAAATGGGTGCAAAAACTTCAGTTTGCATAATAGGTAATGGTTTGTTAGCTAAAATTATAGTTGGCTCCACAAAATAACCTTTACCCATATTTAAAGGCTTACCGCCAGCAATAAGCTTGCCACCTTCCTTTTGTGCTTGGGTAATAGCTTTTTGGTAACTTTTAACTGCATCAGCATCAATAAGAGGCCCCATTAAAACCCCGTCTTGCAAAGGGTTACCAATAGAAACAGATTTATAGGCAGCTAAAAGTTTATCAACAAGTTGATTTTCGATAGCTTCATGGACAAAAACTCTTCTTGTTGTTGTGCAGCGTTGCCCTGCTGTGCCAACTGCACCAAAAGCAATTGCACGCATTGCTAAATTAACATCTGCATCATCCATCACGATAACTGCGTTATTGCCGCCAAGCTCAAGTAAACTACGGCCAAACCGGTTTGCTACTACTTGCCCTACACTACGCCCCATAGCAACCGAGCCTGTTGCCGATATAAGCGGCATGCGTGTATCTGCTGCCATTTTCTCACCTAGGGCTCTGTCTGGGGAAATAACAAGCCCCATAATACCTTGCATGTCGTGTTTTTCTAAAACTTTATGGGCTATTTTTTGCATAGCAATTGCGGTTAATGGCGCTTTCTCGGAAGGTTTCCAAACCATTGTGTTCCCACAGACTGCAGCAATAGTTGCATTCCACGCCCACACAGCAGACGGGAAATTAAATGCCGTAATAACCCCAACTACTCCCATAGGGTGCCATTGCTCGTACATACGGTGTTCAGGGCGCTCCGAGTGCATCGTTAGGCCGTAAAGTTGACGAGACAAACCAACCGCAAAGTCGCAAATATCTATAGCTTCTTGAACTTCGCCCAAACCTTCACTAAAGATTTTGCCTACTTCAAGGGAGTGTAACTTACCTAAGGAGTATTTATGGTTGCGATATTCCTCGCCAAGTTGTCGGATAATCTCGCCACGTTGTGGTGCTGGCAACTTTCGCCATTTTATAAATGCAGCTTGCGCTTGTACTACAACTTTTTCATAGTCTGCATCATCAGCACAAATAATTTCGGCTAAAGGTTTACCTGTTGAAGGGTTATAAGAAATAAGATTTTTGCCATTTGGTTTCTTGTGCCATTTTTCACCACAAACACCACTATTAACCGCTTGTATCCCAAGCTCTTTAAAAACATTATCTATTTCAGATGTTTTTATGTCTATAGTATCGTTTGCCATTGGATTAGCCCTTTTTATTTACTATAATCAATTCAGATGTAGCTTTGCTGCATTTTAAGCGAGTTTAGTGCAATTTCAAATGTGTAGCATTTGGAATTGATATTACTATATAATCACCAGACTTATATGAAACTATTTAAAAGTGTACCACATGCAGCTCATAAAAAACAAACAACAGCTATTTTATTCCTTTGCTTTAGCTACAATGGTGACTTTGTCAGGCTGCGAACTAAACCAAACCAAAACTGACATTGGCTTTATCAATGATTCTGCGCTAAAAGCCTCTAAAGTAAATAAAATAACTGGCGATATAAGCACATGGCAAGTTAAAGACTGTAAGGTAACTTCCAAAAAGAATAGCGTCACTGTCGAAACTGATGGAAGCATAAGCCATAATACTTTGCGCATAGTTACAAAGTTGCCTAGTAATGTAGATGGCTTCCCTAAAATAAGTTTAGTAGGTATTGGTGGAGTTAATATAAATCTTAATGGACAAGGCTACTTGTGGTCTTTTGAAATACCAAATACCCCATATGCCACCGCACAAATGATAAGCAATCGTGTGTATTTTGTTATTGAGTACACGCCTCAAGCGAGCTCTTATGACCCTGTGCCTAGATCTAAAAAGGTGGTGGTCTCAGCGTCGGGGTTCCCGCAAGCGCTTGTTAAGCTTGCCGACAAATGCAAAAGTTAGCAGCTTATGCCTTGCGGCTAAGGTAAGAAGTGCTAAGCCCCCAAAAAATAATATATACAATTATTACAATAAGGGTGTCATGGCGCAAGAACCTGTCAGGGCTTAGGAAGTCTATAGCTTGGTTAACCCCACCAGATTTAAGCGATAAATGGGTCAATGCTGGAGCAAACCCAAAAATTATTCCTCGCCATACCCATGATAGTGAATGCAATGGGAATATATATAATAACCCCCAAATACCACCCCATACCATCGGCATATAATAGTTGTCTATCCCTGGTTGAAACGATAAAAGAGCTAACCCACCCCCCATCATTTCTCGTATAAACCAATTAGCTGTAACTGTAACAGCTGCCATTACGCTGCCAATACCATATAAAAGCGCTAGCTTGTTAAAGGAAAAATCAATATTCATTTATTTACGAATTTCTCGCAGTGCTGCAGCCATTCTGTCCATAAGACCTTCTACAGAAGTAGAAAGAACCAACCCGCTAAATGCGCTTAAATGTTCTAGACCTAAAAAACCAGCTTCAGCACCGATAATAACATGTTTACCTAAGCCTAAAGCATAGCCAATTTCAACACGGGCAGCTTGGTTTGCAAGCCCTTCTCCTAGCCAAAAAACTGTTATATCAGATTTATTAACCCCACTTCGCTCCCATAAGACTTGCTCGGCATGTTCACTTGGCATATCTTCAGGGTGGACATAGGTATCACGACGAGGGTTAATAAATAAAACATTTTCTTTATTAAAGCGTCGCAAAAAATCAATTCTCCAGTCGCGCCCACGGCTATTCCCACCTAAATACACTATAGGTTTGTCACCAAAGTCTTTATCAAAGACGTCGCAGCCCTGCTCTGGATGAACTATTTCATAACCCATAAGTTATCTCCATTCTAATATAAATAATTTTTACGAGTAAAAAGTATATTGGTTTTTACCTGTTTTCTTCGCTGTGTACATAGCTTCATCAGAAGAAGCCAATAGCTGCTCTCCTGTTTTGCCATCAGCAGGTCCAATACTAATACCAATACTGACCCCCATAGTAACACGGCTGTCGCCAACCCAGTATGGTTCGTTTATTTGTGCTAATACACTATCTGCACGTTGGGTTAATACATCTCTGTCCACAAGAGTTGGGAAAAGTAGGACAAACTCGTCTCCACCAAGGCGGCAAATAAGGTCTTGTTCCCTAGTACATGTACCTAAACGCTTAGCAACTTCTTTTAAAATACTGTCACCTACATCATGGCCATAAGTATCGTTGATAGGTTTGAATCCATCAAGATCGAGGAACATTACACTCATCTCTGATGACTCTCCTCCTTGAGAAAAACGCTCGTCTATAGCTTGGACAAAACCACGCCTATTGAGAACTCCTGTCAATGCATCTGTATTTGCTTGTTGGCGTACCTTATCTTTTTCTGTAGGGCCTTGTAATAATATGTTTACAGCTCTTGAGAGATTGCAAAACTCGTATGTGCCAAAAGTACCAAGAGGCTCTGGCTTTAATCCTTGTTCGGCAGATAATAGCGCATTAGTTATACGGTCCATACGTACAGACATAAACTTACCGAACAACATTCCGCAAAAAAACAGTAATATAACGCCGACAAAAGAAAGAAGAATTATTTGCCGAACAAGTGTCTGATATGGTTTAAGCATATGCTCGCTACGGACTAAATAGAATGCCATAAAATCAGCATTCTTAGATGCTGTGAATCGCAAAAAATCTGTATAAATAAAGTAGTCTATGCCTCTAATGTTTAGTTCAAAAGAACTTTGAGCTTTTTTATCTACAAGAGTAGGAAAAATACTATCTAGCTGTTCTTGAGTAATAGACGTTGCAGGAACATCGCTACCATCGGCATTCATAATAATAATTTGCCCTGGGAAACTCTGCATAACAGCATTCATGTGCTGCCTAATCATATTGGGGTCGGGTACGCCTTCTAAAGATAAGTGTTCCATTTCAGCGTTAATGCGCTGACGAAGCATATCGCCTGCTATTGTTGATAGTTGCTGTAAGCTCACACTAGCTTGCTGGTAGCCGTCTTGCTTATATATGTTGTTTGCTTGCAGGAAAAGAGCACCAAAAACAGCACCTCCCACTAAAAGAAAACTAATACCGAAAACTATAGGAAGTCTTAATATTTTACTCATAATACTCATTATATCGTCAAAGACCTCTTTCAAGATTTTATTATTACAAGCTATTTTGTCTATTTAAACAAGAAAGGTCAAGTTTTAGAAAGTTTAAGTTCAAAAAATATTTTTCATATTTCTTAATTTTTTTTTATATCAACCCATAAGAACATGTATATAATAATACTTACATATATTACTAAGTAAGGAAAAACATGAAACAAATTAAACCATTAATAGTTATTTTATGCTTATTTCTTACCTTCCCTAAAGTATCTTTTGGAGAAGATATTAACACACAAAATTCTAAAAAAGAGTGCATAGAGCAAAAATCTCTTGTAAAAGGCAATTCTCTTGCTCCTCTTGTTCGCAATGGGAGTACAATCGCTTGGGAGCCTTTATCTTGTACAAAATTACCCTTAAGCAATGAAACTATTGTTATTTTAAAAAATGGTTCATCCAAAATACCACTTATAAAAATAATCAAAGCTATCCATGGCGATAGGTTTAAAATTAAGCAAATAGGAACAAGGCCTTTATGGTATGTAGAAGTTAACGGAAAACTTCTTAAAAATAGTGCCAAAGTCCTTTATAAGTTGCCCACAGCCAAAGCCAGAATGCTGCAACTATACGAGAAAAGTTTTAAAGGCATTATACCCCCTAATACATACATGGTTTTAGGTGACCAAGTCGGAGGAACAACCGATAGCTCTCGTTTTGGTCTTATTAACCGTAAAGCCATTATTGGTGTAATAATACACCCATCACGCTAGACGGCTCTTTATAAATAATCTAAAGTAACTATAAAAAATGAGAGCTTAAAAATGCCAGATAAATCTATAAAAACACCATTTTATGATGGCCACGTAGAAGACCATGCTAAAATTGTTCCCTTTGCTGGTTTTATGATGCCCCTTAACTATGCTGACGGCATTATACGTGAGCACGAATGGGTACGCACCCGTGCAGGGTTGTTTGATGTATCACACATGGGGCAATGTTTTTTAGAAGGTGCTGATGCTGCTAAAAACTTAAGCCGCCTTACTCCAACATCTTTCAAGAAAACAGACAATGGTCGCTCCCGTTACACAGTTTTAACCAACCACGAAGGTGGTGTTGTTGATGACCTTATAATAACTCGCATTAACGAAAACTTATTTTACCTTGTTATTAATGCATCTTGCCGTGAAAAAGACATTGCATGGATAAACGATAACCTCGAAGGTGACGCTGTCCTTACTCCACTTAAAGCAGGAACCCCTCTACTTGCTATCCAGGGCCCTTGTGCCGAACAAGCTTTAAAAGAAGCACTATTACCCAACACCAACCTTGAAGGTTTATTATATATGCACGGCATGCCTGCTCGTATAATGGGTATAGATGTTTTTATCACAAGAACTGGCTATACAGGCGAAGACGGGTTTGAAATATCTATTCCTAATAATGACGATAAATCCATGAGTATTTGGCGCACACTTGTGCAACACGAAGACATCCGCCCCATTGGTTTAGGCGCACGAGACAGCCTAAGGCTTGAAATGGGCTTTCCTTTATATGGTCATGATATGGATACTACAACATCTCCTATTGAGGCCGATATTAAGTGGGTAGTTAACCGCAAAAATGAAGGATTTATTGGGCATAACCGTATTAAAAAAGAGCTTACAGAGGGTGTTGAACGAAAACGTATTGGGGTTAAAATAACCGAAAAAGGTGTAGCACGAGAAGGTGCCAAACTACTAAGCCCTGACGGCCATACAATTGGTATTTTAACCAGTGGTGGGTTTTCGCCATCTACCAAACAGTCTATTGGCCAAGGGTATGTAGAAAGCGCTTTTGCCGAAGCTGGCAAAATTATTTTAGTCGAAGTGCGAAATCGTCGTTTACGAGCGGTTACACATGAGCTAAATTTCATTAACCCTCGCCCGATTAAACCGAGCGCATAACAAATAAAGACGGAGACAAAGATGGCAGATACACCAGCACACTTAAAATACACACCAGACCATGAATGGTTAGAAATTGACGATTCTATCGCTACTATTGGTGTAAGCGACTATGCCCAAGAGGTTTTAGGAGACCTTGTATTTGTAGAATTACCTGAAATTGGCAATAAAATATCTCTAGGCGACGATTTTGCAGTTGTAGAGTCTGTTAAAGCTGCAAGCGAAGTTTATACACCAGTAAGTGGCGAAGTTATCGAAATAAATGCAGATCTTTCCGATAACCCACAGTTAATAAACGAAAAGCCTTATTCTGACGGTTGGATAGCAAGAATCAAACTGTCTGACCTTAGCGAACTAAAAGAAATGATGACAGCAGAAGAATACGAAGAGTATCTTAATACATTGGAAGCATAATATATGCGCTATTTGCCTCATACTAACGCCGACCGTAAAGCTATGCTTGAAGAAATTGGCGTTACTCACATAGATGATTTATTTGCAGGTGTTCCGTCAGGGCACCTGTTAAATAAACTGGTAGACCTACCAAATCATCAAGGAGAAATCGAGGTTGAAAGGGCATTATCTGCTTTAGCTAGTAAAAATTTATCTGCAGCAGATGCGCCGTTTTTTATTGGTGCAGGTTGTTATAGGCACCATATCCCTGCAACGGTAGACTATATTATCCAACGTTCAGAGTTTTTAACTGCCTACACCCCCTACCAACCCGAAATTGCCCAAGGGACACTAGCTTATTTGTTTGAGTTCCAAAGCTATGTGGCAGAACTAACAGGTATGGATGTTGCCAACGCTTCTATGTATGATGGCGCAACTTCATTAGCTGAAGCTGCACTAATGGCACAACGAATTACAAAACGGCAAACTATTACAATTGCCCCGGGCTTACACCCCCACTACGAACAAACGTTAAAAACATATTTAAGTACATCAGGTGCAGATATTATAGTTGCTGATAAACCCTCCTCTGATAGTGCTGCATTTATTATCCAAAGCCCTGACTTTTTTGGTACTCCACATTCGTTGCAAGACTATCGCAAAGCTTGTGATGATACTGGTGCAAAGCTTATCCATGTTTTTACCGAAGTTCTTAGCCTTGGCTTATTACCTCCCCCTAAAGAGGCTGACATTGTAGTAGGTGAAGGGCAAAGCATTGGTGTTGGGCTCGGTTTTGGTGGGCCTCATTTAGGGTTATTTGCTTGTAAAAAAGAGTACACCCGCCAAATGCCGGGGCGGCTTTGCGGGCAAACCACCGATGCCGATGGCAAAATAAGCTACGTACTAACATTAAGCACCCGCGAGCAACACATCCGCCGCGAGAAGGCAACGTCTAATATCTGCACTAATGTTGGTCTTTGTGCTTTAGCCTTTACCGTACACATGAGTTTGCTTGGCGAACAAGGCATGAAAAATCTAGCATTACTAAACCACCAAAAAGCATGCGACCTTGCAGACAAGCTTGAAGAAATAAACGATGTTAAAGTTATTAATACTAGTTTCTTTAACGAGTTTACAGTTCAACTACCCATAGATGATGCAGAAGATGTAGTTAATAAACTGGCTGAAAAAGGCATTTTAGCTGGTTACCCACTACACGACGGTAAACTGTTAATTACAGCTACAGAAACCACCACCGAAAACGATGTTACAGCTTTAACTACAGCACTAAGGGAGGTTCTAGCATGAGCGATAAAATATCTCCACTTGGGCATAAAGGTTTAATGCTAGAAGAACCCCTACTTTTTGAGCAATCGCAGCAAGGGCGTTCTGGGGTTGACCTACCTGAAACCACCCAAACAAAACTACGTACAGGACAGCCACAACGTACCGAAATTGGGCTACCAGAAGTGTCAGAGCCACAGGTAGTACGCCATTTTGTGCGTTTGTCGCAAATGAACTATAGTATCGATGGTGGCATGTTCCCGCTAGGCTCTTGCACCATGAAACACAACCCACGCCTAAACGAAAAAGTTGTACGTTTAGATGGTTTTGCACAACTACACCCACTGCAACCACAAAGCACTATCCAAGGTGCGCTAGAAACAATCCACCAACTAGAAAATTGGTTAGCAGAACTGTGTGGGATGCCTGCAATTACTCTTAACCCCGCAGCAGGCGCACATGGTGAGTTGACGGGCATGATGTCTATCAGAAAAGCACTGCAAGACAAAGGTGAAATACGCAAAATTGTGCTAGTTTCAGATAATGCCCATGGTACAAACCCTGCTACCGCTAGCACTTGTGGCTATAAGATAATATCTGTCCCAAGTGGTTCTGATGGCTTGGTTGACCTTACTGCTTTTAACGAGTTAGTAGACAAATACGGCAGCGAAATAGCAGCATTTATGTTCACAAACCCAAACACTTGTGGGCGGTTCGAGAAAGACATAAAACATATAGCCGACAAGCTACACAGCGTAGGTGCTTATTTCTACTGCGATGGGGCTAACTTTAATGCCATTGTGGGCAAGGTAAAACTTGGCGAACTTGGCGTAGATGTTATGCAATTTAACCTCCACAAAACATTCTCAACCCCTCATGGTGGCGGTGGGCCCGGTTGTGGCCCTGTGGCTGTGTCTAAAGAGCTAGAAAAATATTTACCTGTGCCACGAGTTCGCCATAGTAATGGTGTTTATTCTCTTGAAATCGAAAATGCTGATACTATCGGCCGCATCAAAGCATTCCACGGGCATTTTGGGATGATGGTACGAGCATTAGCTTACATGATGTCCCACGGCGCAGATGGTTTACGCAAAGTTGCAGAAGATGCAGTACTAAACGCTAACTATATTTTGCACCATCTAAAAGATGATTTCCATGTTCCTTATAAAGGTATTTGCATGCACGAGTGTCTACTAACCGATAAAGGCCTAAAAGAAGATGGCATTACAACCTTAGACATTGCCAAAGGGTTGATCGAGTATGGCTTCCACCCGATGACTGTTTATTTCCCGCTAGTGGTAAGCGGCGCCATGCTTATAGAACCAACCGAAACCGAAAGCCGCGAGAGCCTAGACGGCTTTATTAAAACCATGAAGCACTTGGCAAAACAGGCAAAGTCCAAGCAAAAAGAACACCTAAAAGAAATGCCCCTGTCTACCCCGCGCCGCCGTATCGACGAGGTTAAAGCAGCACGCCAACCAATATTACGCTATATGAAATAATCGACCATTAGCCTCTAACTGCGCTAATGCCGCAAATGGTAGTAGCTCATGGCTGTGGTAAAACTTGTCTTTACCATCCATAGAGAATTGCTCTGCAGGGTTGTGGTTGTTAAGGCTTTGTTCTGTCCACGTGATAACTGTGGGGATAAGCATGCCGACACGTTCATCGCTTGGTGGTAGCGCCTTAGTTTTGTCCCACTCTGTATCTGACAAACATAAACCATAATATGTGCCAGTATGGATGCCGTTTGCATCATCAGTTTTAACACTAAACGAGGTTAGCATTTGTGCTCGGCTGCGGAATTCTTCTAAGTTAATAATTTTGTCGAACCCTGGGTTTTCCTCGCACACTTCGCGGTAGCCCTCATCACAAGACAACCACACAGTGCCAACAGGTTCTTTATTTAAAGCACCACACTCAATAAAACCACCACCAGTAATACACAGCCCCTCACCTACACTAGCTGACCGCTGCGACAATAAAACCTCTAAACTATTTTTTATATGTGTTCTACGGAAAACAATAACACCAGCCCCCGGTGCTGCCAGTTTGAACATCTGATGGTTAAGCATTATAATCTACCCTTAAGTTTTACTAATCAACTTAACCAGCTTAATACATTTGTACAGCTAGCGACTACCTTTTAACTGTAAAAATGCTATATTTTTTACAAACTCTGCAATGCTTAAGCTGGATTCAAAATTAGTGTGCTTAATTCGATTAAGCATTTTTATCCTTTTTAACCAGAATAGCGATAAGTTAAAAGGAGTGTCCATATTGCGCTCGGTAAGAAATGATGAATTTGAAATATTGTCAAACTTCTCTTCAATCCTACTTATTGTTATAAAATTTATAAGTTCATCTACAGATAATAGCCCACCTTCAACAGCATGTATGCCTAGGTCAATCATCTCCCGCAATGTAATGTTACTAAGGTTGAAATTACGAGATAAATTATCATTTAGCTCATCATAAGATATTTGTGAGTAGTTTTTACGTAAATAAGGGCGGGCCAATGCTAATTGCCAAATTTTCTTTCGCTGGGCTGGTTGGCAGCTCCATTCCTCATAGTTTAGCCAAGGTAAAACAATCGAATTTTCAGTGCTTTTATTGCTGTTGTCTTGTTGGTTTTGCTCTTTAACTATTTTTCCTAATAAGGAATATACTGTATCCATAGAATATACTATAGCCATAGTGCCACCTCTCCATTTGGTTATATACTGTTTAGCCCTCTTTCTTTTTTTATTGATTTTACATAATTAAAGCAAATAACATGCCACTTCTAAAAAACACCCCCTAACAAACAAAAAAAACCAGCTCTGGGGGACACAGAACTGGTTAATTTTTAGGAAGTGATAGGGAGTCCTATGATGCCTTTTCAACCATAAAATACTCGAAAAACTCTGAAGGCAGCTCATCTAGGCTGATTTTTTCCGAGCGTTTATCACGCTCCGTAGCAGAGTCTTCGATTATAATTTCAAAGATATCTGTCTTTTCTACGCCTGCATTATGGTGCAGGTTATACCAGCTTTCAAAATTAGCTACTTGTAACTCAGACATTTGTTCGGTCCCTTATTTTACAGTTAATCTTGCATTACAAAATAAAATGCATATAACGTGCCAAATAAGGGTAGTTTCATTATTATTTTTGGGAATTTATAATTCTTTGGTAAATGTCTCGTTTATTCAAGCCATACTCTTCGCAAAGGCGGTCACGGAGTGCCCTTGGGGACTCGTCTGTTTTAAGGGCTTTGGTAATTACTTTGGCTAAGTCTGCATCACTTATTTGCGCTGCATTTTTATCAGCTCCTGCTACAACCAAAGTTATTTCACCCAATACTTCAGCCCTACTCTCAAGCTGCTGCTCGATGTCTTGAAGTGTGGTACTTATAATTTCTTCATGGGTTTTGGTAAGTTCGCGGCACAAACACGCTTGGCGGTTTCCGAGGTGTTCTTGCAAAATTTGCAAAGTTTTAATAATTCGCCGAGGTGACTCGAACAATACCAAGGTGCTGGTTTGTGTTGCTAACCCTTTAAGGATTTTACCAATATCCCCCTTTTTACGAGGTAAAAAACCAATAAATCTAAAGTCCTCTGCTGGCAAACCGCTAATAGCTAGTGCGGTTGGCATTGCCGATACCCCTGGGATAATCTTAATTACTCCACCATTTTCGCGTACATGGCAAACTGCTTTATAGCCAGGGTCAGAGATAGCGGGCATACCTGCATCTGTTATTAACGCAATGTTCTGCCCCTCTTTAAGCATTGCAAATAATCCTTTGCTGCTATCCGCCTCGTTATGAGTATGATGAGAAATAACTTTATCGGGAGTTATCTGGAAGTGCGCTAGCAGATGCCTTGATTTACGAGTATCTTCTGCGGCAATAACATCTACTTTTTTTAGAATTTCTACCGCACGAAATGTCATATCATCGTAGTTACCAATAGCTACACCAACCACATAAAGAGTACCTTGTTTACTAACCATGGTGGATTTTACCTGTCATCAACAAAGTATTACGACCACTACGCCTAATCAACCGCCCTGCCCATGTAGATGGGTGGTCTTTGAGCTTATCGGGGGGTAAAAATGATGTTTCTTCTACTACTATGCCAAGCTTTTTCCAAGTAGGACGTAATGTATTTTCAACAAAGTCGTTGTCAATCTCAGGTAGCCCCATATCGGTTCGCTGGTTATCGTTTTCAAACACATATAGGTTTAAATAAAACACAAAGTCTGCTTCTTTTTTAGATGCAGCTATCATATTTCCCATAGCATTTGCATCAGATGCAACCAAGGCTCGCATTAAGCTCCCCCAAGGGAAGTTCCATTGGATTTCATCGGCAATACCGTGTAAATCGGGCATATCGTCTAGCACATTGCTACACAAAAAAAGTGCATTAGCACAACCGCCACGGCTAGGTTTTTTAGCAGCCTTGGCTGATGCTACCGCCAGCGACTCGCGTGCGGCATCTATACCAATATAAAAAACATCTGGGTTTTGTTGTGCTAGCCGATAAGGCAACATCCCGTCACCACAGCCAAAGTCTATCACCACACGAGAATAGCCCGCCACAAGCTCTCGCAAGTCATCAGCTGATAGTTGGTGGCTTTTTTTACCAATAATTTTTTCAAGCATTAGTTACAGGTACCCAATAATGACAAGTTTCAACATCACGAAAATCAAGTTTTATAACTTTTTCTAAGATACCGCCAGCAGATTCGATAATTTTCCTAGAACCAATGTTTGTTATATCGCAAGTAATAAGGACTTTATCTAGACCTATCTCTATTAAATAAGGGAATGATAGTTTTAACATTTTAGTACCATACCCATTGCGACGAGCCGAAGGCCTAATATCATACCCTACATGACCACCGTATAGTTTAAGGCTATCATTTAAGCAATGTCTAAGGTGAATAGTGCCAAGGTATTCTTTATCATTCGCCAACCATAAAGTATCCTCAGGGACTCGCATAACTAACTCGCCATTTCTTGCGAGTATATAGTCCTCACCTTTTTTATTTTCAGCAAAATATTCAGCAACATCATTATTATAAGCAGCAATTTTTTGCTGAAAACTAGATTTCTTTAATTCTCCGCCATCTTTTTCAAGAAGAGCTTCTAAATAACTACCTAATAAAAAGTTATTAGGTCTAACCAGTTCAACAGACATTAACCATAACCTTAGCCATGAATTTGTAGTTTATCTACAGCTAATGCCGCTTCTTTAGTGGTTTCTGCCATTGTTGGGTGGGCGTGGATAGTGCGGGCAATATCTTCAGCAGAGGCTGAAAACTCGATAGCTAAGGCACCTTCTGCAATAAGCTCTGATGCATTTGCACCAAAGGCATGCATACCAAGCAGTTTATCGGTTGTTTTGTCGGCAATAATTTTAACAAAGCCTTCGGTTTCATCAATTGCTAATGCTCTACCGTTTGCAGCAAAATTGAACTTACCAATTTTAACCTCATGCCCTTGCTCTTTTGCTTGGTCTTCAGTTAACCCTACGCCTGCAACTTCTGGCCATGTATAAACCACTGACGCAATTGCATTGTAATTAACATGCCCAAAATGCCCTGCAATCTTTTCAACTGCTGCTACACCTTCTTCGCTACCTTTATGGGCTAGCATTGGGCCAGGCACACAGTCGCCAACGGCATAGATAGTATCTACAGAGGTTTTATAGTTTTCGTCTATCTTGATAAAACCACGATTGTCCACCTGTATGCCTACATCTGCTAAGCCAAGGTCAGCAGTATTAGGGCGGCGACCTACACTTACTAGTATTTTGTCGCCTTTAATTTTATTAGTTTTACCGTCTTTATCTTCGTAAGTAAGTTCAACACCTGTTTTAGCAGTTTTCTGTGAAATTACTTTTGCACCCAAAATAAAATTAAGCCCTTGTTTTTCAAAAGTTCTAAGTGCTGCTTTGCGTAGGTCTTTATCCATAATAGCTAAAATTTCTTTGTCTAAGTCAACCAAGGTAACTTTTGCGCCAAGCCTGCGCCAAACGCTGCCCATCTCTAAACCAATAACGCCAGCACCGACTACAATAAAGTGTTTTGGTACTGTTTTAAGCTCTAGTGCATCGGTTGAGTTAATAATATTTTTGCCGTCAAACTTCATGTGCGGCAATTCAACAGGGATAGAACCTGCTGCAATAAGGATGTTTTTACCTTTAAGGGTTTGTTTGCCGTCAACGCTAACGGTGTTAGCATCTTTTATTTTTGCCCAACCGTTAATAACTTCAATCTTATTTTTCTGCATCAGCATTTTAATGCCGCCAGTTAATTTCTCAACAACGCCATCTTTACGAGCAATCATCTTTTTAAGATTTAGTTTAGTTGTGCCAACTTCAATCCCATGGCTAGAAAGGTGCGATATCTCTTCGTAGCGTTCTGATGAATCGAGCAAAGCTTTTGACGGGATACACCCCACATTTAAACAAGTACCACCAAGGCGGCTGTGTTTCTCAACCAATGCTACTTTAAGCCCAAGCTGTGCGCCACGAATAGCTGCCACATAGCCAGCAGGCCCAGCACCAATAATAACAAGGTCAAATTCTTTTGCAGCCATGGTTTTTACTCCGTTTTCTGTTTTTATCTGTAAGCAACGACTATAATTATTAAACCTCTAGCATTAGGCGCATTGGGTCTTCTAAGGCTTCTTTAACTTTTACAAGGAAAGTAACAGCCTCTTTACCGTCTACAATGCGGTGGTCATAGCTAAGTGCTAAGTACATCATTGGGCGCACTTGGACTTCGCCATTTATAACCATTGCACGCTCTTTAATAGCATGCATACCCAAAATACCAACTTGTGGCGCATTAAGAATTGGGGTTGATAACATCGAGCCAAAAACCCCACCGTTAGTAATTGTAAATGTACCACCCTGCAGGTCGTCAGGCATTAGTTTGTTGTCACGCGCTTTTGTAGCATATTCAAGTATAGTGCTTTCAACACCCGCAAAAGATAGAGTATCCGCATCACGAATAACTGGTACAACTAAACCACGAGGTGCAGAAACTGCAATACCGATGTCATAAAAATGCTTACGTACAATTTCGTCGCCATCTATCTCGCTATTAAGTGCAGGGACTTCTTTTAGCGCAAAAATAACAGCTTTAGTAAAGAAAGACATAAAGCCTAAGTTTGCACCATGTTTTTCTTTGAAAGACTCTTTGTATTCTTTGCGTAGTGCCATAACTTCGGTTAGGTCAACCTCGTTAAAAGTAGTTAGCATTGCAGCTTCGTTTTGTGCTTCTTTTAGGCGGCGAGCAATAGTTTTACGTAATGCCGACATTTTAACCCGTTCTTCGCTACGGTCTCCATAAACAACTGCTTTTGGTATAGTTACAGGTGCTTTTGGCGTGTCTGTTTTTGGTGTAGCTGCTGGTTTTTCTAGGTGCTTCATCACGTCTTCTTTAGTTAAGCGCCCGCCTTTGCCTGTGCCAGTAACAGCTGCAGGGTCAATGTTATTTTCAGTGACTAGTCTGCGTACTGCTGGTGCTAAATCGTCAAGTGCTTTACTAGATGCTGCTGGCGCTGGAGTTGCGGCTGCGGCTTCTTTTGCAGCTGGTGCAGCAGCTGCAGCTGCTTTTTCGTCTAGTAGTGCCATAATGTCACCAGGGCTGACGCTGTCACCCTCTTGTACTTTAATAGTTTTAAGTACGCCACTTTTAGGAGCAGTTACCTCAAGGTTAATTTTTTCAGTTTCAAGCTCGGCAATCAACTCGTCTTCGTTAACAAAATCACCCTCTACTTTGACCCATTTAGCCACAGTGGCTTCGTTGATGCTTTCACCCATTTGTGGGGCTTGAATATTTATAGACATTGACATTCTCCGATTTCTTAAACCATTTATTCTTTTTATTAAAAACTATATTATTTATTTAGCAAAGGCTTCTTTGCACAATTCTTCCTGTTCTTTGATATGACGAGCAGTTTTACCAACTGCAGGTGCTGCCATATTAGGACGTGATATAAGCTTAACCTCGTGCTTAATCTCAGGAATAAGAGCATCAAGCAAGAACCACCAAGAGCCTTGGTTTCTTGGCTCTTCTTGCGCCCAAATGACTTCTATTTTCTTACTATATTTACTTAAAGTAGTATTTATTTCCTCTAATGGTAGTGGGTATAGTTGCTCTAAACGCACTAGCGCTACATCTTCTGCTTTTTTGCCAATTTTCTCGCGCATTGCAAGTAAATCGTAATATATTTTACCAGAACACATAACCACACGACGGGCAGTTTTTGCATTAACCGTAGCATCATCAATAACTTTAGCAAAAGAACCACTTAATAATTCTTTAGTATGGCTAACTGCTTTCGGATGACGGAGCAAACTCTTAGGTGACATTACAACCAAAGGACGGCGCACTTTACGCAACACCTGACGACGCAGCAAATGGAATATTTGCGCTGGTGTAGTAGGGTTACAAACAGTCATATTATCTTCAGCACATAGTTGTAGGAAACGCTCAAGGCGTGCTGAGGAATGCTCTGACCCCTGCCCCTCATAACCGTGTGGTAGTAATAATACTAAACCAGACATTCTGTCCCATTTGGTTTCGGAGCTAGATAAGAACTGGTCGATTATAATCTGTGCACCATTAGCAAAGTCGCCAAACTGGGCTTCCCAAACTGTTAGCGCATTAGGGCTAGACATTGCATAGCCAAACTCAAACCCCATTACTGCAAACTCAGATAGTGTACTATTATGAATTGCTAGTGTAGCGTCACCAGTTGCAACTTGTTGCAATGGTACAAATGGCTTAGATGTTTTATAGTCAATCAACACTCCATGACGGTGTGAAAATGTACCACGCCGTGCATCTTGCCCGCTTATTCTTATTCTAATTCCGTCGGCTAGGAGCGTACCGTATGCGGCAATTTCGGCAGCACCCCAGTCCATTTCACCATTAATGATATTTGCGGATCGTTTTTCCATAGCTTTAGCAATTTTGGGGTGTGGGGTAAAACCATCAGCCCAACTTATTAAGCTATTAGCAACTTTTTCTAGTGCTTTTTTACTAACTTTCGTTTCTGGCTCGAAGCTATCATCTAGATTAAATTTTTCCCAAACACCGTTAAACATTTCTCTGTCAGCATGGACATCGCCCTTCATTGCTGTGTCTAATGCTTTCTGCATTTTTTCTGTGTATTCTTTTTGCATATTATCGGCAGCATCAGCACTTACAGAAGCTTCATTAGCAAGGTGTTCTTTATAATCGATATATGCAGATTTATGGTTTCTGATGTTTTCATATAACTCAGGCTGGGTAAAGCTTGGGTCATCGCCCTCGTTATGGCCGTACTTACGGTAACAAACCATATCAATCACAACGTCTCGTTTGAACTTCCTACGGTATGCCATCGCTAGCTTCATAACATGGCAACAAGCTTCTGGGTCATCGCCGTTAACGTGGAAGATCGGTACTTGTATCATCCGTGCAAAATCGGTGCAATATTCTGTACCAAACCCTTCGTTAGGGTTGGCTGTGTAGCCGATTTGGTTATTAATTACCACATGCACTGTACCGCCTGTGGTATAGCCATCTACTGTACCAAGGTTTAGAGTTTCAGCAACTACACCTTGCCCAATAAAAGCAGTGTCACCATGGATTAACAATGGCATAATACGGCTACGCTCTTTATCGCCTTTACGCCTTTGTCTTGCCCTGACGCTTCCTTCAACCACAGGGCTAACAGCTTCTAAATGGCTAGGGTTAGACAATAGCGATATATGTAAATCGTAGCCCTTGTTTGTTGTGATATCAAAAGCCTTACCTTTATGGTATTTAACGTCACCAGACAGCATGTCATTTTCAACCTGTAAAGTGCCAGCAAACTCAGAAAACATTTGTTCTAGAGGTTTATTAAGAATATTTACCAACACATTTAAACGCCCACGGTGTGCCATACCCATAACAATATCTGTAACACCAGCTTCACCTGCTGCATCAATCATAACATCAAGCATAGGTATAAGGCTTTCGCCACCTTCTAAAGAAAAACGTTTAACACCTACAAATTTTTTATGCAGAAATTGCTCAAAATTTTCGGCTACCATAAGCCCTTCAAGCATTCTCTTTTTCTCCTTATCGGAGAATTTAGGATGATTAAAACTATTTTCCATTTTTTGTTGTAGCCACAAACGTTCAGCACGTGGAATATCTGTAAACTGCACCCCTACAGTTCTGCAATATGTACTACGAATTGCCTCAAAAATGTCACTTAATGGTGCATATGGTTCTTTTAGAACTCCTTCTGTTGCAAACTCGTGTTGCAGATCATCAGCAGTAAGGCCGAATGAAATTGGCTTAAGGTCATCGTCTAAATCTGGCGCTGGCTTAAGTGGGTTTGTATGTGCTCGACGGTGCCCATGAGTACGAAATGCATTTATCATCTGGCTAACACAGCTTTGTTTCTCGGTAGATGGAGCAGTAGCAAGACCATCGTTAGTTACAGAAGGCTGCGTTATAGCAGCTCCGTCTGCAAGACCTGCAAAAAAATCCCGCCAATGCGATGGCACAGACTCGCTATCAGCAGTGTATTGTTCGTAGAGGTCTTCAAGATAAAGGGAATTAGTCCCGTAAAGATTTGCTTTATTATTACTCACGTGCGTCCCTCTTAGAAATAAATTACAAGTAAGTATCAAGAGTAACAACTTATACTGCAGTAAACAACACCTACAGCCGCAACTAGAGAAATAACTTGCACTTTATTAAACTAGGTATGTGGCTAGAATCACACTTTTGTATATATTATTAGTAATTTATATTAAAAATCTTCTTTATTTTTAATTAAAAGGATATATTGCCTGTCACTATAAAAAATATTACCATACTAAAAAATATTAAATAGGAAGTTACTTTATAACATGACTGAAGAATTATTATTTAGCGGTGGAGTTATCGCTAATAGTGCAGCACCCATAACCCCTGTTGCTTTTACAGTTAAAGATGGTTTTTTTAACCGAGTTTTCCAGCAAGAAAAAGATATAGAGCCCTATTTAAAAAGAAATGACTGCAAAGTAATAGACCTAGCTGGTCGTGCTATTATCCCCGCACAGGTTGATGCCCATACTATAGCAACATTTGCCTGCCGCTTTATGCGCTCACCATCTCTTGTTGATATTGGCGACACACTTACCATGACTACACGTTTAAGAAAGGCTGCAGCCTCGCATCTTGATGACCATGGATTTCTGTTTGTAACGGGGTGGAAAGAAAAAAACATGGCTCTTAATACGAGCTTTTTAGACAAAATAATGCCTAATTGCCCTACTGCTGTGTTTAATGTTAGCTTCCATGGTGCACTTCTTAATACAGCTGCTATTAAAAAGCTTGTTGATGATAAAATATTAAAGAGCTCTGACATCCCTGAAAATGGCATACTACAGGGGGAAGCTTACGATACATTTGTAAATACCATTAGACCTACACCAATAGAGTTTGCAAATCATTTCCTAGCTTACGAAAAGCTCCTACTATCACTTGGGGTAGCAACAGCTCATGATATGGTTATCCAAAAAGCTGACGAAGTTGAGGTATTAAAGACTTTGGCTGAAAAAGGGTATTTAAAAATCCGCTGGCGTGGCTATGTTACTCGCCCTGAATTATTATTAAATGCTCCTAAGGACCTTGAAAACTTCAAATTACTTGGAACAAAATTATTTATTGATGGTTCTTACGGCATGAAAAATGCCTGGCAAGATGAAGCCCACGCATATGGTGACGGCAGCATGGGAGAACAAAAGTTAAATATAAAAGATATTATGGATGCAGGAGAAAAAACCATTGAGCATGGTGCTAACCAGTTAGCTGCTCATTGTGTAGGCTACCGTGCTTGCGAACTATTTTTAAGTGCTGCGGAAGAATTACGAAACGGGAATAATACTAGAGATATCATTCTGCGTGCCTTGCACTTTGAAACTAGCGACACAACCCTTATAAGCAAAGCTAACAGCCTTGGGGTGCATATCAGCATGCAGCCATCTTTTTCCCAAGATGTTAAAGACTATGCAAAAGATGTACCTATCCCTGAAGATATTAACCCAATGAAGGAAGTATCACGCATACTTAAGGACAAGTTCTCTATTGGCAGTGACAGCATGCCTGCAGGCTATCTGCCTAATGCAGAGCTAGCCCTAGAAGCACCATTAGAAACACAAATACCTACAGAAGAGTTTATAAAACTACTTCCGATGATGACATCATCACC
Organism: Alphaproteobacteria bacterium; assembly: GCA_021774615.1. Classification (GTDB taxonomy): domain Bacteria; phylum Pseudomonadota; class Alphaproteobacteria; order UBA1280; family UBA6503; genus UBA6503. The sequence goes on along the minus strand of JAJFIW010000036.1, from coordinate 105,986 downwards.
AGCAAGGCTTAGCGGAGAACAAAAGAAAATAGGCGCAATTAAAAGCAAGTTTTCTGCAGACTTTGTTGTTCTGAATGCTATGCCTCATAGTATCAAAGACATTAAGCAGTCTCGTATTATACAAACCTGGGCTAAAGGTAAACTAGCTTTTGATAGTAAAGAGTAACTACTAAAAACTTCTATCAGTACTTAAGCCGCTGGCGCCAGGGAGATGGTTAAAGCGGTTAATGTCCATATTTAATACTAAGCCTACACCAATCATTAATGTTAGCAAAGATGTACCACCATACGATATAAATGGCAGCGGTAGCCCAACCACAGGCATAAGCCCCATTACCATTGCCATATTAATGCAAGCATATACAAAAAATGTCATGGTAATTCCCATAATAACTAGTGATGAAAATTGGTTTAAGTTGCGTACTGCCATATATACACCCATTAAAATTAGGCCTAAATATAACCCCATAACAACCAAAGCACCAGCCATGCCGAAGTCTTCAGTCATTAATGTGAAGATAAAATCAGTGTGTTTTTCGGGCAAGAACTGTAGTTGAGACTGTGACCCTTGCATAAATCCTTTCCCCCAAAAACCTGCCGATCCGATAGCAATTTTTGATTGAATAATATGATACCCCGCCCCTAAAGGGTCTCGGGTGGGGTCAAGAAAAGTTAGAACCCTGCCTTTTTGGTAGTCATGAAGAAGAAACTGCCAAGCAATTGGTAAAAAAGCCACCCCTGCACTAAATGCTAATGCAAAATATTTCCAAGAAACACCAGCAAAAAACATAACGCCACCGCCAACCATAGTTAGTAACAATGCCGTGCCTAAGTCTGGTTGTGATGCTGTTAATAGTGCTGGTAACAAAACTGCCATAACCATTAATAAAACAGCTGGTATCATATTAACTACTACTAATTGCCGTTGATGATAAAACCGTGCCAGCATTAAAATAACAGCTATTTTAGCTATTTCAGAGGGTTGTATCCTTATAAAACCTAGGTCAAGCCAACGGGTAGCACCCATAGATTTAATACCAATAATTGGCACAAGCACCAAAAGCATGATAGCGATAAAATATAAAAAATATGAGGAGTTAAAAATTAACCTTAGAGGTAAAAATGCGATAAATAGTGCTAATAATACCCCCATACCAAAACGTACTAAATGACGACTGGCATATGGGTCCCAGTTACCTGCACTTGCTCCATAAAGTAAAATAACACCAAAACATGCCAGTATAGTAATAACCAATAAATACGGGTAATTAACCCGTTTTATCTTACTAAAAAAACTATCTTTAGCAAATTGCTGCATTTAACTCGCCTTATATTTCTTTATGTTTACTACGTTGCCATTTAAGTGCTGCTAATAAAGAGTCTCTACCAACTGGAGCTGCAGCTTTACTGCCTGAACCAGCATTTTCGAGCATAACACACACTGCAAATCTAGGCTTGACAGCTGGAGCATAACCAACAAAAAGTGCATTGGTTCGCTCTTGCTCAAGGATGTCTGCTAAAAGTGTGTCTTTATCGTGTCGTCTTGAGACTACCTGTGAAGTACCAGTTTTCCCTGCGATTTCTGTGCGTGATAGCCTACTACCATAAGCAGTACCATAACTTTTATTTACTACTGCAGACATTGCATCTTGAATGATTTTCAAATTACCTTCTTTAAAAGGCATATCTTCAAACTGTGGTTGTGATGTTGGCATAGTTAAAGTTGGGATTACCTTTTTCCCAGTTGCTAACCGAGCGCTCATAACCGCTAATTGTATTGGGGTTGTTAGTACAAACCCTTGCCCAATAGCAGTAATTAAGTTTTCGCCTTTTTGCCACCGTTTACCCAAAGCATGGCGCTTCCACTCTCGGCTGGGTATTACACCTTTGCTCTCAGGTAAAAATACCCCTGTCTTTTCACCTAGGCCAAATAAATTAGCATAGTGCTTCATTTTATCTACACCAAGGCGCAGCCCTAACTCGTAAAAATATATATCACATGACTTAGCAATAGCATTATGCATGTTAGTATCACCATGCCCATCTTCTTCCCAACAGTGGAAGTCTCTCCCACCAAATGCCATTTTACCGGTGCAATCAAAGCTCTCTTTAGGTGTTATCAAACCTTCTTCTAACCCTGCTAGAGCAACCAACATTTTAAATGTAGACCCAGGGGCATACAGCCCTTGGCAACAACGGTTTAATAATGGTTTGTCTGGATTGTCTAGTAGCTTGCTCCAGTTAGCATTATTTAGGCCGTAAACAAAGTCATTTGGATTAAAACTTGGAGTGCTAGTTAATGCTAAAACTGCTCCATTTTCAACATCCATAACTACAACAGCGCCACGCTTACTACCCAATTTTTCTGCTGCAGCTTTTTGAATTGATGTAACAAGAGAAAGGTGTAGATCTTCCCCTGATTTAGCTGGGATCTGGGAAATAATCCGCACTTCGCGACCACGAGCATTAACTTCTATATGGTCAGACCCAGCATGCCCTCTTAGTTTGTCGTCGAAGAAACTCTCCGCTCCTTTACGACCAATACGAAAATCTGGTTGTTTTAAAAGTGGGTCTGTACTTTTTTCTAGCTGCTTTTTAGTTATTGGCCCCATGTAACCCAACAAATGTGCAGCCAAGTCATTATTAGGGTATTTCCTCGCTTGGATTTCATCCACATCTACCCCCGGTAGGTCTGGTAAATTTACCTGCAACCGCGCTACTTCAGGGAATGTTAAAAAATCTTTAACTGGAACTGCTGTAAATCCTGGCAACTTAGCCACTTTCTTAATAGCTGACTCTTGAGCACTAAGTGGTAAGTCTATTAATGTTGCAACACGAGTAAGAACCTCTTTAGTATCTTGAGCGCGTTCTGGCACAATAACCAGCCTAAAAGCCTTAAAATTATCAGCAAGTATTTTCCCATCTTGGTCATAAATATGCCCTCTTTGGGGGAAAGTTAAGCGTAATGAAATGCGATTCTTGTCGCTTAAGCGGCGGTATTCTTGACCTGCAACAACCTGTAATACATATAGCCTACTTAACAATGCCCCAAACGGGATTGTCATCGCTGCCGAAAATATAATCCCGCGGCGTGTAAGCATTTGTTGTTTACGCTCAAAAGAACTCATATCCACCCTTCATAAACTAAATGATGATGCACACGCGCTATAACATAGTAAACAATAGGAAATGCAAAAACTGTCTGGACATATTTTGCCAATACAAATGGGTCATAAATATAACCTACAGAAGTTAAAATGAAGGTTTGTATCATAACAAGCCCACCAATTAATGACGAAAAAGCTATCCACATCATAGGGAAATTACGCATCGCAAGGTAGCGTTTTTGCCCTTTTGCAACCTCTCTTATAGCAACATACATTAACCCATACAGACCCAAAACAGCGCCAGTTAGGATATCAGCTAATATTCCTAAAGAAAAACATAACCATAAAGGTAAGTACTCAGAGCGGTAAAGCCCCCAATAAAAAATTATACTAAAAGTCATCCAAGGCATAATCCCAGATAAATATGTACCGGGTATTAGTTCGATTAATTGTGCAAGAAGAATAGTTAATGTAGGCAAAATAGCATTTGCAGATGGCAGCCGAGAATCAGGAACAAAATGCCAACCTCTCATGCTAATCCTCCATTTTCGAGAAGCTACCGTTAGCGCCAACAATGCCCGTTGCAGCACGCTTATGCACAATAACCTTATCCAGCGTTGCAAAGTTAGTTAGCGGTATAACCTTAATAACATCATCAATGCTAGCAACACGGGCTACTGGTATTCCTGCAGCAAAAACACCCCCGACACCAGAGGTAACTACTAACTCGTCAATTTCTGCTTCGTTATCACCATCAACCAAAATAAGTTCTAGTCGGCGGGCATTCCCACCACGAACAATTGCAAGTGTATTGCTTTTAGCTAATTTAACAGGTATACGGGCGTTATGGTCGCTTAGTAATAGTACTCGAGATGAATAGCGCCCTACTTCAAGAACTCTCCCTGCAAGCCCAGATGTACTTAATACAGCTTGCCCTTTTTCAACACCACTACGATGGCCAATGTCTATCAATACACTTCTAGCATAAGGGCTACGAGTATCAGCCATGACTCGACCAGCAATAGGGACAACAGAGTTAGACTCTGTCATATTTAAAAGCTCTTTAAGTTGCTTATTTTCTCTTCGTAAGTGCAAGGCTTCATCTCGCCAAGCGTACATTTTTGCATTCTCTGCTCGTAAATAATCGTTATTTTTCTTTACGAGAATGTAGTGTCGCAACTCTTTTTTAGTATCATGGTAAAAAGAAATAGGCTGGCGAATTGCTTGAAAAACAGGTGTCAATGCATCAGAAACAACTCTAGACAAAGAATTATCCCGTGGTACATATTGCCCGGCGATAAGAACAAAGCATGCAAATATGGCAAACACACCATATGCTACAAACTGCTGTTTTTTCTTTCGCCGGACCATCTCTCTATATTTTAATTCTTAGTTATCATGCAATACTTGTGAAAGAGTCTTCATCTCCTCAAGTACCTTACCAGACCCTACAGCCACACACGTTAAAGGCTCTTCAGCAACAGTAACAGGAAGCCCTGTTTCCTTACGAAGTAGCTCGTCAAGGCGCTGTAATTGAGAACCACCACCAGAAAGAACAATACCTCTGTCAACAATATCTGCTGATAATTCTGGAGGGGTGCGTTCTAGAGCAGTTTTAATACCTAATACAATTTGATTAATTGGCTCAGATAAAGCTTCCGAAATTTCGGCTTGGTCTATCTTCATGAAACGAGGAACGCCATTTACTAAATCGCGGCCTTTAATTTCCATTTCTTTGCCTTTACCGTCTTTTGGAGCCATTACACAGCCGACTTTAATTTTAATGTCTTCAGCTGTGGCTTCACCAATCATAAGGTTATGCACGCGACGGATATAGTTAATAATAGCTTCGTCTAGTTTATCGCCACCAACCCTAACAGAGCTCGAGTAAACAATTCCACCAAGGGAAATAACAGCAACCTCGGTTGTACCACCACCGATATCAACAATCATAGAGCCAGTTGCTTCTGTCACAGGGAGGCTAGCTCCGATTGCTGCCGCCATTGGCTCTTCAACCAACCATACTTGGCTTGCGCCTGCTGACAAGGCTGATTCTCTAATTGCTCGGCGTTCAACAGGTGTTGAACCATAAGGAACACAAATAACAATACGTGGGCTAATAAACATTCTACGATTATGAACCTTGGTAATGAAGTATTTAATCATTTCTTCAGCTACTTCAAAATCTGCAATCACCCCATCACGCAGTGGGCGAATAGCTACAATATTTGCTGGAGTACGGCCAATCATCTGTTTAGCTTCAAAGCCAACTGCTAGTACCTTACTAGAGCTACCCTCTTTTGATACCGCAACCACTGAAGGCTCGTTTAGTACAATACCTCGCCCAGGTACATAAACTAAAGTGTTAGCAGTACCAAGGTCAATGGCCATATCAAGTGAGAACATCCCCAGAAGTTTATTAAACATGTCGTTTTATCCGCCTTTTTTATTTTTTTGCTATTGGAAGTAAACTATATTTTTTATTTTAAATTCTTCCTTTAAAAATAACAGTATGTGGCTCAATGTGCAAGAAGCATACACACAAGAAAAGTTTATTTACGCTAAAAACAGTGTTATTTATACAAATGACTGGAACCATTTTGACACACTACTAACAATTGCACCTGTGTCATTTCCATCCTCAAAAACTTTAGCATTAGAAGGGTAAGAATTACGAAGCCATGTGCGTTGGCGTTTGGCATAACGGCGGGTTTGTTGTTCGGAAATCGCATGAGCATCAGTAAGAGAAATTCGCCCTTCAAAAAAATCAGCATATATAGGAAGGCCAATGCTTTTAAGAGCTGGGTACATATTTATATTAGATAAATTTTGCATATATCTATCGTAAAGGGTGCGAACTTCATCAACTACTCCATTTTCAATCATCATCGAAAAACGTTTATGAATCCGAGCATTTAGAATTTCTCGAGGTGGTGAAATTGCCAAGCATAAAAAGTCAGCATCAAGAGCTCCTGTTAATGGTTCACTCTGCCATTCGCTAAGTTTCTTACCAGTTTGTTTATATACTATTAGACCTCGCAAAATACGTTGTGTATCTTGTGGTGTAACGTTACCTGCCCACTCTGGGTCAATGTTCTCTAACTCTTTGTAAAGTGCATCTATCCCCTTTTCTTCAAGAATATATTGATACTCTGTTTGAAGATTGGTGTCAGCCTCTGGTATAGGGCTAATCCCTTTCATTAACACTTTAAGGTAAAAACCAGTGCCACCAACAAAAATAGGAATACCGCCTTGTTGCCATATTTCTTCTGCTTTTTGTTTTGCTAAATCTAGCCATTGAGTTACCGAAAAAGAAATATCTGGTTCTAGAATTTCGAATAAATGATGCGGAACCATACCTTGTTCAACAGCAGTAGGCATTGCCGTTATAATTGGCATTTCCTTATAAATTTGGCGACTATCGGCATTAATAATTTGCCCTGAGAATTTTTTCGCAATTTCTAAACTAGCTGCAGTTTTACCTGATCCTGTAGGGCCAAATAAAATCACCGCCCTACGGACGGTGGTTTTATTGATATTGTCTACCATTAATTTTCATCTTTTTTGCGGCGCACTGGTATAAATGTGTTACTGCCATTGCGACTAATTAATAAAAGTACAGCTGTACCTTTATCTGCAGCAATTGACCCAATAGCTGCTGGTACAGTTTTAACTTTATTACGGTTTACTCGTAATAATATATCACCTTCTCTCACCCCTGCTTGCTGTGCGGCACTCCCATGCACAACCCCAACAACTAAAACACCTTTAATGTCTTTTGCTACTTGGTATTGCTCGCGCAACTGATCAGTCAACGGGCTGAGTTTCATGCCTAAGGCAGACTTGCTATTATCAACTGGTTTTATATTTCTTTTTTCAGCGATATCTTTTTCTGTTAGTTGCTCAATGATAACTGTTAGCTGTTTATTTTCACCACCTCGCAATATATCAACGGAAACCTTATTACCGATAGGTGTTTGCGCTACTAAACGTGGTAACTCGACCATTTTGCTAATTGTTTTACCATCATAAGTCAGGATAAGGTCACCAGTTTTAATTTTGGCTTTTTCCGCAGGGCTGCCAGCAACAACTTCAGAAACTAAAGCCCCCACGCCTTTATCAAGCCCTAATGCATCTGCCATATCGTTAGTAACTGTTTGGATTTTAACCCCCAGCCAACCTCTGATTGGGTGCCCGTGTTCCTTTATTTGCTCTACAATCATCTGTACTGTACTACTTGGGATTGCAAACCCAATACCTTGGCTTCCACCACTTCTAGACATAATCATGGTATTAATACCAATAACCTCACCATTCATATTAAATAATGGGCCACCAGAATTACCAGGGTTAATTGCAGCATCGGTCTGCAAAAAGTTATCGTAAGGCCCTTGCCCAATATGGCGACTACGAGCACTAATAATGCCAGCAGTAACAGTGCCACCCAAACCAAAAGGGTTACCAATTGCAACTACCCACTCACCAACTCTGATATTGTCAGAGTTACCAAGAGCTGCAAAAGGTAGTTTGCCTTTTGGTTTAATTTTAAGTAGTGCTAAATCGTTTTTAGAGTCAGTCCCAATAACTTTAGCTTTATACTCAGTATCGTCATAAAGGCGGACTATAATATCGTCTGCTTTCTCGACAACATGGTTATTAGTAACAACGTATCCATCAGTAGAAATAACCACACCTGACCCTAAAGAGTGTGATGGGCGTGACTGCTGTGGTTGGAAGTTCTTAAAAAAGTCCTTGAACATGTCCTCAAACGGAGTCCCCTCGAAAGGAAGCGGCATTTGCTGACCACCTCGAGGTTGTCCTTGTACAATAGGCTTAGGCTCGGTTGTAGTAGCTATATTGACTACTGTTTCGGCGTATTTTTCTGCCAATGATGCGACATCAGGAAGCTCTGCTACCACTGTTTGCGGTAGCAAAGAAAATATTCCTAATAATATAGCTATACTTAAATTTTTCAATACATCACTATTTCTAATCATGTTTTGCTTCCTCTTTGTATAATCAATTACCGCCCTTGTTCAAATATTCTAAGAAAGCTTGTCGCAGGGTCAACAACCAAAGTTGTGCCTTCTTTCGCTAAGCTATTACGATAAGCTTCTAGAGTACGAGTTAAACGATAAAACTCAGGGTTTTTACCAAAAGCGTCAGCAAAAATCTTAATTGCTTCAGCGTCTCCTAAACCACGCAGAGTTTGTCCTTTTTGTTCGGCATCAGCAAGTAAGATAGTCCGTTCACGCTCGGCATTAGCACGGATTTTTTGTGCTTCTTCCTCACCACCAGCGCGGATTTCTTTTGCTTCTTTGTCTCGTTCTGCACGCATCCGGTTGTAAACCGCTTGCGAGTTTTCCGCTGGCAAGTCAGCACGCTTAATGCGTACATCAATAACAGCAATACCAAAACGAGCAGCTTCTTCACGAGTTTCATTAAGGATACTATCCATAATATTAGAGCGCTCACCAGAGATAATCTCTTGGGCATCTTCACGTGCTAAGTTACGTTTTGTAGTCGAGCTCATGATTGTGTTTAGCTGTGCTCTACCATTTTGTAAAGTGCGTTGAGTTTCGTAAAACTTAATAGCATCTTCAATCCGCCAGCGCATAAATGTATCCACAACTAAACGTTTTTTGTCTTTGGTTACAATTTCCTCAGGGCGAGAATCTAAGTACAAGATACGGTCATCATATTTAACCAATTGTTGGATAAATGGACGACGGAAGTGTAGACCAGGTTTATTAACCTGCTTATCAACCTTACCTAAAGATAAAACCAAAGCACGCTCGGTCTCGGTTACAATAAAAGTACTATTAGCTAAAACAATACCTGTGATTATTAAGAAGATTGTAAAAATCATATGGATTGGTTTCATTTTAACGAACTCCCTGTTTTGCTGACTGCCCTAAAGGAAGATAAGGCAACACATGTTCTTTTGTTTGACTGCCCATAACAACTACATTTGCCTTGCCAAGAACTTCTTCCATGGCCTCTATGTACATACGCTCACGGGTAATGTCTTTTGCTTTGTTATATTCAGTTAGCTGTTTCGTAAAGCGGTCTGCTTGACCTTGAGCCTCCAACCTTCTCGCTTCACGGTAACCTTCAGCATTTTGGGTGATTTGAGCTGAAGCACCACGAGCTTTTGGCAAAATGTCGTTAGCATAACCGATGGCATCGTTTTGCAACTTTTCAGCGTCAGCACGAGCTGCTTGCACATCTTTAAACGAGTCGATAACTTGGCTTGGTGGGTTTACTTGTTGCAACTCGACAGCATTTATCTGAATTCCCGAGCCATACTCGTCCATAACTTGTTGGATAAGGTCTTTTGCTGCAAATTCGATTTCTGCCTTGTTTGACGTTAAAGCGTCATCGATTGGGCGTTTCCCAATGATTTCACGCATTGCAGACTCGGCAACATCTTTAACCGTAATATCAGGACTAGCTATGTTAAACAAAAACGCTTGTGCATCTTTAATTTTCCAACGAACTGTAAAGTTAAGGTCAACAATGTTCTCATCACCAGTTAGCATCAACGCTTCACTGTCTAGCATCCGGCGTACGCTACCATCGCTACCACGCCCACCAATTAAGCGGCTTAGGCTTTGGTTGCCTACAGTAGTGTTACGAAAGCCAATTTCAACACGGTTTTCACGCTCTACCTTAGGCTTAATAACTGACTCGAACGGCCATGGTAGGTGATAATTTAACCCTGGAGATGTAGTTTGTACGTATTTACCAAAACGTAGTACAACGCCACGCTCGGATTGGTCAACAATGTAGAAACCACTTACCAGCCATAAAATACCAATAATAACAAGACCAAGCCACATGCTACTACTACCGCCAGATGAGCCGCCTTTACCGCCGCCACCGCCGCCCATATGGCGACGCAAGTGCTCTTGCGCTGAGCGTATCATGTCGTCAAGATCTGGTTGTTGATTTTGTTGCCTATTATTATTGCGATTATCGCCAGCGTTACCGCCACCAGAACCCCAAGGACCTTTTCCGCCCTTATGTTCCCAAGAAAATGATTTAGAAACCATGTGTTACCTGACCTTTTTAAAGTGATTCATTATTATTATCTATGCATTTAAATAGGCGTCTATTATGACTATATCCGTCCGTACGTCAACCAGTAACCTGTATTAAAAAGCAGTTGCTAGTTTTGCTCCTATCACAAACCCTGTAATAGCTAAAGATACCGATAGGAATATGTATAATATTGCTATTTTAACGCCCTGTGATTGAAAAAGAGACACTGTTTCAAAAGAGAAAAACGAGAACGTTGTAAAAGCCCCTATTATGCCTACCATTATAAAGCTGCGCATCCCTTCAGACATAATTATAATTTGGGCATCAATAGCACTAACTAGCCAGCCAAAAACTGTACTACCTATAATGTTAGCAATTAAAACTGCCACAGGAAACGAGCCCCACATAGGCATAAAACTAACCATTCCATAACGCAAAACAGCACCAACTGCGCCACCTAAAGCTACTGCAATAACTATTGGCATGAAGTTACTCCTTACCCGCTTGCATTTGTTGCCACTTTAACCAGCTTAAAGCACCAAGCCCTGCGGTTAATGGCAATAGCCAACCTATAATCCCCATGTATGGAACCTGTGTAAGCCCTACAACCAGCGGCATTGCCATTAAATAACAACCCAATAATTGGTGCCTACGGTATGGCTTTTTACGGAATATAAGCTTATATATTAATGTACCTAGCCACAAAGTACCAATAGAGAAACCCATAATAATAGCCAATGGATAACTAGCCATCATCGAAATAGCCACAGGCATACCAATAACTGTTAGCAACAAGAATACTGCCGCAATGGGGATTATAACTAGAAAGCCAAACCCTACCCCCATCATCCGCAAAGGATTTTCATGTACTCGCTTCATTGAAGCTACGACTTTTGGTGTCATGAATAAGGTTATAGCAAACCCTGCTAATAGTAGCCATACCAGCAGCATTAGTTTTGAGCCTAGCTTACCTAAAAATGCAATTTTTTCTAATTTCTCGCGCAGTTCATCTTCAAAACTTGCAGTTTCTAGAGTTATATTGCCAAGCACCTTTGCTCGCCCATCTACCCGTGGGGCTTCTTGGGCTCGGTATAAAATATCCCCATTAATTTTAGCGGTTTCAGAGATGTCTAGCTCTTTTGCTTGGACGTCTAGAACCTTACCTTTTTTAGAAAGAACATTACCTTCTAATAAAACTCGGTTAGCAAGAATTTTACCGTTTGCAACAACACTGCCCTGTAACCATACTTTTTGCCCCGACAGCCATAATTTACCGTCTATTTTAGCATCAGGCATTAGGATAATCTCTTGCCCAACAGCAGCAACATCAGAGGCATAATGCCCCGACAATACAATTTTTTGCCCAAATATATACACTGGTTTTTTAGCATGTGGTTCTAGGTGGATATCGGCACCAATGGCAATAATTTCTCGTTCGTAGTTGCCGTCTTCAATTTTAACCTTCCAGCCTGCCCCAAAAACTCGCCCTTCAGAACCACCCACAACAACAACATCGTCACCAGTAGCAACAATATCGTCAGGCAACATACCCGCATATGCAGCAGGTGCTACTAATAAAAGCATAATGGTAAATAGAAACTGTTTTATAGAGTTCATAAACCTACTCGATAACAATCTTTACTGGTTGTGATGCTTTGTCTGCTTGCTCTTGTAGTGCATCCCACACATTTTCTGCCAGCTTATGGTAAGTAGCTGCAGGTTTGCTATCAGGAGCACTAATAACTAATGGCTTACCTTCGTCAGTATTTTGGCGGATAGCTAAGTCAAGTGGGATTGCCGCCAAAAATGGCACATCAAGCTCAGCAGCAGCTTTTTCAGCACCACCTGTACTAAAGATATGAGTTTCATGGCTACATGATGGGCAAATAAATGTGCTCATGTTTTCAACCATTCCTAAAATTGGAACATTCACTTTGCGGAACATATTAAGCCCTTTTTTAGCATCAAGCAGAGCAATGTCTTGTGGGGTAGAGACAATAACAGCACCCGACAAACCAACAGTTTGGGAAATAGATAACTGTGTGTCACCAGTGCCTGGTGGCATATCAATTACCAATACGTCTAGAGGTCCCCATTTAACATCAAACAGCATTTGTCGTAATGCAGACAGCACCATTGGCCCACGCCAAACAATAGGTGTGTTTTCGTCTATAAGAAAGCCCATGCTCATCACTTTAACCCCGTGGGCGAGTGCTGGTACAATTGTTTTGCCGTCATCACTATGAGCAGAGCCATTTTCTAGCCCCATCATCCGTGGTACCGATGGGCCGTATACGTCGGCATCCATTAAGCCAACCTTATGCCCCGCAGCACTTAGAGCCACGGCCAAGTTTACGGCAGTTGTAGATTTACCAACCCCACCTTTACCTGATGCAACTGCAATAATATGTGCGACACCCTCTATAGTTTTAGACATGTTCCACCCTTTTTATTTAGTACATTTAGTAGTTTCAAGGGCAAGGCGAGCCCCACCCGAGTCTTCATCACCTTTAATATACAAGCCACCACTTTTTGTCTTTAAGAACTCTTTTAACAGAATTTCCTCTTGTTTAATAAAGCCTTTTTGTGGCAATGCACCTTTACTGACCATTTCTATGACTGATGCAACAGATGCTGCCGTTGTCCAGGAGATAGCACGCCAAAATTTACCGTCAATTAATTGTGGTTTATAGCTACGCACAAACTCTTCACGCATTAGTTCATCACACTGCCACCCTTCGGCTGCAACATGGACAAACACAACATCTTTACTGGTTGGGGGCTTTGCGTGGACTAGAATTTCACCTGCCAGTTTACGGTCTTCTCGCATCAATAACTCATGGAAGAAAAAATTCATCATCTTTACATGCCCGGGATAACGCATGGTTTTATAGTCAAGATTCTCCACTTTACCTGCATAAGTTTCACACATTGTGCCAAGCCCGCCTGAGGTTGTGAAAGCCTCTAGCATTTGGCCATTAATGTAGATACTTTCTACCCACTGCATTGGCGATACCGACTTATGGACACCACCCTCGATTACTTCACAATCGTTTAAATATTCGTTTACTACACCTTCTGGCGACCAATTAAAATTGTAGCCCATTAACCCTGTTGGGTTTTGTGGTAATGCTCCAACTCGTAGACGGATAGAGCGGATTTTATCAAAACGCTTAACAAGACTTGCGCCAACTATACCAACAAAACCTGGTGCTAGCCCACATTGTGGCGCCAAAACTGTTTCAGCATTTTTAGAGAGCTCTATAATGTGTTGGGTTGTGGGTACGTCTTCGGTTAAATCAAAATAATGGACTTTATTTGCAACAGCTGCCGAAGCCAGATCTTTATTAAGATGATATGGCAAACAGGAGAGCACAGCATCATTTTTGCTAAGAGCTGTAGCAACTGCTTTAGTGTCGCTTAGGTCTAAAATAACAGTTTTAAAATAATCACTTTGGGGTGGGTCTAAATCATATCCTGTAACTTTAAAGCCTGCATCAGCCAACAATTGTGCAGCTAATGAGCCAACTTTACCTAAACCCATTACGGCAATATTTTCTATTTTATGTGTCATCAGCTGTTTTCCTATTATTTTTTAATTCGCTGCTCAAGCATTTAATTTACCTTGCTAACCATACAAATAAAACACATTTCTTTAAAGATACATCAGCTTGACAGATACCCATAAAAAAACGTATGGTTTACAAATTATATATTCTTATTTTTTTCTTCCCTTTTCTTGCCCCATTAAAGGAGCTTATTATGATTAAGAACTTCCCCACCAATGCAACAATTTATTGTATTGACTCGGAAACAGTGCCAGATGTTTTGGCTCTGATGAATGCTTTATGCATAAAATTTACTGCTACTTCTACTTACGAAGGCATCATAGATACTTTTCGTAAAGAGCGGTTTGAGCCAGATGCAAAAAATCCTATGTTCCCACTTGCTTTCCAGCAAATTGTTGCATTGCCTTGCTTACGATTTTCATTTTCACTTGAGGCAGGTAATTCTGCTAATTATAAAATGATAAATTATATTGCAAAGCCATTGCCAAAAACATTACCAAAAAGTGTTGGCAGTGTTAAAGACAATGGGCGTACTGAATGGCTTTTAGAAGGTCTAAAGAAAGAACGTTCCGCCATTATGGCTTTAATGGAAGATATTGTTAAAGACCAAGAGAAAGGCAATACAGTTGTACTGCTGACTTGGAATGGTCATGGTTTTGATATGCCTGTATTTCTGATGCGTGCTAATCGTAGGTTTCCAGAATCTATAGCATCTGGGACACCTATAGCTAGTAGTAATAACAATGAGCTACTTTCTAAATTCTTCGCCCGTGCAAAACACAAAGGAGAAGAAGATTTGTTTGGCAGATTTACCCCACTAAATCTAGACTTAATGAAAGCTATTGCAGGTGAGCATGGATTTTCTGCAAGAACAAAACAAGCAGACTATGCTGCAATCCAGAATGTTCCTGGTAAAGTACAGGGTGAAGATGACTCTGATACTATGGATGGTTCGAAAGTTGCTAATCTTTATTTCCAAAGGCCTGCTCATCGTCAACGTATTATTGATTATGGTAGCCATGATGTATTAACCCTTGCTTTGTTATTTATAAATACTATGCAAGGCTTCGGCATGATAAACGCAGAAACACGAAGCTACTACTATAAAGGGTTGGTCAATTATGTAGAGCGTGAGATTAGGTCACGCAAAAGCGGAAAGCCACACCCATTTACCATATGGCACAATGAGCTAATTAGATTAAACCCCCACGGGTTTTAATCTCTGAAACCAAAGCGATAAACCACCCTCTATAAAACAGGGTGGTTTATTGCGTTACTCCATACTCTTGACAAAACTGCATATAACCGACATAAGATGTGTATAAATATATCTCATCTGTTTGTTTTTCTTTTTCTAACCCCTTATCGGAGGGTTTTATGCAAAAAACTGAATCTTTATTAAAAAATGTTCCACATATTGTCTATGTATTTGCAAAAATAATAATGTGGTTATTAGTTGTACTTGTTGCTGCATTGTCTCTATTTTGGGAATACCCAATTATAGGCAATAGCACAGTAACAGGAATATTATTATCAGGAACTATAATGCTGGTAGGCTCATATTTTTTAAGTAAGAAGACACCTTATATAACATTGGTTTCCCTTCTAGGGTCAATAATTGCCGCTATTATTGCCTCACTTGGAACATATGTAACACCTGAAGATACATTGCTCCGTACAGCTGACAATGGTGAAACTGTAGTTATTACTCATATTACAGAGTCTTTATACCCACCATGGGCTAAAGGTGATTTTTATGTAATAAAAGATGTCCGTGGTCAATGGCAAGAGCAAACAAAAGTTCTAAAAAATGAAGAACTTATACCTATCATAGTTAGTATCAACTACGAATGGTCAAAAGAAATTATCCTTTCTGATTTTAATAAAAATATAATGCGCAATTATACTTGGAGTTCATCAAATGACTCTCCTATAATGCTTATTATATTAAGACAAATTGCAGATAGCACTGAAAGTATTGATAATATTAGAATTAATACATTAGATGCATGTGCAGAGTTGCAGAAAATGGAAGGCCTTGAAGGCTGCCCTCAAATAACGGTTTCTATTACTAGAGAAAAATAGAAACAGAAAAGCCCCCCTCTACAACAGAGGGTGGCTTTTTACGTAATGGCATGTTGACACAAAGTGCCATAGCTATTATAAATTCTCTCAATAATATCTATTATTTTTTCTTCCCTTTTCTTTTCACATTCTCTCTCGGAGATTATCATGAAATATTTAAAAACTATTATATCTATAGTTGTTATTGCATTTCTAGTAGTAGCTGCACACTTTTGGCAGTGGCACTTCAAAGACTACACCACACCATGGATGATGCTACCAGCGGTTATTGTATCATTCCTTATAATGATGCGATGGTCAGATAAAACTATGGTCGGCATAATGCTTGGTTATGCGATTACCATTGCTGTTATAGCGTTAACTGCGATTATAGCTACCCCAACAGATTCTGTCTTAATTGGTAATAAGTCTGGCAGTATAAATATTGCACATCATCAAGATACCGATATTGCCATATACCACCCAAAGCCAAATATACATTTAATAACACACACACATGGAAACATAAACCAGCAGATGGTTTTGCTAGAAAATCAGCAGTTAATAGATATCAACATTGATTATCAGTGGCTAAATGGTTTTTTAGTTTCTAATTTCTATGCTGGAAAGCAGATTGACTACAGGAGTATGGTTAACGCCAATACTATTATATCTGCCGTATTAGTGCAAATTGCAGATAATGATCATACCGTAGAAAACCTGAACATTGATACAAGCGCTGTTTGCGCTGCAATGATGGCAGGTACACCAATTCCAACTTGCCCTAAGCTAACCATAACAGTTAACACTGCACAGTAATCACAAAACAAATCCCTCTCAAAATATGGGGGATTTGTTTGCTTTTTTCTTTTTTACCTTTGGAGGTAAATATGTCAAACCATGCCGCTAATATTATGGAATCAGATTTTTTCAAAACATTTTTGAAAATCGCCATACACCTTACTGGTATTGCACTAGTAGCAGCAATTTTCTTGTGGCAATTCATATTTTATGGATACGCCTCAGAATCCAGCCAAGATTTCACTTTAATAGTGTCATTACTTGTATTTATTGTGGCAGGGTTCCTAGCAATATGCTCAATACTAAACAAGTACACTATTAGTTTAGGTTTTGGAGCAACGATAGCTATTATGTTATTTTTTAGCTCCACGCAAGTTAATATTACTGATGCTGCAATCCATGCAGATGGAACTATTAGCATTAGTGAAAAGTATCGCACCTACCCGCCAACTTGGTTGGGGGGCGAAGAAATTACCATTGTAAAAAATATGCATGGAGAATGGCAAGAACAAACTACGCTATCCTCTGCTGATGGTAAGCTTGTAAAAGCTAATATCAACATTAGTTACACTTGGCCAGATGACATCATTATTAAAAACTTTAACGATGGCATCGAGTACGATTATACTGCAATTAAAGGTAGCGACACTATAATGCTTTCTTTATTACGGCAAATTCAAGACAGTAATGCCGATGACGAACTCATGGTTGACACTGACATTATATGTGAAGCCATAAAAGAGGCTGATAGTATTAAAATTTGCCCAAACTTGACCGTAACGATTACCAAACAGTAACACCGTTTGGCACGAAAAAACCGCCCTTTATAGGGGCGGTTTTTTCGTTTTTATGCAAGCTAACCAGCTTTTTTCTCGCTGATAGTTTGCGAACCACGTTTTTCGGACCAGCCGTCAATGTCCATATCCCCATATAGTTTAAGGGCTGGGAAATCTTCAGATAATACACGTAGCATATTATGTGCAATTGGGCGCAAGCTTGGGTGCACTGTTTTACCCGAGCGCAATTCACCAACATAGACCATTTGTGGCACGCCATAAGCTAGCGAGCAAATAACAGTTGTTCCCATTGGTAATAAGTATTGGGTTAACAATGGGTCTGGAGTAATGCCAGCTTGTTCAAGATTTTTAATTCTATCGAACAAGTCATTTGTTGCAGCCTCTAGCGATGCATAACTGTCGCCAAGTAAACTTGCCAACTCTTCGGTGTACCATTTGAACATACCAAAAGTTGGCTCTATCAATGGTAATGGTGCAATGCCGTTGCGATGACGTTGTAAATCTCGGTACGAGCCAAAGTCTATAGCGCATGCCATAGTGTAATTACCGTAAGCAGCTAGCCTCCGAGGCATAACCCCGCCTTGCGGGCGAGCAGATAATGTATCTTTTTCAATACGGTTAATACCGTCAACATCTAGCAAGTTTTTCCGAGCTATTAGTGCGCCGTCAAGTAGCGCTTGTTGCTCGGAGTCTGAAATATTTAGACGAGTTTTAATGTCGGCAAAGCTTTCATAGTTTTCACGGGTTGCCTCAGCAGCATTATAGGCATCACGCTTGGTATAGCGACCACCTTGGTTCTGCATTTCATCACCAGAAAAACTGTTCGAGTATTTATCAACCAGTTGGGTAAAAATAGTTTCAGCCATTTGCCTTACTTCTGGCAATGGGTGGGATTTTAGCTTCATCATTTTATCCCGAGCTTGGCGCAGGTTAGTTGTCCAGCTAAATAAGGTTGTTGTACCTACTGGCAAATACGAACGCATAGTGTCGAACGCCCGAACCTGCACAGCATTACGCCACGCTTTTTCGCTTTTGTAAGCGTCGGTAGAGAATGGGTATTTCTCTGCTATTGCTGCTTCTACCTTTGGCATCCATGTATTATAAATAGACAGCCAACCATCGAGTATAGAACGTGTATATGGGGTGTTATAAGGGTCAACAGCAGGTTGTGCTGAAAAATCTAAGTAGCGGGTTGAAGCCTCCTGCCCCGAGTAAAGCGGGTTATCTTGGATTGCCTTACACGCTAGCATTGAGTAATTCTCAACGAAGATGTTTGTAACACCACAATCGCCAATAGAAGCATGACCATAACCAACGTAATATTGGCTCATAAACTTACCGGCACCAGCTTTTTTAACTTTTCCAAGGTGGTATTCTACACCTGCAGGGCTCCGAGAATAAAGCGCTTGTAGCATTGCGCCATCTTCAGGGTGGATATCATCTATAACAATTACTTTTGGTGTTTTAAGTTCCATAAGAGATATTTCCTATAAATTTAATAAAGGTTAAAAAAGAAAAGAGATAGTACTTACAGGTTTGATTTTCTAACTTTGGTAAATACATAAGTCAAGCTCAATTCTCTCTCGTATAATATATATAGCATAATTAGGTTCCAACTTCACTTGCCCATTATTAAAAAAAAGAGAATAATGAACAAAAATTATACAAAGGGGATAGATGATGACCGAACATTTTGATATTACTAAGTTTGATGTTTCTAAAGAGCGTGGATTTTTATGTAAGTACGACCCTGTAACTGTACAAATGCCAGAGCTATTTAACCCAATCATTGAAGCCGCAAAATGGCTACCCGAGTGGATGGCCACAGGTGTGGTGCGCCGTTATCTTAAAACTATCCCTGAAATTGACGTAACTAGTTTTGTTAATACAGCCACCAACGAGCAACTTAGAAACGCTATGGTTTACTACTCGTACTTTGCCCAAAGCTGGGTATGGGGTGAGGATGAACCCAACCATATTATCCCCCGTAATATTAGTGTGCCCTTTTGCCTTGTTGCTGAAAAACTAGAACAGTTCCCTCTTCTGCCTTACTCATGCTACGTGCTAGACAACTGGAGCATGCTTGACAAAAAAGGTGGAATAACCGTAGAGAACATCTACATGATGCAACATTTTTCGAGCGGGATTGACGAAAACTGGTTTAAAATGATCCATGTGGAGATTGAGGCCGAAGCTGGCCAAGCACTAGCAGCAATCCCATCTATTTTTGAAGGTGTAGACGCCAGCAACGAACAAGCTGTAATTGCAGGGCTTAAAGAAATACTTGCCTCATGGCAAAATATAAACCCAACTATGGCACGCATGGTAGAACGCTGCGACCCATATACCTACTTTACCCGTGTCCGCCCCTATATCCACGGCTGGCAAGACAACCCTGACCTACCAGGTGGCGTGATCTATGAAGGTGTGGATAAATTTAAAGGAGAGATCCAAGGTTTCCGTGGTCAAACAGGCTCGCAAAGCTCTATTGTGCCAACAATGGATGCTTTATTTAATGTTATGCACTCTAACGACCCTCTGCGCCAATATTTAAACGAATTGCACGATTATCGCCCAGTTTTACACCGTCGTTTTATTGAAGAAGTAGCAAAACGCAGCGGTTTAAGAGCATTTGTAGAAAAAACTGAAAACATAGAGTTGACCGAGCTATATAACGCTTGCCTTAGCCAAATGCACCAGTTCCGTGCTCTACATTTAGAATATGCAGCATCATACATTAATAAACAAAATAGTTTAGCTGGTAACCCGAGTGATGTTGGTACAGGTGGCACACCTTTTATGAAATACCTAAAAAAACATCGTGATGAGAGCGAAAAACACTTATTGCCTGTTCCAAGCAAGAAAACTGCTTAATAGCTTTAGAAAACAGCCAATAATTGCAATAACTAGAAACACAGTGTAAACATAATATGTCTATATAACTGGTATAAAATGCAAAAAAACAACACTTAACACTGTTATTTTGTTTTGTAGTACCCATATACGTGATAGGCTCTTTGCCTAAGTAGGGTAGGTTATGTAATGACTATATAACTTGCACTGAATAAGACTTGCATAGAATGCGCCTTGTTCAGAATTTGAATATGTAAAGAAAGTATATACCGATGAGTACAGGAACTGTAAAATGGTTCAATCCAACTAAAGGTTTTGGTTTTATCCAACCTGACGAAGGTGGCAACGATGTGTTTGTTCACATTACTGCTGTTCAAAAATCTAACCTTGATGGCCTAAACGAAGGTCAAAAAGTTAGCTATGAACTAGAAGAAAACCGTGGCAAAACTGCTGCTGTTAATCTCCAAGTCGTCTAACGGTTGGTAAGATTCAAAACCCCAGTATTATGTGCTGGGGTTTTTCTTTTTTGTAGCTCTTAAAAATTTTTTTATGGGCACATTTTGTTGTGCTTTGCTATAAAAGGCCATTATTTTTGTGGCCTATAGTTTTTTGTTTGTTCTTTTCTTGTATATCAATACTTCTTACAATATAAATAAATTATTACACTTTATTTTCATACCTTTTCTTTACAGGAGTTAATACACACATGAACTTATATTTCAGAATGATGCGAGTTCTCCTCAGAATATTTTTTGAGAAAAAGGAAGACGATCCATTGTCACACTTTGATATTGCATTTAGGGTATGGCCGTTTGACCTTGATATTAACATGCACATGACAAACTCTCGCTACCCTGCATGGATGGACTTGGGCCGTATTTACATGATGGGTCGCACAGGGTTAATGGGTACATCATTTAAAAATGGCTGGTTCCCTGTGGTTGGCAACGTCGAAATTAAATTTATCCGTTCTATCCAACCTTTTGCAAAAGTTATATTACGTACAGAAATACATAATGTGGGTGAGAAATACTTCGATATCCGCCAAACGTTCCTTTGTGGTGACAAACCAGTTGCCATTGCCCATGTGAAAGGATTATTTCTTAACAAGAAAAAAGAAAAAATCCCTCCTGCTGAAATTCTCGGATCATTAGATGCTAAATAACCTTGCACCAATAAAACGGTTGTTATACACATAATCTATATTCTAGTTTTATCTTATCTATTTTTTATTCACTTCAATATAAGGGTATTTATGAAACTATCTACTATATCAACTAGTTTCCAGTTTATTATAATGATGATTAGCACCACAGGAATGGGTCTAGCCATACTGGTGGTAGGAGGCACAATAAAAGAAGTAAACTTGATAATGAAATCATTTATTACATTCAGTGTAACCACAGGCATAATTTTTATGGTTGCATCATTTGTATATTTCAATTTTTTTGCTCATCATTCAGATGAACCTACAGAGCACAAAAACCCAGAACCAACATCTCGGAGTAATGGTTAATATACTATCAAGGAAATTTAACTATGATTTTACGTTGTTTTATAAAAATATTTACAATACTTGGAATGGCAGTAGCAATATTCCTCATACTCTCACCTCAAGAGTCTATCTATTTACAAATTTTTGCCGCATCTGGTATATTTTTTGGCGCAATAGCCCTCTTTACTGGTGGCTTTAACCATTTAAAATCTATATGGCTGACGTTATTCCCAAGGAACCGTCGTGACCTATCTTACTATAAATAACGACTTCTTGAGCCCTAGAGTGTTAAACCACTTCTAGGGCTTCTTTATTTTCAAAGAAGTTATGTAATTTTTTGCTTTTCCATGTCAGCTTCAAGCTGCCGAGCAACATCGTTTGGAGAACCTGTATTCTCTGCCATAAGGCTATAGACTAGCGGTACTAATAGCAGGGTTAAAACTGTAGCAACAAGAACACCGCCCATAACCGTTACCCCAATAGTAAATAGCGATGCAGCCCCCGCTCCTGTTGCTAATATTAGTGGGATTGTACCAGCAGCGGTTGTTACGCTAGTCATCACAACTGGGCGGAACCTAGTGGCCGCAGCCTCTTTTAATGCTTGGGCAAAAGGTGTGCCTTGGTCACGGAGTTGGTTGGCAAATTCTACAATTAAAATCCCATTTTTTGCGGCTAGACCTACCAGCATAATAAGCCCAATTTGGCTGTAAATATTAATGCTGCTGCCTGTTATAAACAATGCTAACAAACCACCCAGCATTGCCATTGGCACGGTGGTAATAATAATTGCAGGGTGCACATAACTTTCGAACTGCGCTGCCAGCACCAAAAACACTACTAAAATACCTAATAGATACACAAACCATATCGAGCTACCTGACGACTTGAAGTCTAGCGACTGCCCTTTATAATCAATAATTACTTTTTCGGGTAGGTTTTGGCGTGCAGTGTCTTCTAAATATTCAAGCGCTTGCCCAAGGGTTAGATTGCCGCCAAGGTTGGCTTCGATCGTGATTGCCCGCACCCGATTATAACGATTAAGGGTGGTAGAGTCTGCAAACTCGCGCACTTCTACCATGTTCGATACAGGGATAAGCTCGCCCGTGGCTTCCGAGCGCACATAAATATTTTGCAAGTCTGCCGCAGTATTTTGGAGGTTTCTCTCCCCTTCTACCAGCACATCATATTCTTCGCCATCCATCATAAAATTAGTAACACGCCTAGAGCCAAGCATGGTTTCGAGCGTTAGGCCAATGTCTTGCACTCGTACGCCTAATTCGGCAGCACGATTATAATCTACGTCAATTTTAAGTTGGGGTTTTGTTTCTTTGTAGTCCCAGTTTAATCCTGTTAAGCCGGGGTTATTTTTATTAATTTCAGTCAGCATAATATCACGCCATTTTGTTAGCTCATCGTAAGTGCTACCACCAATTACAAATTGTACTGGTTTTTGGATAGACTGGCTAAAACCTTGGCGCATAACTGGGAATGCCATAACCCCAGGTAAGCCTGCAAGCCTGCCTGCAACTTCGCCCATAATTGCATCCGCAGGGCGGCGTTGCCCCCATGGAGAAAGCACTGCAATAACAATCCCGCTGTTAAAATTTTCGAAATTAGAAAATGTACGTGGCGCACGTACTAAAAGCCGTTGCATTTCGCCTTTTTTAATATATGGCATCAGGCGGTTTTCGATCTCGTCCATATAGTCTTTCATGTAGCTGTAGGTTGCCCCTTCTGGGCCGTTTACAATAACAAAAAATGCTCCCCTATCTTCTTTTGGTGCATACTCGCTTGGCAATGCCATAAATAGTCCACCAATTGCAGCGATACCAGCACTTGCAAGTAACAATACTTTTTTAGGTTTGTGTAAGGCTTTATCTAGCCAGCTAACATAAGAAGATCGAACTTTCTGGAAAACATCATCAACCTTTTTTATGGCTTTATTATCGCTTCGGCCAACCCGCAATACTTTTGACGCTAACATCGGGCAAAGAGTTAATGCCACAAAACTAGAGAACACAACCGCAACCGATAACGTAACCGCAAACTCGGCAAATAGCCTGCCAATGTCACCCTCTAAAAAAGTAAAGGGGATAAACACCGCAAGTAAAACCAAAGTAGTTGCAATAACCGCAAATCCTACTTGGCGTGTGCCATTAAATGCTGCTACAAGTGGTGTCTCGTTTTTTTCTTCCATACGGCGGTAAATATTTTCTAGCACTACAATTGCGTCATCAACCACTAGGCCAATCGCCAAAACAAGGGCAAGTAATGTAAGCAAATTAATCGAAAAATCAAAAGCTAATAAAGCCATAAAAGTTGCAATAATAGACACCGGAACCGTTACTGCAGGTACAATTGTAGCCCTAACACTACCCAAAAATAAATATATAATGCCTACAACCAAAAATAAGGCAATCGCTAGAGTTTTGTAAACTTCTATAATCGCTTTACTAATAAACACAGAAGTGTCGTAGCTTTCATCAACAGTCATCCCTTCTGGTAGGGTTTGGTTAACTTCATCTAGCCTACCCTTAACCCCTTTAACAACGGCAATTGTATTAGCTTGTGATTGTTTTATAATCCCAATCCCGACCATAGGCTCGCCATTACCACGAAAGAATGTTCGTAATACCTCTTGCCCCAGCTCTACCCGTGCAACATCACCAAGTTGGACTAGGTGCCCATCGTCACCTTTATAAAGCACAAGTTTTTGGAAATCTTCCGCGTCAGAAAATGCCCGCTGGACTCTAACTGTAAACTGCCTATCGATAGACTCTATGTTCCCTGCTGGTAGCTCTATATTTTCTCGTTGTAGTGCGTTTTCCACGTCAGCAACTGTAAGGTTATGCCCTGCTAATGCTCGCCTATCTAGCCAAACTCGCATCGCAAATTTTTGCCCGCCGCCAATACGTACCCGAGCAACCCCATCAATAACCGAAAAACGGTCTACCAGATAGCGGTCGGCATAGTCGGTTAACTCCGAAACAGACAATCTATCGCTTGCTAAATGGAGCCATAAAATAACATCGTCATCGGAAGTTATTTTAGATATTTCAGGTGGGTCAGCTTCATCGGGTAAGTCATCAGAGACAGATGCAACACGGTCGCGGATATCATTTGCAGCAGCATCTATGTCGCGATCAATACTAAACTCCACTCGGATAGAAGACTGTCCATCTTCGCTAGTTGAAGAAATAAACTTAATTCCTTCAATACCAGAAATGCGCTCCTCGATGGCTTCAGTAATTCTATTTTCTACTACTTGGGCTGCCGCACCTCGGTAATTGGTTTTAATAGTTACTACAGGTGGGTCAATAGCAGGGTACTCGCGCAGTGGTAGCTCTAAAAATGAGATAACCCCAAAAACAACCAGTAGCAATGCAACAACAGATGCAAAGACAGGCCGTTTAACAGAAACATCCGATAACAACATTATTTATGAGCCCTACTTTGGCTTGCTTTGTTCATTTTCTCCAGAATATCTGCCATAGAAACACCCTGTTCTTGAGTTGCAATAATCATAACAGGGCGACCATTAGCAAGCTTTAGCGTACCGTGCGACACAACCATTTGCCCCACATTAACTCCCGACAAAATCTCAACGATTCCGGCTTGGCGACGGCCTATTTTCACTTCGGTTTTTACAGCAACCGCTGGCTTTGCTGTTGGGTCTACTACATATACAAAATTGCTGGCACTTTCTGGCACTAAAGAGCCTTCAGGTAATACCAAAACAGGCTCTGCTGCTTTTTTAATATTAACAGTCATCAACATCCCGGCTTTTAATAAGTTTTCTTCATTAGATAATAGCGCACGAACACCAATAGCTCTGGTTACATTATCCACATGGTTATCAACGGCAGAAATTTGCCCTTGGAAAATACGGCCATCATAAGCTTTAGTTATTACTTTTACTGTTTGTCCTACGGTAAGGCTCGCTAAATGAACCTCTGGAAGGGTAAAGTCTAAACGCATAGTAGATGCATCGGTTAATGTTGTAATAGTATCGCCAGAGTTTAAATATGCCCCAGGGCTTACCTCCCGCAACCCTAGCACGCCTGAAAACGGCGCATGGATAACATGGTCTTGCAGTTTTGCTTTTGCTACCCCAACTTGTGCTTTAGATATTTCAAACACACGGCGGTGTTCATCGGCAACAGATTGCGATGTAGCACCTTTTTTAACAAGTTTTCTTGATCGTTGGTGCTGTTTTTTTGCTTCTCTTAAGGCTGAAAGGGCTGCTTCTAGTTCGGCTTTTTCCTCACCACTATCCATTTCAACGACAATAGCGCCCTTTTCTACCCATTGCCCATCGGTAAAGTGAATTGCTGAAACCTTGTCAGAAACAGTGGCAGTTAATTTTACCTGTTCGCGCGCACGCAATGTACCAAGAGCTTCAATTTCTTCTACCCATTGGTTTTCTACTACAGGCGTGACTACAACAGGTACACCACCACCCATACCCATCGGTGGTCTTTGCGCAATTGCTTGGGTTGGCATACAAATAATTAATGCTGCAAATAATATATGTAACCTTAAAGATAGCTTTAGCATTATTTTTTTTCCTATGTAATAACTAAATTATTAGTATATTTTTAGATTTAGTTACAAAGAATGGCGCCTAAAACTAATAACAGACCCATCTTTAAGGTATGATAGAGTAAGAAGTATTCCATTTTTATCGTACCATAAATCCCTTTCTACAGAGCCAGTAACCTTATAGTGTAAAGCAGTAGTCTTTTTACCCGACACTTTAATTATTTCTTCGCCAACTTTTTTAAAAGTTGCAAGTTTTGCTTTACCTTTTTCAGTAATAATAAAGGCTTCATCATCATCGTTTTGTATAAAAGGGCTAACCGTAACACCTCGTTTCTCCAATAGCATTTTATTGCCATTGGTTACTAACGTTCTGTCTGGCGCATAGCTAATTTTATAGTCTTTACCGTTATATATAGAAGAACCATCAATAGATATTAGTTTGTCATTTTTATAAATTTCTGTACGAGAATGGCTAGCTTTATATGCGGTAACAAAAAATACTTTAACTTTTATTTTCATCCCAGCGTGGATTGTTTTTTCTGTACCATTTTCGGTTACAATAAAGTTGTACACGCCTATTTTATGGCCATCTTTTAAAATATCATAAAAATACTTAACCTCGTTATTGTCTGCAGAATTTACTGGAGTAGAACCCAAAAACAACAGAGCAAAGACTAATATTGCGAAAATATGCTTTTGTAAGTACATTTTGTTATTTTCCCATTGATTGAAGCAACTCATACTTATAGCATAAACAGCAATATAACGCGATATTAAAAAAAATAGTTGGCTCCATAATGAACAAAACCATGACAACATTTGATTACCCAAATAGTCTTATTAAAGAATACGACCATTGGACAATCCAAACCCGCCGCAAGCAAGCAACTGCTGGTGCATTGGTGCTAATTTGTAAAGAAGAAGCAACATCCTTTGCCAACATCTCAGCAGAAGCAATGTGCGAGCTAAGCGTAGTAACTGCTGACCTAGAAAAAGCATTAAAAGATGCTGTAGACTTTGAAAAAATAAACTATTTAATGCTAATGATGGTTGACCCACATGTACATTTTCATGTACTCCCTAGGTATGAAGGTGTACGACAATTAGGAACTGTAGCAGCAATAGACCACGGATGGCCCAAAACACCAGACATGGCCGAAGGTGTTACACTAGATGACAAAGCATTATTAGAAGTTACAGCTCTACTTAAGAGCTTTATAGATAAATAATCACAAGGAAACTACATGTCGCAATTAACAGTATATCTGCTGCGCCGAGTAACCCCGCCGTTTATTATGGCGTTATTTATTATTTTAATAACACTTGTTTTAGAGCGGCTAATGCGCTTGGTGCAATTGGTTACAGAAGAAGGCACACCTATTATAAGTGCCTTTAAACTGTTGTGGTATCTTATCCCCCATTACCTTGGTACAGCGTTGCCAGCAGCATTATTTATTGCACTGATGATTAGCATCAGGAAGTTACAACAAGACTCTGAATTAACTGCTATTTTCTCAACTGGACTATCGCTAGAGCAAATCATCCGTCCAGTTATGGCGTTAGCTACAGTAGTTACTATTTTAATGCTTATTTTAATTGGTTTTGTGCAACCTTACGCCCGTTATGCTTATCATTTGTCTGTTTGGGAGCTTACAAAATCGCAAATGCTAACCAACCTTCGCCCTGGTATTTTTGAAAGCCTCGGGAGTGACATTACCCTACGGGCAGAAACAGTTAGCCAAGGTGGTAAGTTCTTTACTGGTTTCTTTGCCTCAACCAACGATAACGGCAACCGTACTATTATAACCGCACAAGAAGCAGTGCGAGTTACCGAATCTGCCAACCCCGAGAGCGATTTTACCCTGTTATTAAAAAATGGTAAAATGGTTCGGGAAAGTAGCACTAATAATACAGCCGCTACCATTAGCTTTAGCCAATTTTACTGGAGCCCCCCACTAGACAACATCGAAGAATATGGCAACCGTGGGCAAGAAAGCCGCGAGATGACTTTGGTAGAATTGTTCTCAGAAGGAGTACAAGGTGTTTTAACCAAAGCACCATTCCTTGAAATGAAAGCCGAGTTACATAGCCGTATTGTTTTAGTATTATCAGTCCCAATACTAGCATTACTAGCGATACCCTTAGCCTTAGTTGGTTCTGGGCGTACGGGGCGTGCTTATGGGATTGGTTTGGGGGTAGTTATTCTTATTCTGTACGAGAAAATACTCGGTTTCGGCGAAGCCTTTGCCGCACTCGGTAGTTTGTCTACATGGACAGGGTTGTGGACACCTTTGTCTATTCTGGCTATTATCACCGCAACACTAATTGCGGTCTGGATGGATGCACCACCTTATAGATATGTTATGTCTTTCTTTAAACGCCCACGTAAACGTAAACACTAACTAGAAAAGAAGTTTAAGCTGTGTCTTCAATTTTACGATACTATCTACTTAAGCATTTTATTAATGCCTCTTTGGCATTTTCATTGGTATTAGCTTTGCTTTTTTTAGTGTTTGATATTCTAGCCCAGAGCGATAGTATCCTCGGTGGAGGCATGCCAATTTTTGAGGCCACAGGGCTATATGCCATACTACGTTTACCACAGATAATCTCGTTGGTTATTCCTATGGCTGGGATGTTAGCTGCAATGTCTGTATATAGTCGGTTCCACAGCCACCTAGAAATAACCGCCATAATGAGTTCGGGCATACGTTTGCTACGTATTGTAGGCGTATTTATTGGTGGCGGTATATTTTTAGCAACGTTACATTTTATATTTCTTAACACGGTAGTACTCGATACATCAGAGAAACTGCGCATCTGGGCTAATAACGACTATAGAGAAGTAACAGCTCAGACAAATATCAGCCGCTACCCTGCTTGGTTTACAATTGATGAGCTTATCCTATTTGCTGAAGATGCAAATGATACTGGAAGTACTCTCCTCAATATTAAATTAGTTGAGCGTGATAAACTAGGTAGGCTAGAAACATACACCACTGCAAGTAAAGCTACTTACGATGCAAATTCTAAATGGATATTACACGACGTAACCGAGAAAAACTTAGATTCGGGCAAAATCTCTAGCTTTAAAGAACACCCTATAAATTTAAATTCTACCCCAGAAGATTTAGCTGTTTTCAATAAAAAAATTGATGAAATGACCCTTCCCGAGCTATTAGCACTAACAACAGCCAACCACCTAACTGATAGCCGCAACTATTACTATGATACATGGCTGCAACGTAGGTTCTCCCAGCCATTCAGCACTTTAATTATGATCTTAATCGCAGTCCCACTTTTATTTATGAGCCCTCGGCACACAAATAAAACAGTGCTTAGTGCAGGTATTATTATAATCGGGTTTTTATTTTTTGTAGGCGAGCGAATTGCCTTATCCTTTGGTGAAGGTGGCGAGTTCCCCCCTACTTTGGCCGTATGGCTGCCATCGATAATATTTGGTATAGCCCTTATTACCTATACATTATGGAAAGAGTCACGCTTTTCTAAGTAGCACCATAAAAAAAAACCCGCCACAAGTGACGGGTGAAACGATAAATAAAAAATCGCTTCTCGTTAAGAGCCTTATTTCAGTAAAACAACAGTTCTACCAAATAACCCGCATACTATTAGGATCAATCCGACTCCGATAATTGTTAATGCAGATGCGTTGAGCAGACCATTTATAATGGCAGGAGCAAATTCTGCTCCAGATGCTATGGCCTTATCTGTAAACAAATAAGCCAAACCAGCAAAACCTAAAAGGTTCCACCATTGAAACTGCAAAGTACAAGTAACGCTTTTTGCAGATACTGTTTTTTTGTTCCTTTTGTGTCTTTGTTTCATGATAATTTTCCTAGGGCAATGCCCAAAAATTTAAGAATAAATAAAGATGTTTCTGTATGTACTACTTATTATAGGGATGGTTATGGGTGCTTTAAAGTATCTATACCTATTTTTGATAGGTGTTTCCTCATTAGTTACTACAAAAAAATAACCCCGCCAAAGACGGGGAACGATTAAACGTTTTTTCGTTAAAAAAGCATATTACTTGAGCAAATGCTGGCAAATCCACCATTCTACTTGTGTGTGGAATTAATAATCAGGGTAATAGCTATAACTAAGCTTAGCATAGCCTGCCATAACTGTAGCCCCAAAAAGGGAACCAAAAAAACTCCCGAAAGTTAGAGAGTCAACCATACTAGCTCCATTGGTTGCAAAGGTGACCACAAAAAGCGCCATAAAAAACAACACATATGGGCCATTAAACATAATGATTCCTTTTTTCTGCATAATTAATTTTCCTCGGGCAATACCCAAAATTTAAAAAAATAATAGATGTTTCTATGTTCACACTTCATTATAGGGATGGTTATAGATATTTTAAAGTGTCTGTACTTATTATTTTTTATGGGGGTTTCTATGGTTCTTCTCATTAGTCACCACAAAAAAATAACCCCGCCAGAGACGGGGAACGATTAAACGTTTTTTCGTTAATGTTTAGGTTCAGTTAAATAGACAGCATATGCTGCCATTGCTGTGACCCCAGTCAATAAACCAGAAAATCCCCCTAAAAACAGGGATAAAAACCAACCTGCACCGTTAAGTGCAAAGAAAAGCATAAAAGCCAATATAAAGCATAACAAGTATGGGCCATAAAAACTTACGGTTCCATTAGTTGTTTTTACCTGAAATGACAATTTAGGCTTCTGGTTATTTCTTTTATTTCTTTTGTTCATGATTAATTTTCCTCGGGCAATGCCCAAAAATATAAAAATAAATAAAGATGTTTCTGTATGTACTGCTTATTGTTGGGATTATTCTTAGTTTTTCAAGTATTCAGAATGTAATTATAAAATAAATCCCCTACCCCTATCCTCATTTTGTTGTCTCTAAGGGGCTTGTTTTTATAAAAAAAGAACACATCACTTGTATATGGGAAACAAAACATAGGGCTTTTACAATGGTAGAATCTAAATATACAAGAGAAGATATAACCAACCAATTGGAAGCAAGTGGTCAATTACCTGATTGTGACTATACAGGTAGCGGGTTTGTATATGATAGTGAAAAATTTAGGACTGCCAAGCCAGGTGAGAAAAGAGTATTTAAAGGCTACCACTTTGGTTTTAAAATAGGTAAAGGTGATGAAGCTAAAGGCTATGGCATTGTTCTAGGACGTATAGTCACAGAAAAAGATGATTCCCCAGTAGTTGATGTTCCGATTAGAGGCGAAAATGATTTACGGATAAACCCAAACTCTGAAGAAGGTCTTTTAGTACATGCAGACGGAAAAGATACTGCATATTGGGAGAAAGAGCTGTACGAGATTGAGCAACAATTTAAAGAATTAGGCATACCTATATCTAAGCCCCCAAAAGGTCATAAAATGGTTGAGGGCAGTAAATATGCTAGTTATAACGAAGAAAGAAAAACTGGCAAAGACTATGCTGTTGAAGACTCGCCAAACCCTTGTAAAGAGGTATCTCTTACAAGATATAAAGAAAAAATGACAGCAGCACAGGATGTTGGCAACTTACTAAGAAATAAGAGTGGTGGTTTGCTACCAAGCCACCTATCTTGCAGCATTGACGGTGGTAATGGTGGTGCAAAACACCCTAATGTACGTATTAACTGTGGGGATACTCAAGAAGCTGCTCAAGCAGTAGCAAATGACCTAAAAGAACAAACTGGCTTAAATTTTGTCACAGCATCCAAAAAACTTGAAGACGGTACAACTCAGCACATGGCGATGCTAATTGTAGAAGACCCACGAGAAGTAACTGTACAAATAGGTAACTACCTTGAAGCAAAAGATAAGAATGACAAGCTTATGCATAAGCTATCAGCTAAAACAGATGAAGATCTAGTGCGTCGAGAAGAGACGCTAACAAAATCTGTTAATACCCCAAAAGTATATCCTGATAATTATGACCCTCAGGTTTTAAATGAGGAAAACCCAACATTAGTTAAAAATGAACAGGTTAATGACGAACAGTACAGAGCACAACTTCGTGCAGCAAATAAAGTTTCAAGCGTAATTCAAGACAATAAATTACCGAGAGGCCATTCAGCTTATACTAGTCATGGGATCCAAGGGGAAGAACACCCCAGTGTATATGTTACATCCGAAACTAGAGAAGGTGCAGAAGCCATAGCCGAAAAAATACAAAATGAGACAGGGCTAAAAACTGTAACTCACTCAAGTAAGCTTAAGGATGGAAGTGTCGTACATGCAGCAATGGTTGTTGTTGATGACGCGCAAGAAATAGAAGCGCAAGTAAGTAATTATCGCGAGAATAACAAACCACAAAAAAGTAAAGAAAAAGAGCAAGCACTTGCTTAAATAATGCAACCTAAAAGAAGCCCTATGTACTTAAACACATAGGGCTTTTTAGCTTACAGCCCATAAAAAATATTACGGTATGCCATATAGTCGCCTGCTAGGTCTGGGCGCACTTTTAGAGTGTTCACTATATTAACTAATTTTTTAGTATTTTCTGATACCTTGGTAATGGTCATTTCTTTAGCGTTTGTCACGTTAATGTGTGTTTTTACATTTTCTTCTGAGGTTGCTTTTGAGGTAAGCTCAACAAATGCTGCAATAATCCCACCAGGGTTAGAAATAATGTCTGGCACGGCTTTAATGCCTTTATCAAACAAGATTTGGTGTGCTTCGGCTGTGGTTGGGTTATTAGCCCCCTCTACCATAAATTTAGCTTTAACTTTAGCTGCATTACCTTTATGCAAAACATCTTCCATAGCACTAGGGAATAGCACATCAACATCTGCATAGAGAGCTTCGGTGCAGTCGTCTGATATTTTTGTAGCCTCTTTTGCTAGTAAGTCGATAGCTATATCTTTTTTCTGATGGGCTAGTGCGTCGATAAGATCAGCTGATGGAGTGTTATTTATGCCCCATGTTCCGCCGTATTTAGGATCGGATAGGTATTTTAAAACTCCGCCATAATCAACAAAGTAACGGATAATAGCTGCGCCCATTGCGCCTACTCCTTGTACTGCGAACGTACTGCCTTGGGCAGTATTGCCATTTTCTTCAATAAGGGTTTTAGCAGCAACAGCAACCCCAAGACCTGCTATCCCCTCTTTGTCATAGTCTGTACCGCCCATATCTACAGGTTTACCTGTAAAGCTACGGTTACTTTTTAGTTGGTCGCATGCCCAAATTGCATTTTTAGGCGGGATACACCCCACATCATAGCCGAAACCACCAAAGATACCGCCATGCTCATGTAAAATTGGCTTACAGAGTTCGACAAAACGGCGATATTTTTTTTCGTAATCTGGAGATGTCGGATCAAGGCGCAACCCAGACTTTGCCCCGCCTAAAGGCAAGCCTGCTGCTGCATTTTTCTCAGCCATAGCTCGTGCTAGGCGTTTAACATCATCTAGCTTTAAGTCCTTAGTAACTCGTGTTCCGCCTTTACCACAAGCTGGTAAAGCCCCGCCAAGGCTAATGCCTGTATTCCACACTACAACATAGCCTTCTACCCCCATTTCAGGATCACGGATGGTCAGCTCTAGCTCTGGCTCCATCGCTTGGAATTTTTGCTGTAGATCTGTTAATTCTGCATGAAAATCGGCAGCAGTTGCAGGTATCTTGAACATGGTAATGATCTTTCTTTCTTAGAAATATTATTACCCATATAGTACCACTTAATAAATAATGACTCCAACATCTACTTTTCAGATTTGACTTTTTACTCGTAAGGAGTATTTTCTAACTATAGAAAACAGTATAGGTAGTTATTATGAAAGCACTTAACATTTGGAAACAAGACTATCGTCTTGACGAAATGAACCTTAAAGACCTTTTTGTAGCATTTTTTATGTACTTAGATATTCATATTTACCTAGTTTTGGCAGCAGTTAGCGGCTATTTGGCATGGCATTGGGGGATTGAAGCAAGCACTACTGGTTATATAATACTAGCAGTAGCAGTCGCCTACCCGATGGTTTGGTATTTGCTACACCGCTATATACTGCATGGTCAGTTCCTGTATCGCTCTAAGATAACAGCAACCGCTTGGAAACGTATCCACTTTGACCACCACCGCGACCCTTACGACCTTAAAGTACTTTTTGGCGCGCTGTACACAACACTACCTACAATTTTTATTGCAACATCACCTATTGGCTATGCTATCGGTGGGTTGGCCGGTATGGCAACCGCAATTAGTGCTGGCATCATCATGACTTGTATTTACGAGTTTTGCCATTGTGGGCAACATTTAAACTACGAGCCAAAAACAGCATTTTTCAGAAAAATTAAGCGTTGGCACCTACAGCACCATTTTTTCAACGAAAATGTTAACTTTGGTATTATTACCTTTTGGCCAGACATGCTATTTGGTACATTTAAACCATCAGCAAAAGACCAAGGTGGTAAAAGCCCAACTGTATTTAACCTTGGCTACACTGGCGAAGAAGTTAGACTGTACCCATGGGTCGCAAGACTAACTCCAGACTTAGATGAAGAGAGATCTGCCATAGAAGGTGTTGACCGCAAAAAACCAACAAGAAAGCTTGCTAGTTAATGATTAAGGTTTGTTCTGCAAATAGCCATAAATGTCTGACTGATTTTATCAATGTTCCTAATTATTTATATCAGGACGATGAAAACTACGTGCAGCAACTTACAATGGAACGTAAAGAACATTTAAACCCAAAGAAAAACCCCTTTTTTGACCATGCTGATTGCCAATTATTTGTTGCTTATAACCCTGAAGGAAAGCCTGTAGGGCGGATTAGTGCACAGGTTGACCACCAAGAGGAAGACTCTAAGAACACTGGCCACTTTGGTTGCTTAGAAGCCGCAGACGAAACCACACTAAGAGCACTACTAATCGAAGCTGAAGAGTGGCTTAGAGGGCAAGGTATAAAAAAAGTAACGGGGCCTTATAGCTTATCTATTAACGATGAGGTTGGTTTGTTAGTGGAAGGCTTTGATAGCTCTGCACGCCTACTAATGAACTATGCAAAGCCTTGGTATGCAAAATCTCTAGAAAAAGATGGTTATAAAAAAGTTCAAGATCTTTTTGCTTATAACCTTGAGGTTGCAAACCCTTTCCCTGCTAATGCAAAGCGTATGGCAAAATATGCTATGCGTAACCCTAAAGTACAAGAGCGAGCAATAGATGTTAAAAATTTAGACCAAGAGCTAAAACTAGTTATGGATATTTTTAACGATGCCTGGTCAAATAACTGGGGTTTCACCCCAATGACTGCAGAAGAAATAAGCTACATGGCCAAAAACCTAAAGCCACTTATAGATCCAGATCTCGCACGAATTATTTCGGTTGATGGTAAATCCGCAGGAATGATTATTGCCTTACCAGATGTAAACGAAGCTATTAAAGACTTAAAAGGAAGCTTGTTCCCTTTTGGGTGGCTTAAGCTGCTTTGGCGTCTAAAGGTTCGTGGTACAAAAGGTGGGCGTGTTGTTTTAATGGGCATTCGTAAAGAGCACCAAGGAACAACCCTAGGCGGTGCACTGGCTGCAGCACTAGTTGTGCATATCCATGAAATTGGGCAAAAGAAAAGTTTTGAACAAGTTGAGCTGTCATGGATCCTAGAAGACAACAAACCAATGAGCAAAATCATCGAGTTTGTTGGCGGTACCCTTAATAAAAAATATCGTATATATGAAAAAGGTATTGCCTAATTATGCCCGAAGAAACAGAGCAAAAATTTAATATTTTATTACTTGCAGGTAGCCGCCAAAGTGGCGACCCTATAGCCAAAGGCGAAGGTAAGCTGTGCAAAGCATTTGTAGATATTGCAGGCACACCAATGATAGACCGTGTATTACATACTTTAAATACATGGCCAAAAACTGCTGGTATAACGGTTAGTATCTCAAAAGAGTTTGCGATGTCAGAAGAAGCTCCCCTTCTATACGAGTTACTAAATAAAGGCAAGATACGCATTATAGAAACGGGAACAACGCCTTGTAAAAGCATTATTATGGGGCTTAAAGACATAAAAAAACCTGTTTTAGTTACAACCGCCGACCACCCCTTATTAGACCACCAGATCCTTGACGAGTTTATTCAAGATAAAGCAACCTTAGAGGCTGATTTTACAGCAGCAATAGCCAAAGTAGATATAGTAGAAAATGCCTACCCACAAGTTAAACGTACCCGCCTGAGCTTTGCTGATGGTGCGATTGGGGGTTGTAACCTATTTTTATTTAATCAGCCAAAATCAGCCAATGTAGCTAATTTCTGGCAAAAAGCTGAGAACAGCCGTAAAACCCCAATAAAATTAGCTTTTGTTGTGGGCTTTATTGTTTTATTACGCTATATGATGGGCAGTCTACGCAGAGAAAATATTATAAAACGCCTTAATAAACTAACAAAGTGCAACATTTACCTTAAGCTTATGCAAACTCCTGAAGCTGCTATTGATGTAGATAAAAAAGAAGACCTGACGCTAGTGCGCCAGATCTTTAATAGTCGTCAATAGTAACTAAACTAAGCTGTGACAGCACCTTGAATGGAAGGGCTCATCATAGACTGCCAGTTAGTAATGGCTTTTTGCGCTCTTTCAAAGTCAAGCGGGAAGTCAACCTCGCACCACTCTTCTTGTAGTGCTTCTGCTGTACCGATAGTAATGCCTTTTGCAAGCATATCGATTACAGACAGATAATATCTTTTTAATGATGTTTGATCCATCATTACTGTTTCTACAGCTTCACGGAATGTTTTACTACCATGGTTACGGAACATAATCATACCGATGGACTCAGCATCAACATTGCTCATATCAATAGTTTTACCGATTGAATGAACAATACCTTCGTCTTTTAAGGTAACTTTCATGTCATCAGAGTCGTATCTGTCTTTATAAGCAACTGTAACTGTTATTGGTTGGTGAGCATTAGCAATAAGGCGCTGTACAACATCGGTTGTAAATAGAGTATCACCATTAAGTAGGATGAAGTCTTCTGTCATCTCTTGACGTGCAATCCAAACACTACCAAGGTTATCGGCTACTTTAAAAAATGGGTTATAAACTGCTTTTGTTTTCATGAAGGCTCGCGGCATTGCAAGCTCTGTGCAAACTTTATCAGCATGAAAACCTGTTACTACGATAGTTTCTTTAATACCAGCTTCTTCTAGTTGGTCTAGCTGCCAACGAAGTATATTTGTACCACCAGCTAAAGGCAGTAAACACTTAGGTGTTTGTTCTGTCATTGGTAATAATCGTGTGCCTTGCCCTGCACTAAGAATAATAGCTTTCATAGACCAAAAATTTCTCCATATTTACAAATGTCTTTATGCCACAATAAACATACTTTTGTATACAGTATTTTTATAAAAACCCGAAAAAATATTAATCGTGTGATTTATAGGCAACAAATTTTTTACTGTCTAAGTCATAAACCCGATGCTCTACGGTTAACTTATTATTATCATCAATACTGTAAATACTATAGTGAGCAAGCCCTTTACCGTCTGGGTCAACCATAGAAGCAGACCCTGCACCGAAAATATCTGTTTGCCCAACTTTACGGTGAATGGGGATATGATTATGCCCATGTATTACTAGCTCAGCACCTGATCTTTCCAAGACTTTTTCTAGCTCTGGAGCATCAATCAAGCTTTTTCGTTTTTTCTCGACCATGTCAAGTAATGGAGGGTGGTGAATAAGAACAACTCGATACAAGCCTTTTTCTTTTGTTTCCTGTAGAATTTTTTCTAACCTTGCCATCTGTTTTTTGCCTACCTTGCCTCTAGCAGAAAAAGGCTTTGTAGCAATGGCCGAGTCTACACCAATAAAAGCTATATTACCTTTAACCTGTAAAAATGGTAATTCTGCACTACTGTCATCAGAAATCATCCATTTGCCAAAAAATTCTTTAATTCTTTTTTCTGCGGAGTAAACAAGCGCGTCATGGTTGCCAGGAACAAAACTAATTTGTTCGACAGGGGCTAAGTTATCAAGCCATACCTTAGCTTGCGCCATTTCAGAGGGCAACCCTAGGTTGGTAATATCACCTGTAACACAAATATGGTCAGGTTTAAAAGAACGCATATCTTCTAACAACAAATTAGTAACTTCGTCTATATGATGATTTTTGCGCTTGAGATGCCAAGATAGATACGATAAAACCCTCTTACTGATAAGTTCGTACGGCTTCGCTTTAGTAAGCGGTAAATGAATATCAGTAATGTGTGCAAATAACATAAATTTATGTATCCCTTAATTTAGGTAAAGTCATTGTTATGAAAAATACTGCAAATGTCAAACAACCATCACAACTAAATGCCATTACGGTGGTTTTATTGAACCGTGGCACTAACATTTCCCCTAAAGTTTGGGGGCTAAGTGGTGCTGAACGCCTACGCCGCATATTTAGCAATATGAATATAGAAGTCATTGAAGAATCAGATTTAAACACTGTACCCAGTAATAATACCATTATTCTAATAATGACAGACTATGCATACGACAAACCTATTTTATCTGGTCTTATCGACAGTACCCAAACAGTTTTGACAGACAATAATGTCCCGCTAGCAGTGCACACCATACCAAAACAAGCTGCTGCTGCAATAAAATGGCTACAAGGCAAAAATGATATCCCTACAGGGTTGGAGGCCAAAACAACTGCTACTATTGGCGGTAACTTTGACTCGGATTTGCGCAAAAAAGAAGCTCCTTACTGTTTGAAGCTTGATGATGAGACTCTTAAACAAACAGAACACCGAATTTTCATGGGAACATATAAAGGTGTAACAGACTTTGTTACTAAATATTTTTGGCCTCGCCCTGCAATGGTTGTAACTAAATGGTGTATTAAAGCAAATATAAGCCCTAATATGGTTACTATTGCTGGCATAATTCTAATGTTTTATGCTCTATTCCTCTTTTGGGAAGGGCAATATGCATTAGGTCTACTAGCTGGCTGGATTATGACATTCCTTGACACTGTAGACGGCAAGCTTGCTAGGGTTACATTTACATCGTCAAAAATAGGGAATATCCTAGATCACGGTACAGACCTTATCCACCCACCATTTTGGTATGTAGCTTGGGCTTACGGGCTAGTACATGTGGGCATGGAGTTACCAAAAGAAACTCTTAATATGCTACTTATAGTTATTGTTGGTGGCTATGTGGCACAACGCATATTAGAGGGGTACTTTATTGTTCGTTTCCATATCCATATGCATATTTGGCGTAAGTTTGATAGTTTCTTCAGGCTAATTACAGCCCGTCGCAACCCAAACATGCTG
Source organism: Alphaproteobacteria bacterium (assembly GCA_021774615.1). GTDB lineage: Bacteria > Pseudomonadota > Alphaproteobacteria > UBA1280 > UBA6503 > UBA6503. The sequence goes on along the minus strand of JAJFIW010000036.1, from coordinate 66,449 downwards.
CTAATGACAGCTTGTGTTGTTATAAACCGCCCAGACTGGGCTGTTTGGGCAATTGCTGGTTGGACTTTTGCCTCATTACTGGTACACTTACTACAGATTATACAGGCTGAATTTAAAGTTTTAACAGGTGGCCGTGTTATATCATGGTTAGAGAGGTAAACCTGTGGCAATTATTGGTGTTATTTACAACCCTAATAGCGGTAAAAAAAGGCGTGGAGCTATCCATAGCCATATAGATAGCGTCCGCAATGCTAAGAACATTGTTTTTCAACAAACAAACTCGGTAGATGACATCCCCCAAGCTCTCGAAGATATAGCAGCAAAAAATGCAGATTACCTAGCAATTATTGGTGGCGATGGCACACTAGATACCGTTATGACAGAGCTACGGGCAAAAAAACTATTCAAAAAAGAGCCTACCATAGCCCTTTATGATGCAGGCACAACCAATATGGCCCATAAAGATGTTGGTTTTAGTGGCGACTCGAACCAACCTATACTAGACCTTTTGCAATGGGCTGATGAAGGTATTGTTAAAACTGTTTCTCGTGCTCCAATTGCAGTAAAATCAGACACTAGAAAAACTCCATTATACGGTTTTTTCCTTGGTACATCTGCCATCCCTAGGGTTATCCATAAAACACGTAAAAACCTCCATGACCGTGGTTTTAATAGCACTTTTAGCGAAAGCGTAACTATGGCAATTATGCTATGGCGCTTAGCACAAGGAAAACCAACAGAAGATTTATTATTAAAACCAACACCTACAACTATTAAACACAACTCTACAACCCAAAAGGTAGATACTGTATTTCTCACAATTACATCGCTAGATAAACTGCTGCTAGGCATAAAGCCCCAACAACAAGGTAAAGGTGGGATGTCAGTTATGGGTGTATTTAACCCATACAAACGGTTTATCCACCATTTACCAACCTTACTTTTCGGTAAACACCCTCTTGACCCAAAAAAAGATGACGGCTGCATTGGTTTCCGTACAGATAGTTGCGACCTAAGTTTTGATGGAGAGTGGACACTTGACGGCGAAATGTACCAAGCATCTGAAGATGCCCCAATCTCGGTTAGTATAGAAAAGCCATTTACTTTTGCTCTAGGAAAGGCCTAGCCTTTTTTATGCGCGACCTTATAAAGCACGAATGCCTTACCCCTTGCAAAGGCGAAGTTATCGCAATGGCTGAAAGCATCTATAAAGGCAATAATGGTGCAGCAGCAGTTATGTTTTATGGTTCTGGCCTTTGGAAAGAACTAGCCGACGACACTGTTATGGATTTTTACTTACTAGTCGATAGCTTTAAAGCTGCATCCTCACCACTAAGCCACCGTTTTTGGGGTGCTATTTTACCACCCAATGTTTACTACAAAGAAATTTCCCATGATGGCAAAACTCTACGTTGTAAATACGCCGTTATGACTGTTAAGCAGTTTGAAAGAGCTGCTAATGGTTGGAGTGTTGCACCAAGTATATGGGCAAGGTTCTCGCAGCCTTGCAGGCTTGTTTGGGCACGTGGCAAACATAGAGAAAACAAAGTTATTGACTCTTTAGCAATGGCAGTAGAAACATTCCACCGCCGCAGTATCCCACTATTACAAGGCACAGTTACCCCACAAGAAATCTGGACCACAGGCATGGCCGACACATATGGGTCAGAATTGCGGAGCGAGTCAAAAGCAAGGCAAAACTCTATATACGATGCATCGCCAACACGGTTTGATAAATGCACCGAACTTTTTGCCCAAAATAACCCTAAGTTATTAAGAAAAGAAGATAACAACAAGTTTGCTATACAGTCTAGCTCTAAGCAGCATCTATTTAAAAAACTAAACACACCAATTAGGCGCTTAAGCGGTAAGCTGGTAACACTACTACGCCTTATAAAAGCCCCGCTCACTTTTGATGGCGCTGTAGACTATATAATCTGGAAAATCGAACGCCACACCGGCGAACGCATTGAAGCCACAGACTTCCAACGCCGTCACCCCCTAATCGGTGGCTGGCCATTGCTTTATAAAGTCCTTACTCGCAAGATTGTGGGTTAGTGCTGGTAAATAATTTTTCTGTCTTTCTCAGAAATAACTTTTTTAAATATATCAGTATCCCCAGCGGTAATTCTAAGTTGAAGTGTACCATGTGTAGATAGTTTTTTTACTTCGCACGAGTGTACATATTGCGCCCATGTAGCCAATGTATTATTACCATTATTATTGTCTTCGAATGTCATGCGCCTAGTTTTATTATTGGCTTGCATAACATCACAGTAGCCAGAAAATCTAACGGGAGGGTTACCCATACCCATAACCATCATGTTTAATACAACGTCTTCTGGGGCATTAGCTATTACGTTGTGCTTAAGCATTCCAGCAAGTGCAAAATTACCATCTGGTTTTTTACCGTATGGTATTTTCATTTTTTCATTAAAAGTTAACATACCCACAGGAGTAAGCGTGGCTTTAAACTCTATACCATTATTAACATAGCTCATTACAAAGTCTTCGGGTAAAGCCTCCGTACCCAATTTAGGAGCTTCTAGCTTACCAAGGCGTTTATCAATAATCCTATCATGGTACATTTTAATATCTTCTCCATCTGCATTTGGTAAATAAAAAAGCTCTAGCATAGCTTGTTTGCGATTTTCTACATCCGCTATGGAGAATGCCTTCTCTATTTTACTTATGAAAGCATCTATAGTTTCTGCAGTTGCAGAATATGGAGTAATAATAAATAAGGATAGAACTAATATTTTAAACATTTACCTCTTCCTTATAATATTTACATTTTAAGCAGCGACCGCAGGTTGTGCCTTTGTAAATGCAGCCACAACTTGCTCGAGTTGCTCGGGGGTATGGGCTGCCGATGGTGAGCAGCGGAGTAAGCATTTACCCATTGGTATTGCTGGTGGTAATGCCATGTTTACATATACACCGTTATCGAACAATACATTCCAAACCCTAATGCCTTCTTCAAGGCTTGGCATTTGGATGCCTATAACTGGGGTTTTCTCTACCCCTACTTTATAGCCCATAGCTTTTAAAGAATCGTAGACAACATCGGTGTTTGCCCACAGTTTTTTACGCAGTTCTGGTGTATCGCGGATATAATCTAAGGTTGCGCTTGCTGATGCCACGATAGATGGTGGTGGTGATGCTGTAAACATATAAGCACGTGACGCAAAGCGCATTGTTTCGATTTCAGGGTGGTTAGACACACAAAAACCGCCAATCGTACCAACACTTTTAGAGAATGTACCCAACACAAAGTCTACATCATCCTCAACGCCTACTTCTTCAAGTAGCCCTCGACCATTTTCGCCCAGAACACCTAAGGAGTGTGCTTCGTCTACCATGATGTAGGCGTTATACTCTTTTGCTACACGAACTAGCTCTTTTAATGGCGCACGGTCGCCCGACATAGAGTATATGCCCTCAACAATTACTATTTTATTAGAATCTGCAGGGAGTTTTTTCAAACGGCGAGCTAAGTCGTCAGCATTATTGTGGCGAAAGCGAATAACTGTGCCATCACCCAATTTACAGCCATCATAAATACTAGCGTGGCTGTCGGCATCGATAAAGATATAGTCATCTTTGCCAGAAATAGCCGAAATAAAGCCTACATTAGCCTGATAGCCCGTAGTAAATAGCATGGCATGTTTTTTACCATAAAATTCGGCCAACTTTCTTTCTAAAGCCATATGGCCACTATAGCTACCATTTGCCATCCGCGAGCCTGTTGTACCAGTTCCAGATTTATCAATAGCAGCCTTTGCAGCGTCCATCCCCTCTTGGTAGAATGTAAGCCCAAGGTAGTTATTGGAACCAAGCAATACGCAATTTTTACCGCCGATAACCGCTTCGGTTGGTGATATCATTTTTTCGAATGGTACACCCAAAGGGTCACGCCCCACCATTTCTACAATGTTGGTGTGGATTTCTTTTAATGAGCGGAATTTATCGAGCAAGTCTGCCATAGTTTTATCCTTAGAAATTATATTTTAGTTAGTCCATGTTTTTTTGTACTAGTGATGCAAGCTCACCAATTGTAAATACATCGCTTAAGTCATTAACTGGGATAGATGCATCAAAAGCTTCTTCTAATGCAAATACTAATTCCATAACATCCAACGAGTCTACTTTGATATCAGTAGTCATGTTAGTATCAGCCGACAGGTCAATTTTGATACCCGTATCAATACTTTTTAATTCTTCGCAGATTTTATCTACTATTTGTGCGTGCGTTGTCTGTGCCATAGTCTATTCCTTTAGATTAAAAAGAGGTAGTTATTGTAACAACCCTTCTGCCTGATACCAAGCAATAGTTTTTTTAAACCCTTCGTCAAAGCTAACTTGTGGTTTCCAGTTAATATCTTCCCCAAGTGTATGGTCATTACAGACCCAGTTATGGTGGCAAAGTTGGCGTGCTTTTTCTGGCGGTAAGGCCGGAATAGTTCTTGTTACCTCACCTGCAAGAAAACTAGCATACGATAGTAACTGCACTAAAGATTTTGGCGGGACCAAATACCGTGGGCTGACATTAAGAATTTCGGCAGCTTTTGCGGCTACATCTTGCCACAAATAGCCATTTTCCATACCATCGTCAATTTCGTACACATTACTGTTTGGCTTAGCGTTATATATCCAAGAAATAACAGCGTCTACAAGGTCGTCAACAAAAACTAGAGATGCTCTGGCGTCTCTACCTGCAGGAAGCAATACCGTGCCGCTTTTAACCATTTTCATTAGCATCAAAAATTGCATATCCCCTGGGCCATAAACAGCAGGTGGGCGTATAGCATCCCATTTTAAGTTATGAAATGTGCTAAGGGATTGTTCTGCTTTTTTCTTGCTCATGCCGTAGTCCGACAGTTCAAATTCCCGAGCAGACAAGCTCGAAACAAGTAAAAATCTTTCGTTTTTCTCGTAGCTGGCAATTTGTGCTAAACGGCGAGTGCCTTCGGTATTAACCTTATAAAAGTCTGCGCCTCGGCGAGCAGCTATTAACCCTGCCCCGTGCACAACAACATCACAACCTTTAACTAGTTTTTGCAAGGCATTGGTGTCAGTCAAACCACCTTTAATCGGGGTAATATTTTCATGGGTGTATAGTGGAGTACGGTTTTCGAGCGCATTTACTTTAAAGCCTTGTTCAGCTAATTTCTCGAGCAGACGCTGGCCTATAAAACCAGAACCACCTGTAACGGCTATACGCATATCGCTTGCTTTTTTGGTCATGCTGCTGACTCTTCTCCAGCAATTTGTAAGGGTTTAATGGTGCCTTCGAGGTAGGCTTTTTTTGCTTTTGCTCGGCTTAACTTGCCTGAAGTAGTATAAGGCAAGCTACGTTGTGGCACAAGGACTACTCGGCAGTCAACACCTGTATTTTTAATAACTGCGGCATGCACATCTTTTGCAAGCTGGGATTGTTTGTCTGCATCCATTGTGCGTGTTTGCACTAGCATTACTGGTTCTTCTTTACCAGTTTCTGTTTCTACCGCAAAGGCTGCTGTGTCGCGGCTACGTAGAATGTCTATGTTTTGTTCGGCGTGCCATTCCATGTCTTGGGGCCAAATATTACGCCCGTTAATTATGATCATATCTTTTTTGCGGCCAGTAAGCACTAGTTGCCCATCGACCATATAGCCCATGTCGCCTGTGTCCAACCAACCATCGGGGAGCATGCTTTCTGCGGTGGCTTCTGCATCGTGGAAGTAGCCTGTCATCAAGCTTGGGGTCGAGGCACATACTCGGCCTACTTTACGCTCGGGTAAAATACTTTCATCTTCAGCTCTAATCTCTACCTTATAGCCTTTTAGAGGAGTTCCACATGATACTAGCACTCTAGTTTCGGCAGAGTCTACACTGCTGTCTTCAGTAGTAGGGATTGCATCACCTGCTAATAGTGAGTTTTTGTCTACAGCATCGGTCATAACGTCTTTGTCTACATCTGAAAACGAAATAGCTAAGGTAGCTTCTGCCAAACCATAGCTAGGGGTAAAGGCACTGCTTTTAAAGCCATATGGAGCAAATGCTCTAGCAAAGTCGGAAAGAGGTTGTGCATGTACCATCTCGCCGCCAATGCCTGCCACCCGCCACGAGGAAAGGTCAAGGGTATCGTCTTTAAGGCGTGAAGCACGGCGTGCACAAATTTCGTAACCAAAAGTTGGGCCAAACGATATTGTAGCTTTGTTGCGAGCAATTAGTTTTAGCCATTGCAGTGGTTGGCGTGCAAAAGAGTCGGTATGTAATAAATCTACCGAGAATTGGCAGCAAATTGGGGTTAGCATACAGCCAATAAGCCCCATATCGTGGTAAAATGGCAACCATGATGCCACCCGCTCCACACAGCCAAATTCGTTACCTTTAAGGGCGTCTACCATTATCATGTGTGCATTATTAAGCATTGCGCTTTGACTGATTATAATCCCTTTAGGGTGGCGTGTACTGCCCGATGAAAACTGAATATGGCTTTCTTCATCTGCTTGCAATGGTGCAAGGGCTATATCTGCTATAGCTAGAGTGTCTAGCATTTCTGGAGTTAGAAGTTTAATCTCCATACTTTTGGTAGCTTCAGACAGGTGGCTTTGTAAATCTTCTGGCCCAATGGCAACTTTTGCTTCTGAAGTGGTTAGTACTTTTTCTAGTTGTTGCTCGTAGCCGTGCCTGCCGCCAAGGCCTGTAATAACTGGTAAAGGCACAGCCATTAACCCTGCATATTGACAAGCAAAGAAAGTTGTTAGGAAATAAGGTTCCATGTCGGCAACTATCCCTACTCTGTCGCCACGCTTTAACCCAAGCCCTAAAAGTTGCTGTGCTTGTTGTTGCGCTTTAGTACGAATTTCTTTATACGGAAGTATATCTATTAAGTTCCCACGGACATCGTAAAAGTTAAAGCCTGTATCCCCTTGTGCTGCATAGTCCATAGCTTCGGCCAAGGTTTTAAAATCGGCCAGCCGTGGTGGCAGGTTACTTGATGTTGTGGGTGTAGGTGTGTTTAATACATTCATAAACAAATTTATCCTTACTAAAAAATAGATACAAACATCATTTTTTAAAGTATTTGCTACTTTTTAGCAAGTATAGTCTTTATTAGTTTTCCATGTTTTAATATATGTTATAAAGAACTCTTCAATTAAACAGGTTTTTATTATGGAATTTGATTACGATTTAGTTGTTATAGGCGCGGGCTCGGGCGGAATGGCTAGCGCAAAGCGTGCGGCTCCTCTTGGTGCAAAAGTAGCACTAATTGAAGACGACCGCGTTGGCGGCACTTGTGTTATTAGAGGGTGCGTCCCTAAAAAGATTATGTCTTATGCGGCTAGCACTGCCGACACCATAAAAGATGCTGTGGGTTATGGGTTTAATGTAACAAGCTCTTTTAACTATAAAGCCCTTGCGACTAAACGTAACGACGAAGTCTCTCGCCTTGAAGGCATGCACCAAAGCAAAATAGAAGAACTTGGTGTCTCTCTATTTAAAGGCCGTGGTCGTTTAACTACTGACCCACACACCGTTGCAATTGACGCTATTGACGGCAGTACAAAAACTATCACAGGGCGTTACATTGTATTAGCAACAGGAGGAACCCCTACTATGCCTCCTATACAAGGTAACGAACTGGCATTTACTTCTGATGGAGTTTTTGACCTAGAGGCGCTACCTAAAGCTATTGCTGTTATTGGTGGTGGGTATATAGGGGTAGAGTTTGCATCTATATTTAATGCTCTAGGCAGTGAAGTACATTTAGTTGTACGCCGGCAAACCATGTTAAATGGTTTTGATGAGGATATTCGCAGTAATTTAACCAATGAAATGCAGAAACGTGGGGTTAACTTCCATAGTATTTGTAATGTGGAAAAGATCGAACAGCGCCAAGGAAGAAAAAAGGTTTCTTTAGATAATGGTGAAGAACTTATTGTAGACGAAGTACTATTTGCTACAGGCCGCCGCCCCAACTCGCAAAACCTTGGGCTTGAGGAAGCTGGCATAGAGTTAGATAAAGCTGGCGCTGTTATTATAGACGAAGCCCTCCATGCAAAAGGTAAGCACGACCATATCTTTGCTGTGGGCGACTTAACCAATAGAGTAAACCTAACCCCTGTTGCCATACGTGACGGTCGGATTGTTACAGATAACCTATTTGCTGGCACAAAACGCACGATAAATGATGCGGATATTGGAACCGCTGTATTCTCTATCCCCCCACTTGGCACAGTTGGGCTTACAGAAGAACAAGCAATAGAAAAACTAGGGGCTGAAAATATTGCTGCTTATAAGGCCGTATTCAGACCAATGATAAATGTTCTCCCCCAGCGTGATGAAAAGATGCTTATGAAAGCAGTCTATGATAAAAACACTAATAAACTATTAGGTGCACACCTTATGGGGCGTGACGCACCAGAGATGATCCAGTTTATAGCTGTCGCAGTTAAGGCTGGTATAACCATACAACAAATGCAAGATACAATCCCTCTACACCCAACAAGCGCTGAAGAATTTGTTTTATTAGGCTAATAGAAAAGGAATACAACCATGCTAGAGAATGAACTGCTAAACAAACTACCTATCGAAAGCACTGAGAAATACATACACCAAATTATAGAGCTAACAACTGTATATGGCTTACGGATGATTGGTGCCATTATTATCCTTATTATCGGCTGGTCTATTGCTAGTCGTGCTAGCCATTACGTAGAAACTTTATTCCTAAAAACAGATAAGATAGACAAAACCCTTAGCCACTTTTTTGCAAGTTTGGCCCGTTACGCAATTATTGTTTTCACGGTTATTGCAGTTCTTAACCAGTTTGGCATACAAACAGCAAGTTTAATTGCAGTCTTAGGTGCAGCTGGCCTTGCTATTGGTTTATCCCTACAGGGGACACTTAGCCACCTTGCTAGTGGTGTTTTACTACTTATCTTCCGCCCCTTTCATGTGGGTGACTATATTGAGGTTGCAGGGCACTCGGGCACCGTAGTTAGGTTATCTTTATTCATGACCGAGCTAGCCATGCCAGATAACGTACAAATTCTTATCCCTAACGGTAAGGTATGGGACCAAGCAATGAAAAACTATTCCGCTAACCCAATCAGACGGATTGAAATTATTATCGGTATCAGCTATAGCGACAACATAGACAAAGCAATTAAAGCTGCCGAGAGTGTTTTAAAGAAAGATACCAGAGTGCTAGCAGACCCTGCACCTTTCATTGCAGTTAAAGGCCTTGGGGAAAGCAGCGTAGACCTAACCATCCGCTGTTGGACTAAAAAAGACGACTATTGGGACACAAATTTCGAGCTAAACCAACGCCTCAAAGAAGGTATGGATAAAGCAGGAATTGATATCCCATTCCCACATAGGACAGTCCATATGATACAAAAGTAGCTAAACTTTGCATAAAACTGACACTTTTAAACAAAATTTGTAGTTTATGTCATTTTTATTTTAAAGGCAGGGTTGTAACTAACTATACAAACCCCCATACCAAACTTATAAGGGCAATCATAGAAAGATGACTGATAATGAGTGAACACTTAGCACACACAGAGCAAGAAAAAGACAAGCTGGTGATTAGTGTATCTCGTATTAGACACTATGTTGTTGAGAATGAGGGCATCGTAACACGCATTTCCTACGATCCAGAGACAACCTTAACCGTTGTACATAATTATACTTCTGGACGCAGCTTGATTTTTAAAGGCAATGAAATTAAAGCAGTCCAAGAAAATAATTTTGACCCTCGCCTAGTAGACCTAAACGTAGCAGTTTTGGTAGATAACTCAGAACTAGAGAAATCATCACCATTAGTGCTATGGAATAAAATGCGACAAGAACAAGTATAAGGGGAAATAATATATGCAATATATAACCGTTGGAGAAGCACGACAAATAGACTTAGCTAAAATAAACCCTGCTGATCTTAACAAATTTTCTGGTAAAGAAGTATCACGCACGCCAGACTTAGAAGGAACTAACAAAACAACCCAAGGCATTAGTGATACAAGCTTAGAGCGTTAAACTTAGTATGTAATGATCTATCCCCATAAGCAAAATTCTTCGTACGAGGGCTTTTACTTATGGGGGTTTATTTTATGGAAAAAATGCACCATCATCACAATAGCAATAAATGGTGCAAAGAATGACACCCCCGGTACTGTTGCAATAAAAGCCAATAATACCCCACCTCCAAATACAGATAATTTGTATTCTTTAAAAAGCAACCGTGCTGGCTTTTTGCCTAAGTGCCAACCTGCAACATTGGTAAAAAACTCTCTACCCAACAAATAACCATTCAGCAGGTAATATATAAAAATATTAACTATTGGCACAAAATATAGTGGTAATACCAATATATTCAATAAAATAGCTACTCCCATAAACCGAGCATCTTCTGCCATATTTTGTAGAAAAGATTGTTTCTGCTGTACAGGGTCTTGCTTTGCCCCATAAGCCGCTTTTATAATATTGTCTTCCATCAAGCCTGCAATAAGCGGCATAAATATTGGCAACAAAAACCATGCAACAACAAAGCTACCAGCACCACCCAGCAAATCGGCTATTGTTTCAAGCCAAGCAAGATCAAAAATATTAGTTGTGCTTAATATAGTAATAACAAGACCAATAAAAGCTATTGCACACACAATAGTTAGCAATAAACACAGCCACATAGTGCGCCTTAAAGTTTTGTTATTAAGCAGGCTTTTTATGGTGTTTATTATTGCTGTAAACATACTATTTTCCCTTAATAAACAATTTTAATATACAAAAGCCCTTGAAAAGGTAATAAAGTATACCCACGAATTATTATATATAAAAGCTATTATAGAAAAGGCACACACAATGAGTGACAAACAAAATGATACTCCACAAGGGATACCAGTACAGCTCCTAGATGCCTTAGACAAGAATGACAGCCCTGCTTATATTTATGCTGAAAACGAGCAACAAGCAAAGTTCTATGAAAAACTTTTAGTTGAAGTAAGAAAAGAAGCTGAGACTGCTGCTAAAATGGCATCAGATGCGGCTCCTGCTGGTAAAAGTATGATATACACTACTGCACTATCAAATATGACTAGTAGTGTAGAATATATAGAGGCTCAATTTATAGCAAAATACCATCAGCATGTGGGAGCAGGAACAGTTCCTGCTGGTGTTGACCCTGAGGTAGAAGTAGACAAGCAAGCCCGAGCAGAAAATATCCGCGAACATGCCATTGCAAAACAAGCTCTTGATATTGAAGTAGAAACATATGCAAAAGCTAATAATATCACTAAAGGTGCAGCTCTAGGAGAATTACGCGAGGCAGGTACAATTCCTGGAAAAGGTGGAGATACACTCGCATGGTATAAAGAAAGAATAACAGCTGAAAAGGATGAAACTCTCTCTATCGAAGAAAGCATGGAAGCAGAGCCAGCCAGATAGCCAAAGAAAAAGCGCAGTATGAACTGCGCTTTTTAATTATTAAACTACCCCTGCCCTAGCAAGTTTTTTATACGTTTCCAGCCAAAGCGGAGTGCGGCCTTCATATCAGCAATTTCACCACCAGCAGAGCTAACTCCACCTGTACTGCCGACAGCTTTAGCAATTTTTTTATCGGTATTGTATTGGCTTAACGAATAAACAGCCCATAAAGCAGCAACTGGCCAGCCAACAAGCGTAAACTGCAGAACAGCACAAATGATAGCCGAAAAAATACGACCTATCGTTAAAAACAATAGTGGGGGAAGCAACAAAGCAATAATTAAGCGCATTCAAATAGTTCCTTGTTTTTTTATATAAAGACCTAATTAAGGTTAACATATTATACAACTATACTTGTATAACTAAAAATAGTAGACATACTATGTTAATAGCATGTCAGCAAATAAATTATGGTAAAACACATAAGCAAGCATGGGGATTAAATACATTTAAGGGGATTAGACATGAAAAGCATTAAAGTTATTACGCTATTTAGTTTGTGTATGGTAATTTCAGGCACGCAAGCGCAAGCACAAACTATGTCTGCAAGTGGCACACAAACTTTAGATGCAGCTTCCGCACAGTCTTTAGCTGCAGACCTTCAGTCAACTAATAGTAATGTAAACACTATTATCGGTACATCAATCCCTAATTTACAAACAGGGCAGTCCAATCTACAGGCACAGATTGATGCTCTTAAATTACGCCTAGATGGCCATGACACAAGTTTAACTAACTTAACTAACAAAGATGTAAGCCTAACTAATACAGATGTAAGCTTACAAGCACAGATAAATGCTCTTGGTGCTGGGGGTGGAGGAGGTGGTGGTGCTACACCTGCGCCTACTCCAACTCCAACACCAACACCTACGCCAGCCCCAACACCTACGCCTACACCTAAGCCTACAGACCCAACTGCTGCATTCTCTTGGGTTAATAGCGTATGGAAATTCTCTTATGCAGGCAACACTGGGATTGTAGGTTCTTTTAATGTAGCATTAAACAGTACTACAAATCGTATGTCATCCATTTCTATAAGAGAGACGGCATGCCGCGATACTACTCGTAATGTAGTAAAACCAAAATGTTCTCAGTTGGGTAGTCCAGCCCCAATAATGCTTGCCTCGCACAATTGCTACTATAAAGGTGGGTATTATGCATATTCTAGTTCAAAAGGATGCCTTTACAAAGGTAAATGGATATCACTTAAAGATGCGAAAGCAGATGGTGCAACTCTAAACACTATAAAATCTACAACCGCTAGCTATTCTGCTCTTGCATCTATATCTTACTCTGTAAGCAACACAGGCAGAGTATCTTATAGTGGTTCTTGGAGCTCTATAGGCTCTGGAGCAAGATCATCAGGGCCATTCTCTGGTGTATTAAATAAAAATGGTTCAGGAAGCCTACAATTCTTAAGTGGTAGTGGTAGGCCCTATTTTAACGTATCTATGAGAAAGTAATAGACAAGGTAAGGAGCTATGTATTTATTATTAGCTCCTTATTTTTAATACAATGTTAGGCATCCTTACATATGTCAGTAAAATATTTTTAATGCAGTATATAAGATGTAACGGGGACTATATTTAAAGTTATTTAGGGGGACTCCACATGAAGCGTATAGAAATTATAACCTTATTCAGCTTGTGTATGCTGGTTTCAGGCACGCAAGCGCAAGCACAAACAATGTCTGCAAGCGGGGTCCAAACTGTAGACTCAGCTTCAGCGCAGTCTTTAGCTGCAGGCCTTCAGGCAACAGATAGTAATGTAAATACTATTATCGGTACATCAATACCTAATTTGCAGTCAGGGCAAGCAGCCTTGGACACAAGAATTAGTACATTAGAAACGCAAGTTGCTACTAATACTGCTGACATTGCCACTAACACTACTGGTATTGCTACCAATACAGGTAACATTAATACTATTAATAGCAGGCTTAATGCTATGCAAGCGCAAATTAATAACCTTATTTCTAGGGTGAATGCTCTTGGAAGTGGGTCGCCTACACCAACACCTACACCTACGCCAACACCTACGCCAACACCTACACCTACGCCAACGCCTCCACCACCTCCACCACCGCCACCGGTTGATCCGTTGGCTGCATTTTCTTGGGTTAATGGTAACTGGAGATTCACCTATGGTGGAAAAACCAGCTATATAGAGGCTGTATTGTCTGGTACTTCTAATAGAGTTAGAGGGTTAAATATTTCAGAAACATTCTGTACCGATACTAGTCGTAATGTGGGTAGTTCAAATTGCTCTACTTTAGGGTCACCATCACCGCACTACTCTGTTGGTACTGCTAGGTATTGCTACTATAGAGGTGGTTATTACACATACATAAGCACCAGAGGCTGCTACTACCAAGGTTCTTGGATATCATTAGCCAGTGCCTCAGCAGCAGGAGCTAGTTTAAACACCATTGTTATGGGTGTAAACCGATACTCTGCACTAGGTACTATCTCGTACGCAGTAGGAAACCCAAGCAGTGTTTCATACAATGGTAGTTGGAGCGCTGTGGGCAATGCCCAAGTCTCTGGGCATTTTTCTGGAACACTTAGGAGTAGCGGAAGTGGTTCCTTGCAGTTCATAGATAGTCGAGGAAGATCACACTTTGGTAGTAATGCTTTAAGAAAATAAAGTACTAAACTCTAATAATAAGGCGTTAGGTTTATTCCTAGCGCCTTATTATTCATTTATAGCCTAAGGATTGTTTTTCTATTACAATTAAGCTCATAAAAAATAATTAAACAAGGTAGCTACTCCATGAAGGGTGACATCGACCTATGCGTTAAACAAAAAGGTGTATGGTCTTTTCGTGCAATCTACCCTAAAGACAAAAGAGCCGCAGCCCTAAAAGAAGCGGGCAAGCTCAAGGAAGACTACCTTTACGAAGCTGTAGCACTAATTATTGACGACACTAGAGAGATCATTTTCTCCTATGCTGCAAAAGGCCCTGCGCCAACCTACTCTATAATCGCAAGAGGTTTAAAAGAAGCAGGGCAAAAAAATATTTCCACACAAAAAATTTCATCGTCTGCATTAAACAATCTCTATAACAACCGTAAAAAAAATAAAGAGCCAGAGCCTACAAAACCCCCTACTCCTTCAGCTTTTGGGAATGCGTTAACAGTTGGTATGGGTGGCTTTGGGGTATCCATCATTATTATTATAATGATGATTATAAATGGTGCCTCTATACCATCTATAATGATGGTACTACTTATGATGGGAAGTATAACAATATCGCTAGCAGTGTGGATACACTCTACTATTGACGAAGCGTCCCCCATAAAACAGGAAGAAAAAAGAAAGCTTCTTATGCAGAAAAAATTGCAAAAGACAGAAGCAATTTTGTCTGAGGCTACATCGCTAGCTAAACCACTAGTATGGGATGACGAACAGAAAAAGTTTAAAGAAGACGGCCACTTCGCCCTTATTTTGTATCTTCTTGGTATGAGCCAAGGCTTCACAAAAACCCTTGGCACAGACCAACGCACTACTAATCAGCAAGTCACTATATTACTTAATGATTTAGGAATAACACCAGAAAGTGTCCTTAACACAGCATTAAACCTGCACGAGTACCTTGTTTACCCTAAGTATTTTAATATTTATACCCAAGGCAAAGAAAACATATTAGCTATAAACAAAGACGAGTCAGCACCTATATCTATACAGGAATCTATACAAGCTTGGTACAACATAGGAAAAGGCAACCCACAAAAGGAATCAACAGAAATAGCTTCGGAAGAAACACCTACGAACTTTGCTGTTGTTGGCTTTACCGACATTGTAGATTTTACCGAAAATATCCGCACTATGGGTGACGAATGGATGATTGATATCCTCCATGCTCATAATAACATTGTAAGGGAAGCGCTTATAGTTTTTGGTGGCTACGAAGTAAAGCATACTGGTGACGGTATCATGATGTCATTCCCTTCGGTTGAAAATGGTTTAAAGGCTTGTGTTGCAATCCAAAAAGGAATTAATCTATTCAACGAGAAAATGCCCGACCATACCTTTGACGCAAGGATTGGCATTAGCGCAGGCGAACCACTACACATAGATGGCGACTTATTTGGCCTACCAGTAAACCTAGCCGCACGTGTTATGCCATTTGCAAATGGTCATGAAATTGCTGTGGCAGAACCATTATATAATTTAAGCCAACACCTTTCATATACATTTATCCCTAAAGAAAACTGCGAACTAAAAGGCTTCGACGAGCCCCAAACCATCTATTTCCTAGACTGGCAACAAGAGAAACCAGAAGAACCACAAGAAAAAGCCCCCGATGCAGATGCACCAGGGGAAGAAGAAACGTTACAAAGTATTTAAATTAAACTTCACAATACACTTGAAATTTATATTCATTCATCATATATGGACACTTGTAGTACCTAAATATCTTCTTAACTTTTCTAAAATTATCTTAGTCTTTCCTAGAAAGGTGCCGATAATTAAGTAAAGAAGTATTTACTTTTCGAAGTTCAACCTTTCTTTATAGGAAACTATATGAAATTCAAAAATTTGTTAAAACTGTTAAAAGCAGGATTCGTTGTTACCATTCTTGCCATTCTTGCAGGCTGTGCAGGTGACTCCTATACCATTAACACTGGTGAGGTAGGCCGTATTATGGATAGTAATGGCCTTAGTGATGAAATACTCACTGCCAAACAAGGTCGTTTAGAAAACTGTTGGGAAAGTTGGGGAGAGGTTTGCGAAAAAATGTCGGTACTATCGGCAGCTAAAGCAACCCGTTCTCTAAATATCAGTAGAGCATTTCTACCAAAAAGCGATATTCCCTTGGATGATATCCAAATGGATATCCAATTTATGGTATTAAATGATACGTCATCCATGAACTATGTCTGGAACAATGTTCGAGCTAAACAGCACGAAATGAACAGCCGCATTATATCAATATCGTCTGATGCAATATTCGACTCTTTAATAAAAGGGCCTGCTGCATCATTAACTATTGATCTTCTGAAGGACTACGATATCGACCAAGTTTTGGGCAGTGTCGTGGAAATATCAGAAGCTGCAAGGGCTAGGATCAATAAGTCCTTAAGAGAAGTTGGAGTGGCTGTTACTCGGGTTGACTTCCCTAATGGTCTTGGTAACCCGCCAGAGACCGTTTTGTTGGCAAAAGAAAGGTTATATGCTGTTAAAGCTGACAAGGCTCGTGAACTAGCTGAAATTGAAGCTCAAATAGAAATTGAAGCAAAAAGACAAACATTTGAGCGTACTCGAGCCGATAACAACATCGAGATTTGGAAAAAAGTTATCGAGAGTAAGACTGGAGTCACGACTGAAATGTACAACTGGCAACAAACAGCTGCAATGTTTGCTGATAACGGCGTGCCGTTTGCACTAGGCATTCCATTATTACCTAGCAAATAAAGGAGATACCATATGAGCCCAACAAGCTTTTATATTACAGTTATCGCCTTACTTCTAGCTACGTGGTTTGGTATCTGGCTTATTAGGCACGGTATAAAACACAAGAAAACGGCTGATGAGTCCAATACTGCTGAAACAGAAGGCAATTGGATTAAACGAGCAGGCATTCTTGTGTTGTTTCTGGTTGTTATGGCGATATTATCGCTATTTGGTGGTTCTTACTTACCAAACCCCATGGGGCAATCAGCAAACATACCAAGTTACTCGATGCCAGAGCCAACACCTGATCCATTGGTGTTGGAAGAAGCCCCTAACCTAGCAGAGCAAAGGTTAAAGGACGAGAAGGCAGAAGCAAGAAAGTACCTAAAAGAGTTCGAAGGTGACTAAAAACATCTCGAGCATTTAACGATACAGTAACACAAGAAAGCCCCTATCCTCACGGATTAGGGGCTTTTCTTGTATTACAATGTGCTATTATCATAAGCACATTATAGTTTTAAAAGGATATTTAACTTGTTACCACACCCTACCCTCTACACATTCCGCCGTTGCCCGTTCGCAATAAGGGCAAGGATGGCTTTGTTTGTTTGTGGGGTGCAGGTGGAGGTGCGTGAGGTATTGCTGCGCGATAAGCCCGCCAGCATGCTAGAGCTATCGCCAAAAGGCACTGTACCAGTTCTGCAATTAGCTGATGGCACAGTTATTGACGAAAGCCTCGACATAATGCTTTGGGCGCTAAAACAAAATGATACCAAAGGGTGGTTAAAAAATAAAGAGCAAGCCCTTATACTTATTGCAGAGAACGACACTTCCTTTAAAAAAGCGCTAGACCGCTATAAATACCCACACCGCTACCAAGATGAACCACAAATGGACTGGCGCGCTGAAGCCGAGAAGTTTATTGCTAAGCTTGAAAACAACCTGCAAAAGAACAACTTTTTACTGTCTGACAAACCAACCTTGGCCGATTATGCTATTTTTCCGTTCATTCGCCAATTTAGAATGCCCAATTCCGACTGGTTTGACAATATAGCCCCCTACCCACATGTGCGTAACTGGCTAGCAATATTGGTAAAAAGCCCCGAGTTTACAGGAGTTATGGACAAATACCCACCCTACACTGTTGGGGTAGATACAGTTTATTTGTTGCAGAACAGCTAGAAAGTTACTATAAATATAAAATTATAAACAGTAATGGAATATAATTTTATGAACGTAGCAGAACAACCAACTATGCAAAAACCAACCAATATGTACGTTGTTGCAGCATTGTATAAGTTCGTTATTATTGATAATCCCAAAGTTCTCCAAGCTGACTGGAAGCAAAAAATGCTCGATAACGATGTAACTGGAACTATCCTAGTTACTGACGAAGGTATCAATGGCACGATTTCTGGTAGCCGTTGGGGTATTGACGCTGTTCTTAACCATATTAAAAGCGACGAACGCTTTACAGACCTAGAGCACAAAGAAAGTTTCTGCGAGGAAAAACCTTTCTTGCGTACTAAAGTAAAATTAAAGCCCGAAACAATCCCAATGGGCGCAAAGGTTGACCCTAACAAGATTGTTGGCTCTTATGTTTCTCCTCAAGACTGGAATGACGTAATTTCAGACCCCGACACAATTGTGGTTGATACTCGTAATGACTACGAAATATATATAGGTACATTCAAAAATGCAGTTAACCCAAAAACTGCAACCTTTAAAGAATTCCCAGAGTGGGTTGCACAAAACCTAGACCCTAAAAAACACAAAAAAGTTGCAATGTTCTGTACTGGCGGTATCCGCTGCGAGAAATCAACCTCGTACCTAAAGGAACTTGGCTTTGAAGATGTTTGCCACCTAAAAGGCGGCATTTTAAAATACCTAGAAGAAATAGACCAAGAACAAAGCATGTGGGATGGTGAATGCTATGTTTTCGACGACCGTGTTGCGGTTGGCCATGGTCTAGAGCCCTCACAAGAAAACAGCCGCTGCCAGCCTTGCGGGCATAGCCTAATCGCAGCAGACTTAAAACGCCCTACCTACCTTAAAGGTAGTTTTTGCCCTCATTGCTTCGAAGAAAATGGCCCCGAAGAGCTACGGCAAAAGCTTTTAGCAGAAGGCTACCCTTTGCAAGGTAAACGCTTGTAATAATAAATTCATAAAAAAATAACAATAACCTGACTCAGGGAGTTTCTTGTTGATGACTGACTTACCAGTAGTGCCTACAGTATCTGAGCCATCTACCCAAACAGCCCTTGGCTGGAGAGAATGGGTGCGCCTAGAAGAACTAGGCCTGCCAGATATACGCGCAAAAATTGATACAGGTGCAAAAACATCTGCTTTACATGCTTTTGAAGTAACCACTTTCGAAAAAAATGGCGAGGAATGGGTTCGTTTCCTAATCCACCCTCGTAAAAGTATGCCCGAGCTTGTGCATACTTGCGAAGCAAAGGTTATTGATACCAGAAATGTTAAAGACTCTGGTGGCCATAAAGAATGTAGGTATGTTATAAAGAGTCCTGTTTGCCTAGGGGAATGGCAATGGGACATTGAAATGACCCTAACCGACAGAGACACTATGAATTTTATGATGCTTATTGGCCGTGAAGCTTTAGCTGGGCGTTTTCTAGTAGATAGTGCAGGGTCATTCCTGCAAGGAAGACCAAACCTTGAAAAAGCCTTAAATATTGAGCCTGCTGAACCTGTTTACATAGGAAAATAACAAGGAGTTATTTAATAATGGACGATAACAATAATAATTTAGCAAAACGCCCGCTTAAAATAGCTGTTTTATCGCGCAACCAAAAGCTATACTCTACCCAAAGGTTAGTAGAAGCAGGTAAAGCCCGTGGCCATGAAGTACACGTTATTGATACACTACGTTGCTACATGAATATTGCTACAGACAAGCCAACCATTCACTACAAAGGTAAAAACCTTGATGATTTTGACGCCGTAGTCCCTCGAATTGGTGCATCTATAACCCATTATGGCCTTGCTGTGCTTCGTCAGTTTGAGATGATGGGCGTTCTTGCTGTTAACGAGTCTATGGCAATTAACCGTTCTCGAGATAAGCTCCGTTCTTTACAGCTTTTATCTCGCCGTGGGATTGGTTTACCTGTTACAGGTTTTGCCCACTCTCCTGATGATATCCCAGACTTATTAAAAATGGTTGGCGGCGCACCACTGGTTATTAAGCTACTAGAAGGTACCCAAGGGCTTGGTGTTGTACTTGCTGAAACCCGTAAAGCTGCTGAATCCATCATCGAAGCATTCATTAGTATTAAGGCCAATATTATGGTGCAAGAGTTTGTAAAGGAAGCAGATGGCGCAGATATCCGCTGTTTTGTTATCGATGGCGAGGTTATTGCTGCCATGCGCCGCCAAGCTCCTGAAGGTGATTTCCGCTCTAACTTGCACCGTGGTGGAACAGCTCATACGGTTAACCTAACACCTGAAGAGCGCAGCACAGCTATTCGTGCAGTACGGATTATGGGGCTAAATGTTGCAGGTATAGACATTCTTCGTTCAGCTTCGGGGCCTGTAGTGTTAGAAGTAAATTCGTCTCCTGGCTTAAAAGGTATAGAAAATTGTACCAATAAAGACGTTGCTAGTGCTATTATTGATTTTATTGAAAAAAAAGCTACTTCAAACAGAACAAGAATTGCGGAAGAATAATATAAAAAATGCCACGTGACGCACTCCACATTGCCGGAAAGATTATTGCACCTGGTACAGACGCACGGGTTAATATCGAAACCACGCAGCTATATACAAACACACCCATATATATGCCAGTGCGTATCTTCCACGGTATGGAAGATGGCCCCACACTATTAGTATGTGCAGCTATCCATGGCGACGAGCTTAATGGGATAGAAGTCATAAGGCAGATTATACAAAGGACATCTGTTGAACACCTAAAAGGTACGCTTATTGCTGTACCGATTGTTAACCACCTTGGTTTTATCCATCGCTCTCGATATTTGCCCGACCGTAGAGACTTAAACCGTAGTTTCCCCGGTCTTGAGACGGGCTCTCTCGCTGCACGTGTAGCGCATAAGTTTGTAAGCGAAGTTGTGTCCCATGCTACCCATATTGTGGACCTACATACAGCTGCCCTGCACCGTACAAACCTACCACAAATCCGTACCGATATTTCTGATGAAGAAAACCTTTCTATGGCAAAAGCTTTCGGTATGCCAGTAGTGCTTAACTCAGAAGTTATTGAAGGTTCTCTACGTTATGTCGCAGGGCAAGAAAACAAGCATGCAATTACTTTTGAAGCTGGCGAAGCATTACGCTTTAGCCATGATGCAATAAAATCTGGTGTGCAGGGTGTTATTAATGTTATGGCATACCTTAATATGCTTGATGACAGAGAAATGCCTCCTTTATTAGTCCCAACCATAGCAAACTCGAGCCTATGGGTTAGAGCTGACGGTGACGGGATGATGGTTAATCTGGTGAACCTTGGTGACCACGTTAAACAAGGGCAAACTATTGGTACAATTAACGACCCCTTTGGTGACAAGACAATTAAAATAATTTCTCCTATTAATGGGATTATTATTGGTCATAGTACTATTCCACTAATCCACCAAGGGGAAGCTTTATACAACATAGCTAGCTTCCGTAAGATTAGTTCTGTAGCCGAGAAAATAAACGATTTGCGCTCTTATATTAAGAACCAATAATATTTAATAAGTCGTCTTCACCAAGGACTGTAACCCCTAGTTGTTCAGCTTTCTTTAGTTTGCTGCCAGCTTTGTCACCAGCAATTACAAAGTCTGTTTTTGCCGAAATGCTACTCGAGACTTTTGCCCCCATTTGTTGTAAATGGTGTTTTGCTTCATCACGGGTCATTTGGTTTAGAGTGCCTGTTAATACTACAGTTTTACCAGTAAATTTGGTTATTTTATCTGTGGTTGGTCTTATAAAATCTTCTACCACCACCCCTGCTGCAAGCAAGGATTGTACTTGTTCGTCATTACGAGGGTGGATAAAAAAGTCGTGTAGGCTTTCGGCAATCCTTGGGCCTATACCGTCTATTTCTTCAATTTGATGTTGCCCCTTATCACTTCTAGCAACTGCTCGTAAGTCTTCAAGACTCCCCCAACGATTTCCAAGAAGCACTGCTACTTGGTTGCCCACCATCGGTATTCCTAAGGCTGCAATAAAGCGTTGGAAGCTAATTTTTTTGCACTGTTCAATAGTAGCAAGCAATGTGTCTATAGACTTTTCGCCATAGCCTTCAAGCTCAACCAGTGTATCGCGGTGTTGATGAAGAGTAAAAATATCGGCAGGCGTTTTAATAAAACCTTTCTCAAGCAACATCTTAACCATTTTGTCACCAAGCCCTTCAATGTCGAACTGCTGGCGCCCAACAAAATGAAGTAGTGATGCCTCTAACTGTGCTGGGCATGCAAAATGGTTCAAACAACGGTAAGCAGCTTCACCATCAATACGGACTAGCTCGTTTCCACATGCAGGGCATTGTTTAGGAAATAAATATTTTTGTGTACCATCAGCACGCTTATTTAAAATAACACTAACAACTTTAGGAATAACTTCACCAGCACGCTCAATAAAGACCATATCACCCACTCTGATATCACGCTCGGCGATATAGTCCTCATTATGCAATGTAGCGTTAGATACGGTTACACCGCCCACATAAACAGGCTCTAGCCGTGCTACTGGCGTTACTACACCTGTGCGCCCTACTTGGGTGTCTATGCCTAATAATTTGGTTGCGGCTTGCTCGGCTGGGAATTTATGTGCTATTGCCCACCTTGGTGCGCGTGCAACTGTACCAAGGCGGCTTTGTAGTTGCCTATCGTTTACTTTATAAACTATGCCATCAATCGCAAATGGTAATTCAAAACGAGCTTTAACAAGGGTTTTATACCAATCTAATAAAGTTTTGCTATCGGTAAATATTTTAACATCGGGGACAATCTCAAAACCCCACTTTACTAGTGCATCTAACTGTTCGCTATGAGTATTAAAATTAACATTACTCTCACCCATAGAATAAGCAAAAAGACGCAATGGGCGTTGCCCTGCAATAGCAGCATCAAGCTGGCGAATAGAGCCTGCCGCTGCATTACGAGGGTTAGCAAAAATCTTGCCCCCTGCTGTTGCTTGGCGCTCATTTAAGCTGTCAAAGTCGGTACGTGTCATGTAAATTTCGCCACGGACATCTACAGAATTTGGAACATTGTCGCCATGTAGTTGGTGTGGAATAGTACCAATTGTTTTTACATTAGCCGTAATGTCTTCCCCTTGCTGCCCATCACCACGGGTTAGAGCTTGCACAAGTTTACCACCTTCATAAAGTAGTGAACAACTCAAACCATCTATTTTATATTCAGCTACTAACTCTGGGGTTTGTTCTGTACCAAGGTAGCGTTTTATACGTTCGATAAAATCATCAATATCGTCATCAGCAAAAGCATTAGCAAGCGACAACATTGGTTGATGGTGCTTAACAACCTGCCGTTTATTAGATGGTGTTGCACCAACCATTTGGGTCGGGCTGTCTGGGGTTATTAATTGGGGGTGTTTTTCTTCTAATTTTTGTAGTCTTTTAAATAAAGCATCAAAATCGCTATCGGCA
The DNA here is from genome assembly GCA_021774615.1 of Alphaproteobacteria bacterium. GTDB lineage: Bacteria > Pseudomonadota > Alphaproteobacteria > UBA1280 > UBA6503 > UBA6503. The sequence goes on along the minus strand of JAJFIW010000036.1, from coordinate 42,952 downwards.
ATTTCAGGAGTGTCCTCCTCATGGTAGCGTTTATTATGGTAGTTTATCTCTGTACGTAAGCGCTCTATTTCTTTTTTGTCTTCTTCAGAGCTAAATAAATCATCCATGGGTTACACCTGTAAGCAAGCTTGTAGCAGCCTCTTTAGCGGCAGTTGTAATGTTTGCGCCTGCTAGCATCCGAGCGATTTCATCACGGCGGTCGTCTGCATAAAGAGGGCTAACTTTAGTACGTGCCATATTCTGCCCCGACATTTTAGCAATCTTTAAATGAGCCCTGCCTCTTGCTGCCACTTGTGGTAAGTGTGTAATTGCAAAAACTTGGTGGCTATTTGCGAGGTCTGCCAAACATAAACCAACAGCATCGGCAACGGCACCGCCAACTCCTGTATCAATTTCGTCAAAGATAAGGGTTTGTGGTGCCATATTCGCAAAGAACACAGCTTTTAGTGCCAACATAAGCCGTGATACTTCCCCGCCTGATGCGGCTTTATCTAAAGGTGCTAATGGAGAGCCAGGGTTAGTTTGCACATAAAATGCTACTTTCTCTGCCCCCTCTTGCCCCCATTGTGTTTCTGGTAGTTGCTCTAGGTTTGCTTTAAATACTACGTCTGGCATTTTTAGGTGTACCAGCACTTCTCCAACCTTTTTAGCCAATGTTACAGCTGTTTTTTGCCGTTGTGCGGTTAACTTGGCACATGCAGAGGCAAAGCTATCCCATGCAGTATTAGTTTTTTGCTCTAGCTCTGCCATATTGCTATCAAGGTCGGTAAGTTGGGCGAGGCTTTGTTGTAGCTCTATTAGTTTATCGGGTAATGCATCGCAAGACACATGGTGTTTGCGTGCTAACTGCCGCAACATATGCAAGCGTTCGTCTACTTCTTCGAGGCGTTGTGGGTCAGCTTCTAGGGTGCCAACAAGGCTAGAAAGTGTGTTTTCAGCATCGCTTGCTGTTGCTGCTGCTGTTGCAAGCTCTTCTAGTAAAGAGGCTATCTCAGGCAAGCTTTCGCCATAATTTTGTAGCAGGCGTTCAGCTTTAGCAAGGTGTGCTGCTGGTGTATTGTTCTCCAGTAAACTTTGTGCTTCACTAAGAGTTTGCATAACTTTATCGCTTTGCATTAAGCGCTGGCGCTCTGTAGCTAGTTCTTGTTCTTCGCCTAGATTTGCATCAATAGCAGATAACTCTTCAACGTAGATATTTAATAAATCAATTTCTTTGTCTCGTTGCTCGGCACGTGCACGTAGCTGGCTAAGTTCGTTATTAAAGCCATACCATATTTTATGGCTACTTTTTACGGCCTCAGCTATTTTCTCGTTACCGCTAAATTGATCAAGCAACTTAGCATGGTACAAAGGGCGCAATAAAACTTGTTGGTCACGCTGACCGTGGATGTCTACTAAAGCATCACCAATAAATGCCATTTGGCTTTGGGTAATGCTTATCCCATTTACAAAGCAGCGGGTTTTGCCATCTGCTTTTACTTGGCGACGGAGAATAACATCCCCATCATCAGCATCAAGCCCGAAATCGGCAAGTACGCTATGGCAAGGGTGTGTTACAGCAATATTAAAGGTGGCTTCAATAGCAGCAGATACAGCGCCTTGTTTAACAAAACCAACTCCACCACGTGCACCAATAGCTAGCGATAGCGCATCAATAAGCATTGATTTGCCAGCACCAGTTTCGCCAGTAAATACGGTAAATCCCGGCTCGAACAAAAGTTCTGCTTCGTCAATTAAACCAAAATTTTTAATAAACAAGCGTTTTAACATTTTAAAACAGTTCTTTAAAACCTTTAGATACTTTCCCACCTAACCCTAGGTCAGACTCTTCAAGGTATCCATTTTCAGTTAGTAGTTTATAGGCATGCTTGTACCAATCAGAGTCTGGGTAGTTATGCCCTAGTACAGCTGCGCTTCTTCTTGCTTGGTCATCTAGCCCTAGGGAGAAGTAGCTTTCGGTTAAGCGGTAAAGTGCCTCTGGGATTTGCAGTGTTTTCTGGTAGTCATCTACTACACGTTTAAACCTATTAATTGCAGCCAAATATTGTTTTTGTTTTTGGTAGTAACGCCCTACTTCCATTTCCTTACCAGCGATATGGTCTATGGTAAGAGTAAGCTTTAAGCCTGCATCACGAGAATAGCGGCTGTTTGGAAAACGGTCTATAACCTCTTGGAATGCTTTACTTGCTTCTTCTGTGAAGCCTTGGTCACGGTTAATGTCGGAGATACGCACATAGTGGTTCATGCCACGCATATAATACATGTAGTCTAGGTCTTCATGCCCAGGGTGGAGGCGAATAAAGCGTTCGATAGTAAATAATGATTCGTCGTATTGCTCGAGCCTATACTGCGCAAAAGCTACCATAATTTGTGCCCTAGTAGACCAGCCAGAATAAGGGTGTTGGCGTTCTAGCTCTTCAAAAGCGTGGATAGAGTCGGTAAATTTTTTATCTTCTAATAAAGACATACCTTTATTATATAAGTTATCCACCTCACCAATTAGAGGCTCCTTCTTTGAAGATGAACACCCAGTAACTGCAAGCACAGCTACCAAACCTACCATTACAAATAATTGCTTAAGCATATTTATCCCTTATCTGCTCTTAATTCAAACTACCATAACTATGCAAACCACTTAGAAACATGTTTACCCCTAAATAGCAAAACATGGTAACTATAAACCCAACTACTAGCCATATGGCCAATACCACATCAGGTTTACGACGATTCATGCGAGTATGTAGATACCCAGCATACACTAACCATACAATCAATGCCCATGTTTCTTTAGGATCCCACGACCAATAACCGCCCCAAGCCTCATAAGCCCACAACGACCCCAACACAACCGCTAAAGTAAATATAGGAAAGCCTACCACAACAGCTCTAAAGCCTAATTGTTCGCTTACTTCTTGGGTTGGCAATAACGACGGTTTCCCTAGTTTATCTTGTCGCCAGCGCCATAGATGCATCAACCCTGCGGCAGCTGCCACTGTAAATGCACCATAGCCAATAAAGTTAGCTAAAACATGGTATGGCAGCCAGTAGCTTTTTAACGAAGGTACCAGATGCTCTGGGTTAGCATTACCAATACTAGCTAGCCACAATACAAAAAAGACACCCGCCAAAATAAGCGGAGATAAAAATACCCCCAGAGTACTATTACGCTTTTTGTCTAGCCAACAAGCAATTGCAGCAACCATTACTAAAAGTAGCAAGCTTACTTCGTATAGGTTTGTAATTGACCAATGCCCTTGTTCGAGGACATGGTGTGTTTCCCAACCACGGCCAATAAGTAGCCCTGCAGTAGCCCCACCTGCAATTACAAGCCAGCACCAGCCCATTGTTAAAAGCCATCCACGCTTACTGAAAATCCAAGACAAATAACTGCCCGATGCCATCAGGAACATTGCCATTACAGTAGGCAATAGTCGATACGAGCGTAAATCCTCGTGAGGGGTTGTAAAATCTAGCTGCCCTTGCTGGGTAAGGATAATTGCTAACAATGGAACCATCAAAGAAAACAACCACAAAGCAAGTGTTTGCAGCTTTTGACTTTTGAAGCCAACTTTTTTCATAACGAGTAATGAGTCCACTATTTATAATACCTTTTAAAGAAATTTCTGCGTATTTGAAAAATAACACAAAACACAGCTTACAATAAAGATTAATTAGAGTAATATGCACCTGAAATTAATTAATATTTATAGGAACCCTTTCTCATGTACAATGTAACTTTTGTCGGTAATGCACCAATGGATATTTTAATGCCTGTTAGCTACGACATACTTGATAAATACGAGTTAAAACTAGGCGACTGGCAGCAAGTTTCCCCACAAGTTATTTCTGAAATTGTAACCCAAATTGCTGATGAAGACAAAACCCCAATGGCAGGTGGCTCGGCAGGTAATAGTGCATTTGCATTAGCAAATTTAGGCGCAAAAGTTGCTTTTTGTGGCTATGTTGGTGATGACACCCCTGGTAAAGCATACCATGAAAGCATGACAGGTGCTGGTATTGTAATGCCAGAGCCTATGGCAGGTGGAAAGACGCTTGTTATTTATGTTCTTATTACTCCAGATGGCGAGCGTACCTTTATTACTACTGGCGAACGTACACCTATGCAACGCACTCCCATTGGCAAGGAAAACATTAAAGAAGATATGATCTCTAAAAGCGAATGGGTATTTATTGAAGGTTACCTATTTGACAATGAGTTTGATACAATCCTTGAAGTATGCCGTCTTGCACGCAAACACAATACAAAGATTGCTCTAACTCTAGCCGCTCCATTCTTTGTAGAGCAGCATTTTAGTAAAATTGCGCTACTAGTCCGAGATGGTATTGATCTTTACATCTGTAATGACGAAGAGCTTATTAGCCTAAAACGCTGTGAGCTTAGTGGAGAAGACACCATCCATGCTGAAGAAACACTTGTTGCGCTACGCCAAACCCCACACTTAGTAACTATGGGCAAAAATGGAGCAACTCTACACACCCCACAAGGAAATATCCACGTACCAACTACGGCTGTTGACCATGTAGTAGACGCAACAGGTGCAGGTGATGCATTTGCCGCGGGCTTCATGTATGGTCACATTAAAAACTTTGAACCTACAGACAGCATTTTCCTAGGGCATCAATTAGCACAACGAGTAATCCAACATACAGGTGGACGACTACAAAATGGTTATGATGATATTATAAAAGGTATTAATGCTGCTTAAGGCGGTTAATTTCTTCCATTAATGCGGTATGTTCTACGAGCATACCCATTATTAAGGATAAGCTCTTCATATTAGTTACGTCTTTTGTTTGGAATGGTATATAGCCTACACCAGTATCAGAAAGATGGTTTAGCAGCTGGATAACCCCTACTACTTCGTTACGAATATTACGTAATGGCACTGCTAACATTGAAACAGACTTATAGCGGTATTTCCTGTCAAAAGTTTGGTTAAACTTATACGGCTTATTATTAATGTTATATAAATCATCAATACGTACTAGCTCACCTGTAGTTGCAGCGTATCCTGCAATAGAAGATGGATCGATAGGAACTGTAAACGACTCGGTACTAATTTCTACAGTATCATTTTGTAAGGCAACACAACGTAAGCTCTTACTTTCACCAAGCAATGGCTCTGCGATAAAGATTGTACCTGCCTCAGCTCCTACAATGCGTCGGGTTTTTGCAAGAACATAGCCTAACATCTCGTCAAGAGTCTCATTCCCTTTAAAGTCAAGACTACTTATAAATTCTTCAATTATGTTAAAGTCATTTTGTAACAACTAACAATTCCTTATTATTATTTTTGGTGGGATGAATAATACCACTACCTAGTAATTGCAACAACGATAATAGAAGCTCTAGCCAAACCACTGTATTGGAGTTTTACCCGCATTAAGCAAATATTGGTTAGCTTTAGAAAAATGCCCACAGCCAATAAAACCTCGATATGCAGAAAGTGGCGACGGGTGTGGAGCTTCTAGTATTAAATGCTTATTACTATCAATTAAGTTTTTCTTGTTTCGTGCGGGCATCCCCCACAACATAAAAACTACGTGCTCTTGGTCTTGGCTAATAGTTTGGATCGCTTTATCGGTAAACTCTTCCCAGCCTTTACCACGATGAGCGCCTGCCTGCCCCTCTTCTACTGTTAAAACTGTATTAAGTAGTAATACACCTTGTTTTGCCCAATCTTCTAAAAAACCATCTTGGGGTGAGCTAGCGCCCGTATCACGAGAAATCTCGGTATAAATATTCTTTAATGATGGGGGAATACCCACCCCTTTTTGTACTGAAAATGACAAGCCATGTGCTTGGCCTTTGCCGTGGTAAGGGTCTTGCCCTAGGATAACAACCTTAATACTGTCTAATGGGGTTAGGTCAAACGCTCTGAAGTATTCGCTCTCTTTTGGGTAAACCGACGTTTTCTCCTTACGACTCTGTAAGAACGACTTAAGAGACAACATATAAGGCTTAACTTGCTCTTCTTTAATAAAGTTATGCCAGCTATTCATCACCTTCTCCTGGCTTAAATACTAATGCTAATCCATTATTACAATAACGAAGCCCTGTAGGTTTGGGGCCATCATTAAATATATGCCCTTGATGCCCACCACAACGGGCACAATGGTACTCTGTACGTGGGATAATAAGCTTAAAATCTCTCTTTGTTGCTACATGCCCTTTTATAACATCGTAAAAACTGGGCCAACCTGTGCCGCTATCGTACTTATGGCGGCTTTCAAATAATGGTAGTTCACAACCTGCACAGGCAAATATACCAGTACGTTTTTCGTTGTTAAGCTCGCTACTAAAGGCTGGCTCTGTGCCTTCTTTACGCAAAACATAAAACTGTTCCGAAGTTAATTTTTTGCGCCATTGCTCTTTAGTTAAATTTAATTTCTCGATTACACCGTGGTTAGCCAAAGCAAGATATGGCATAGAAATAACTCCTAAAATAGAAAACAATGAATTTTTAATAAAGCTACGTCGTTTCATTAGTTATTACTTCTTATTGATAGTGGATAGCTTAATAACTTAGGCCAGAACCGGTACCATTGTGCATTATGGTGGGCATCGTTAACAATTTTAATGCGGTTATCTACTAAAAATTCATCAATACCTTGCTTATCAAGAAATGATCGAACCATAACCGCAGGCACAATCTCGTCATCTTGCCCCACAAAGTGGAGCTGAGGAGTATCTTTTATGCTTTCTGCTACATCAGCTGGGTCTAGGCTGTTGCTCATAGGGGTTACATTGTGGTAGCTAGTAAAAGCTGCTACATCTAAGTTAGATGCAACTGTACGCAGCTCTGTTATGTCATCACGGCTTGCTGTAAGTAGTGCGGCAATAACGCCACCTCCCGAGTAGCCAACAAGGTCAAAGCTTTTTATACCGTGTTTCTTTTTTATATTGTCTAGTAAGCTATTATACATAGATACAACTGACTTACTGTAACGATGGGTTGTCCAAAGTTGTTCGTCGCACACTACTTGCGGCATAGTGTATTGGCAAGGTCTTGCCATATATAATACATTAGCAGAAGTGTCAGCTGCAGCCATTTCGAGCATTACGGGGTTAAGTGGGGTTGGGTCTGGTGATGACACTGTGCTAGAGATATATGCAAAGCCATCACCTTCAATGTATATTCGCAAGTGCTCGTGTTGCAGTGCTGCTGGCTTCATGTAAGATAATAGCCATATTTTATCGGCAATAAATACTTTTTGCACCATTTGCCCGTTGCTAGCTATTTGGTCGGCAACTATTTGGCGTTCGGGCAAAGATAGCACAGAACAGGCTGATAGAAATAGTCCTGTAGCTATACTGCATAGGGTAATAGTTTTTTTTATAAAATATCTCATACCTATATTTTTAGCATTTTTCTAAACAAATAAAAAGAGCCGCATCTTGCGATGCGACTCTTTTTTAGTAGAATCAGGTTCTAATTAGATTAGAACTTGAATGATACGCGTACTTGACCAGTGTGACCCAAGAACTCATCTCTGATTTCTGCGTCGTAACCAAGTTTAACAGATGTCATTTTGTCTACTGATTCGAAAGTTACAGAAGTACCAATATTTAGTGATTCTTCTGCGATTTCAGCTTGCTCATCAGAAACAAGTGTACCACCTGTGAAAGTACGAGAACTTTGTACTTCGTCACTTGCGAAGTCATACATCAAGTTCGCGTGGAACTCTGGCATGTATGTACCTTCAGCAGTAGCGTATTCGCCTTCTACACGTGCGCCTAATTTAGCAACAAATAGATCTTTATCAGAGATACGATCTGTTACAGCTACAGCACCTTGACGTAGAGTAACAGTGTCACCTTCTACGCGAGTGTAGTTTAAGCCAAATGTTGGAACAACAGTTGTGTTGTCAGCTACAACAAACTCGTGTCCAACTTCAACAGCTGCACCATATTGGTTGGTTGAGTAGTCACCTGACATACGACCTAGACCAAGTACAGTTTGTTTAGTGTCAACATCGTTGATACCGAAGTGAACAGAACCATTAACGAATGAATCGCCAACTGTTTTGTCACCATAAACACTTAACAAGTAAGTATCTACTGAGCTATCAACGTTTGCAGCACTGTCGCCGTCAACATCGGTGTAGTTGTAAGCAAAAGCGATACCAGCGTGTGTGCCTGTAGCGATTTCGTTATCGTAACCGATTGTACCACCAAAGCTGTCAGCTTCGTAACCAGCTGCACCTTTACGTGCATCTTGGTCTAGAATGCTTGCAGTACCTTGGAACCACATGTTGTTAGTAGCTACCATGTCACCAGCTGCAACACCTGAACCGTCACGAAGACTAGCTAGACGTTGGCCAATGTTACTGCTTGCAGTTGCAAATGCACCTGTAGAAGCAGCAGCAACAGCACCAGCAGCAGCTGTAGCGTCACCTAATTGCTCAGCAGCAGCTTTAGCAGTAGCAGCATCACCAATCAAAGCATTATTAAGAGCTGTTTGAGTAGCAGCAGGTAAACCACCAGCTATACCAGCTTGGTTAAGTTTTTTACCATTTGCAACACTAACGCCAAGAGCAGCAGCAGTATCAGAAGCTGTAGCAACAGCACCGATAGTAGCTTCAATAGAACCACCTACAGCAACAGTAACTTTGTTAAGAGCAGATGCAACTGTTAAGTTTGCAATGTTCTCGTCAACGTTACTTGCAGCAAGAGCAGCAGTAGCAACAATTGTTACAACGTCTGTAGCAACCAATGCAGGGTCAAGTAGAACTTTAGTAGAACCTGTTAGGTTTACAGCACCAGCACCAGCAATCATAACACCAGCATTAGCAAATGCACTACCGTCAATAAGAGTAGTACCAGTAGTTGCTAGGTCAATTGTACCAGTGTTAGTTAGCGCTTGGCCAATTTCTAAAGTACCAGCGTTATTAACAGTTGCAGCATTGTTAGCACCATCAAGAACAAGTGTACCAGTGTTAGCAATAGTTGACGCGCCTGATGTATCACCAGTAATTGTCATTGTACCAGAGTTGGTAACAGCACCTGTTGCTGTTAAAGCACCAGTTACAGTAGCTGTACCAGAGTTAACAAATGCACCAGCACCAGCAAAAGCAGCACCAACAGTTAATGTACCAGAGTTGGTAACAGTACCAGCATTAGCAACAGAACCAACAGTCATTGTGCCTGAGTTAGTCAAGTCACTAGTTGCAGCAGATAAAGTAGCAGCACCACTAAAACCAGATGTACCTGTGAATGTTGCATCACCGTCTGTAATTGTTAGTGTGTCTAGGTCAGCTTCAGTTGTAGCACCAACTACAGTACCAGTTGCACCAATAGTACCACTAAAAGTAACGTCTGCAGTTGCACCGTTCACAATAAGGCCTGTGTTAGCAGCAGCTGTTTCAGCAACAATGTCACCAGCAAAAGTTTGAGCAGTTGTACCGTCAAAACCAAGAGTAGCAGCACCACCAGCTTGACCATCAAGAATAGCACCACCAGATGTTACTGTACCGTCAGTAGTAAAGCCAGTAGCAGCTGTACTTGATGTAACTGAAAGAACACCAGTTCCTAGATTAACAGTACCAGCACCAACATCAAAAAGTTGAGCAACTGGGCTAGCAATAGTAATATTCAAAGCTTGACCAGTAGCAGCATCAATAGTGCCGCCAGCTGTAAGATCAAAAGTAGCTGCACCAATAGCGCCTGTGTTGTTAAGTGTTAATGTAGTTGCACCAGTTGTAAAGCCAGCTTGGATTGCACTGCCAGTACCTGTACCAATAGCAGCAGTTAAAGCTTGAGTAACTTGAATAGTTTCTGCAGCTGTTGTTAGAAGAAGGTTTTTACCACCATCAACATCAGCAATAGGAGCTACAACAAGTGCTACAGCTGGAGCAGCAGCGTCTTCAACTTGTGCAAATGCTGTGCCAGACAAAGCAGAGATACCTACAAGAGCCGTTGTGGCTAATAGTAGAGATGTTTGTTTGATTTTCATTATTTATATTTCCTGTTTTTTTATTATCGCAGCAAAGGTTAGTTTCGGACATGAAAACAAAAACTAGCCTTTCCCCTCTTGTTTTAGACAGATCTTGGAGCCCTGCCACACACAACCAAAAAAGTTCTATGCGCGATGATAGTACTAACCATAATTGGTATAGTCAACCCTAAAAGTGCACGTAAAAATTGTCAGACAAATGCAGAGACAAATGCACAAATCTAAACCATAGGTTGTGAGGAGTTTTTTAATCTAAAATGTCATTTTTTAAGCTAATCTTAAGCCACAACATAGCCGCAGTTAGGCTGGGTTATATATCCTTTAAGCGCACTTTATTACTCTTGGTCATAGTGGCTGCATGTTGATCTTTTTTGGGTGAAAATACTAGCAGTGTATGCCCTTCAGGGGGCGAAAACTCTGCCCCTTGAATATTAAAAGTAACACGGCCATTAGGGCTTATCGCCATAACTGGCAAGGTATGGTCGCCATTCCTACGCTTGAACTCTACGTATGAGAACTCCTCTGTTAATAAAATGCCAGAAAAATCCCAACCTTCTCGGTGCTTTAGCATGATATCTTCATAATTAGAATTATCGCCCACTAATGTTTTACCACGTAGTGTATGGCTGTATGCCTTAGGGTCTGAGGTGTCGTCTTTGTCGCCCGCTAGTTGGATAGTTCCTCCGCGTCCGAACATATGGGTAAATTTGCCACACACCAATGCATTATATGCAAAATTATCGGTTGCAGCGACTAAATAGCTGTAGGGGTTAAACTCTAAAGTATGCTCAATTCCTTCGGAAGCAACCTCGCCATAGTGTACGGGTACTTCTGCCAACCTAGCTTGGCGCAAGCGGTGCCAGTTATCGTCGGCTATCATTACAGGTATGTTTTGTTTTTTTAGAGCAAGTGCTAGTTTAAATGTCCAATGGTTAGCGCCTACTAGCAGTACGCCGCCAGACTTTTTGGCTGTTAGGTTAAGTGACTTAGCAAGTTTCTTAATACTAAAGCCGTAAAACAAAACAGTAGATAACACCACAGCAAATGACAACGGCACAAGACGAGCACCATCGGCATAGCCAGCCTCTACCAACAATGGCCCAAATAAACCACAAATCGCAACAAGTACAACACCACGAGGTGCCACAAAGCTAATAAGAGCTCGTTCTTTAACTGTTAACTTAGTGCCTTTGGTTGTAAGCATTACTACCAGCGGGCGAATTACAAACACTAAAGCTAAAATAAATAGCCCATCGCGCCAACCAATTTGCTCTATGTCTGCTAGGGTTAAAGTGGCAGTTAGTAAGATAAACAAGAACGAAATTAAAATAAGGCTAAGGTACTCTTTAATACGGCGTATTTCTTCCATGCTAGCAATACGGCTATTTGCAAGAGTTAAACCTAGTACAGTTACCGCAATTAACCCTCCTTCGTTTAGCATCATATTAGAAATAGCGTAGCTAAGTACTACTGCTGTTAATACGGCTGGTGCTTTTAAAAACTCTGGCAGGTGGTCATCTCGGACTAGCCAAGCTGTTGCTCGTCCAAAAAGAAAACTTATTATAACTAAAAAAACAATAATAACTGTTAAGTCAACAGTGCTTGCCATGGGGCTAGTTTCTAGCACAGGAGTTGTTAGGTATGTATAAGTAATAACAGCAAACATTGCGCCTATGGGGTCAATAACAATCCCCTCCCATTTCAGCACAGAAGAAACCCTAGTGTTAAGTTTTGCTTGCCTTAGTAAAGGCACAATAACTGTAGGCCCTGTTACAACAAGAATACCGCCAAACAAAATAGAAACTGGCAATGAAAGCCCCATAATATAACAAGCAGCCATAGTAATAAGAACCCAGCTTAATAGCCCACCAATACCAACTAAACGCCAAACTGCTCGCTTTGTTTCTTTTAGTTCTTCAAAACGGAGGCTTAGGCCACCGTCAAACAAAATAACAGCCACAGCTAACGACACTAGCGACCCGAGCATCCCACCCATTTGTGCATGTGGTTCAATAACGCCTAACACAGGCCCTAAAACAATACCAACGACAGACAAAAGCACAATCGCAGGCAAATGCGTACGCCACGCCAACCACTGAGCACCCACAGCTAAAACTAGTAATAATGTGAAAATCTGAATTGCGCTATGTTCCAACTAAAACAACCTTCTCTGTTTTTTTTATTCTAAAATACATCAAAAAAAGGATGCGCGGGAAAACTTTTCTGTTATACGTTACAATATATTTAATTAGTTAAAAGTTGAACATGACACAAACCTTGCACCAGAACCCAATTAATCGCCTGTTATTAGCTATGCTAGTAATCCTTGGCTTTGCTGGTGTGGAGCTTGTGTCGGGCTCGATATTCTCTTTGCGCACTCTTACTGCCGATGGGCTTGATATGCTTGGGCATAGTGGGTTACTTGCATTAGCGCTTGTTATCCAGACAATTTCTGCAAAAATGCCTGAAAACGCACGAAAAAGAACCGAAGGCCTCGGCGGGGTTGCAATTGCTACCTACTTACTTATTATGGCAGCCTTTTTACTAAGCACGGGCGAAGACCATTACCACCACCATATGTCCGCAACTCATGGTGGGCTTATTATTACAGTGTTTGGCATATTAAGTATTATAGTACACGCCAGCACAGGTCGCCTGTTATATGGCGCCAAATGCCATCCATTAGTACTAGGCGCATGTGTTTATATTTTCAGCCATACATTTATGGCTATTGCAATGCTACTAGGCGGCATAGCAATGACAGTAACTGGAATATCCAGCCTAGACCTATATTTAAGCTATGGAATTGCTGTGTTTATGGCACTTGGTGCAATCAAACTTGGCTGGTTGTCTTATAAGCAGCTTTCTTAACAAAATTATTGTAATGCTATAAAACCTATTGTATACATCTCTGGCTACGGAGTTAATGTAGATCTTCATTTAGTTTTCTTTTTTCAACCTCCATAAGGAATTTATATGTTAGCTAATATTTATTGGCTTCTACTTATCCCTATTTTTATACCACTTATCTGGTTTGCAGTTACCCCTTATGCGGGTAAGCAAAGGCCTAGCATTATTAGTGTTGCTGCAGCAATTATTGTTGGCTGCCTAGTTATGTCTGGTATTTGGCAAACAAGTAAATATTCGCAAATGGCGGACACTGAAATATGGACTGGCGAAATAACTGATAAAGAGCAAGTTGCTGTTTCGTGTGTACACAGCTACGACTGCCCTCCCTGTAGTACAGATGAGGATGGTCATGAAACATGTGACACCTGCTATGAGCATAGCTATGACTATGACTGGGATGTTTCTAGCACTGCTGGGAACTTCACTATTGCTCGGATCGACAGACAAGGTATCCATCCCCCTCCCCGCTGGAGTAAGATAACAAAAGGGCAGCCCGCATCGCGAGAACATAGCTATGATAATTATGTTCAAGCTGTGCCAAGCTCAATATACCATGTGACTGCACCAAATGATGCAAGTTTGCCTATAGTTCCTAAGTACCCACGTGTACATGACTACCACCATGTACACCGCGTATTAAGCGTGGGTGTGAATGTTCCGGATATTCGTATTTGGAATGAGCAAATAAGCATGGCATTACGTAAGCTTGGCCCGCAAAAACAGGTCAATATTATTGTAGTCATCGCAAACACCGAAGACCCCAAATACCGCTACAAAGTTGAAGCAGCGTGGGATGGGGGCAATAAGAATGATGCAATTGTTCTTATTGGTGTAAATGAAACCCTAGATGTATCGTGGGTAGATGTTATAACTTTTACTAAGAATACTGGTAATGAGTTATTCCAAAAAACTATGATAAATACGATCACTGAAGCAAAAACTATGGATGGTATGATTATTTCTAAAATCATAACTAATACCGTAGAAGAGTTATTTGATCGTCCTCAAATGGCGGACCTTGAGTATCTAAAAGATGCAATTGAGCCACCATTATGGGTTGTCATCATAGCAATAATCTTCAGTGTTCTAGCTGGTATCGGCGTATTATTGTGGGTTAATTCTCGCACTAACGGCGGTTATCGTAATAGAAGAACCTACTAAAGTTGCACTCTTTATTAATTTTGGAGAAATACATGAATAAAACAGTCCTTATTGTTGTTGGTAGTGTAATTGGTGTATTGGCTATTCTAGCCCTTGTGGTGTTTTCAACATATGTTAGTTACCATGATCGTGCTAATACCATGGAAAAAGCAATTATTGCCCAATATACTGAAAACCAGAATATTCTATCAAGCTATTCGAATAAAGTATCTGAAGCGGTGCAAGTCCCAGATATATATGTGGATGGCCTAAAAAGCGTTGTAAAAGAAGCAATGTCTGGGCGGTATGGTGATGATGGTAGTCAGGCTGTATTCCAGTGGATTCAAGAACAGAATCAGCAGGTGGATCCAGCAGTATTTACCAAAATTCAGACTATCATTGTGGCAGGCCGCAATAAGTTTGAAAATGGTCAAACTGCTCTAATATCCAAGAAGCAAATATACACCGATGAACTAGATACATTCTGGGGTAAAATTTGGTTCCCTATGGCAGGTTATCCATCAATTAACCTTGATGAATACAAAATTATTACAAGCGAGCACTCCAACAATTCATTTAAATCAGGCGTTGATAGTGGTTTAAATCTTAGACAAGGCTCGTAACCACCTACAGGCAACATATGTATAGCGAAAAAAATACCCCGCAGTAGCGGGGTATTTTTTTGTCCTATAAACTACAATTTACCGATACAAGTTACACAAGAACCGTCTTTACTAAATGTCATCTCTTCAAAAGCCATTTCTTGTGCCATGTGTAGGCCTCGCCCATGGAATTTTCTGTCGTCCATGTTTTCAGATAAAAACATATTATAATCAAAGCCTACGCCATCATCTTGAACCATTATTTTAACTTTTTCGCCGTCAAAATCCACATGAATGGTGGCCATTTTATCTAGGTATTTATGCATAGCTAAACGTTTATGGATTTCGTCAAGCCATGTGCCATCTTCAAGTAGCTTTGACTTTAATTTATAGCCAATACCTAAATTACCGTGCTCAACTGCATTTACCATAATTTCCCTAACGCCTAGCAGCAAATTGCTGTCTGTGTCCATCCATTGGCTAAGATAACTATTAATGGTGTTGATTTCTACTAATGTATGAAATTGGAATTTTACTGAAGTAATACAACCTGCAGCCTGATGCCACAACTGAGGGGTTATTTTACTTTCTATCTCATTATTCCATAGCATAAGATATTCTCCATGATTTTATAATTCATGTTAGATTATGCCTCATACTTTAAATAAATTGTGATAAAAAATATAAGTTCACACATAAACAGCTATTTTACACTAATAGATAGGACGTTTTATGAATAAACTTTTCTCTAAATTGTTTCATCATTGGACAATTTTGCAAGTTTATGAAAATAATTATAGAATAAGCTTACTATAGTAAAGGACATTTTATGAACAATTTCCCTATTAAGACCCAACAGGTACGCATTAAAATTGATGATGGGCATACACTAGATGCTCGCCTTGACATGCCTGAGGGGCATACCCCAAAAGCATTTGCCATTTTTGCTCATTGTTTTACTTGTTCAAAAAGTTTTAGAACAACAGTACAGCTATCTAGAGCATTAGCAGAAAATGGCTTTGGTGTATTAAGAGTAGACTTTACTGGTCTTGGTGGTAGTGAAGGAGATTTCTCGGATACTAATTTTTCAACGAATGTCCGAGACTTATTGGCTGGTATCCAATGGCTACGAGAAAACCACCAACCCCCTACCCTTATTTATGGCCATAGTTTTGGTGGAACTGCTGCAATTGTAGCCGCAAGCTTAACCCCTGAGGCTAAAGCAGTTGCAACTATAAACTCGCCATTTGAGCCTGCACATGTGGCGCATACTTTTAGTTGTGATATTGACTCAATCCTTGAAGATGGTGAAAAAGACGTGCAGCTAGCAGGCCGTACTTTCACCATAAAAAAACAGTTTATAGAAGATATCCGCAACCATGATATGGCACATATTATTAGCCATATGAAAAAGCATTTTCTAATTTTTCACACCCCAGAAGACGATACAGTAGACATTGATAACGCTAGGAAAATATACGAAGCTGCCAAACACCCTAAAACTTTTGTAAGTTTGCCTAATGCAGACCATTTTTTGCGTGATGACAGAGATGCAGATTATGTAGGCGACATTTTAGCAATATGGGCGAATAGATATGCAAATTAAACAAAATTGAGATAATATAAATTTACAACCTAAGATAATAGACAGAAAGGTGTAGCAAATGCAGAAGTTCACAACACTTACTGGTTATGCAGCACCGCTATTACAGGCTAATATAGATACTGACATTATAATCCCAAAAGATTTTTTAAAAACAATCGAGCGCACAGGGCTTGGTAAAAACTTATTCAATGATATTCGCTATGCTCCTGATGGTAGCCCCGAACCTGGCTTTGTACTGAACAATGCCCCCTTCAATAAAGCTAGAATACTATTAACAGGAACTAACTTTGGCTGTGGCTCAAGCCGAGAGCATGCTCCGTGGGCATTGTTAGATTTTGGTATTAGTGCTGTCATTGCCCCTAGTTTTGCAGATATATTTTATAATAATTGTTTTAAGAATGGCATATTACCTCTTACCTTACCTCTTGATAAAATCAAACAATTGGCTGATGTTGCTGACACCCAGCAAATAACTATTGATTTGGTAAAACAAAGTATTGTTTGTGGCAATATTGTTATCTCTTTTGAGATTGACCCAATTCGTAAAAAAGCTCTATTGGAAGGTTTAGATGATATCGGCCTTTCTTTAGAAAAAGATGATGAAATTAAGAACTTTGAACATTCCCAAAAACAAAAACAACCATGGTTATAAAAATGGATAAAACACATAAACTTCTTTTATTAAGCGGTGATGGCATTGGCCCTGAAGTAATGGCTGAAGCAGAGAAAGTTATCGAGCTATTAGAAAAAAATACTGATATTTCTTTCAGCATCCAACATGGTTTGTTAGGTGGTTGTGCATATGACCAAACTGGTAGTCCTTACCCACCAGAAACAAAACAAATGGCGCATGAAGCTGACGCCATTTTACTTACTGCTATCGGTGGGCCCATGTGGGAAAATGCGCCTTTCAATAAACGCCCCGAACAAGGCCTACTTGACATTCGTGCAGATCTAAATTTATTTGCAAACCTACGGCCTGCAAGAGTATTTGACTGTTTGCTTGACGCATCAAGCCTTAAAAACGACTTAATTAAAGGACTAGACATCCTTATTATTCGAGAGCTAATAGGCGGGATCTACTTTGGTGAGCCTAGAGGTATTGAAAATTTACCAGATGGTAAAAAGCGTGGTTTTAATACTGCGAGTTACCATACTGACGAAGTAACTAGAATTGCTAAAGTTGCATTTGCCGCTGCAAAAAGACGCAAGAAACAATTATGCAGTATTGATAAAGCAAATGTGCTTGAGTCTAGTATTGTATGGCGCGAAGTAGTAACTGAAATGGCAAAAAACGAGCCAAATGTAACAACTATTCATATGTATGCGGATAATGCTGCGATGCAGCTAGCATCTAACCCTGCCCAGTTTGATGTTATTCTAGCTCCTAATTTAGCTGGTGATATTTTGTCTGACCTAGCCGCAGCTATTACTGGCAGCATTGGTTTATTGCCATCTGCCAGCCTTAGTGAAATAACAGAAAATGGTACAGCAAAAGGTCTTTATGAGCCTGTACACGGGTCAGCGCCAGATATCGCAGGCAAAGAACAAGCAAACCCTCTTGCTACAATTTTGAGCCTTGCAATGCTATTAGAAAATTCTCTAGACAGGAAAGACCTAGCACAAGTAATTGAAGATGCCGTTTCAGCAACGCTTAATGATGGATTTAGAACTCCTGATATTGCTCGCAGTCGAGAAAAAACTATTACAACATCACAAATGGGTGATGAAGTTATTAAACGTCTACAAATATCACTATCAGGGAAAAGAAAAGCTGGGTAAATGAATGGATAGCAAAGAAAACGAAGGTTTTATACATATTTTTGACACCACACTTCGTGATGGCTTACAGTCCCCTAATATTACCCCTGTTCCACTTAAAGACCGTGTTTTAATTGGTGAGTCCCTCGCAAAAATGGGTGTTAACATTATTGAAGCTGGCTTTGCAATCGGCTCTAAGCTTGATTTTGACACCATCCACACACTATCCCAAAAAGGGTTTGATAGTACTATTTGTTCACTAGCCAGAACCTTAGATGAAGACATAATAGCAGCAGGCAAAGCACTTAAGCCCGCTCGAAGTGGCCGTATTCATACTTTTATTTCTACAAGCCCTATCCACCGCGAGAAAAAACTTAATATGGACAAGCAGCAAGTACTAGAAAGCACTACACATGCGATTAAGCTTGCACGAAATTTAATTGACGATGTGCAGTTTTCTCTTGAAGATTTCACCCGTACCGAACCAGAATTTTCATGGAAAGTTATTGAAATGGCTATTAAAGCAGGTGCGACCACAATAAACCTGCCCGATACAGTCGGTTACACAACGCCAGACGAATATGCAGCATTAATTGCAGATATTATAAACAAAGTGCCTAATGCTGATAAAGCTGTTTTCTCTACCCATTGCCACAACGACCTTGGGCTTGCCGTTGCAAATTCTCTTATGGGGGTACAAGCAGGAGCAAGGCAAATCGAATGCTCTATTAATGGTATTGGCGAACGAGCGGGCAATGCTGCAATGGAAGAAATTGTTATGGCACTAACAATACGGCACGATGTACTGCCTTATAAAACCACGATTGACACTAAAAACTTCATGAAAATCAGCGAGTTAGTGCAAGAACTTACAGGGATGGATGTACAAAAAAATAAAGCTATTGTTGGTAAAAATGCGTTTGCCCATGAGAGCGGCATCCACCAGCATGGTATGAGCCAAGATAGCCGTACTTATGAAATAATGTCTCCCAAAATGGTAGGACAATCTGCGTCAGAGCTAACAGTGGGGATTACGTCAGGCCGCGCGGGGTTAAAAAAGAAAATGGGGGCTCTTGGCTACCAGCTTAGCAAGGGAGATTTAACAACATTCTACTTAGCATTTATGGAGAGAGCTGCACAAGGAAGGATGAATGACAAAAAATTGCATGCTTTAGCCTCAGAATTGGGGTTAAAATGCTTAACATAAGAAATATTCTAGCACTTCTAATATTTCTTATACTTATTACACCTATTAATTCCTACTCTCTTGATAAAAAGCTTGAAAAACACTTACTATTATTTACCCACTATATTGCAACATCAGCAAATAGCTACACCCCAGAAATAGCCCCACAAGTTAGCGATAAAATCGTAAATTTTACACTAGGGCACGAGAAAACATCTTTACGAAACTTTTTTATTAAACAAGCAGAGATTTCAGTTAGTGATAATATAACCTATATATTCACACCAGAACCAAGCACATTTAAATTACTTAATAACAATGAAGATTTATCTATTTATCATACATCAATCAGTGGCATAAAGACTTCTATTATTAATACTAAGGATGAGAACATTGAAATGAAGTCTCTGATAACTATCAAACTTGAAATAACCAAAACACAAGTTACAAAAAGCAACCCATTTGGTTTAGTATTGTTAAAATATGATGAGGTTGAGTCCCAGCAGGTACTAAAATAAAACTACATCTTCTTCTTTGTTATTTTCTTTCTCAAGGTCACGTGCATATTTTTTCTCGCGTTGCGCAATTGTGTCATTTGGTAAGTCCATGATAGATTTTACTTTTACCTCACCAGTATTAGGGTCAAAATAAATTTTACGGGCATAGTCACTACCAGTATCAGACGCTAGCAGTGGTATTTTTTCTGTCTGCAAATATGATATTGCAAAGTTAATATTGGCTCCGCCTATTTTCTCGCCACCAGTATTCATAGAAGCTCCACCAAAAATTTTTGATCGTAAATTATTTCTTGAAGCACCCTGTTTTAATAGTTCGTTAATAAGATACTCCATAGCAAAATTACCAAATCGTGTTGATGCAGTCTGTTCCCCCCAATGCCCAAGCTCTGACTGTGCTAACATAAAGTGATTCATCCCACCAATACCTGTTTTCACATCCCATATACAAGCAGAAATACATGATCCTAATGTAGTAGCAACAACTTCCTCATCTCTGCAAACATAATACTCTCCAGGCAAAAGCTTAACAGTCCAACGTTTTAAATAAGGGTCAAAATATCGGCTTTTTGCTTTATGGTAAGACTCTGTCATCATTATGAGATACTTACACTATTGCGAATATACATAGTTTTTCCTATCGAGTCGAACTGCTCTGATACACCCATTAACGATTCGGAATGGCCAATACAAAGCAAACCATCTTTGGGCATTAATTTAGCAATCTTCTTAAATAATGCTATTTTGTTATCTTTATCAAAATATATAATAACATTTCGACAGAATATAATATCTGCTTCCAAGCTAACCGGGAACGGCTTAATAAGGTTAAGCTGCGAGAAAGTAACAAGCTTATGCACATCTGGGTGAACTTTATAAACAGCTACATCACCTGTAATAGAGTTCTTTTCAATATCACCTTGTTGTATAAGGTACCGTTTTAAATATTTATTGTCATCTACATCACAAGGGGAAATCTTATATGTAGCAGCTTTTGCCTTATCTAGAATAGTTGTGTCAAGGTCACTTGCATAAACTGTTATTTTAGCTTGTGGGTATTCCTTTAATACATCGGCTACAACCATTGCAATTGACCAAGGTTCCTCCCCACTTGAAGAAGCACTCGACCAAATTCGGGAACGTTTTCCCTCTTTAGCCATTTCAATTAACTTATCTCTTAATGCTGTGAAATGGTGGCCTTCACGGAAAAATTTAGTAACGTTAGTTGTCATGGCGTTTATAACATTAACTAGCTCTTTACTGCTTCCAGAGCCAGACTCTTTCTCTAGTTGAGAAACGTATGCTGAAAAAGAGTCCATCCCTAAAGCGCGAACTCTTTTCGCCAAACGACTATATACTAGCATTTTCTTTTCTTCGGGGACCATAATCCCCGAATAATCAGTAACAAGATGGCTTAATTTAGAAAAATCCTTGTCGCTAAATTCAAATTCCATTTTATTTCTCGCCCATTACTTCTTCTGTTAATTTATCAATTGATATAAGATCACTTGTCTTAAGAATTTCATCTACATTAAGCACAATGACCATTGTTTCCCCAATAGGTGCTAGGCCTGAAATAAAGCCAGCATCAATACTTGCACCAAAATCTGGTGCTGGTTTAAGGGTTCCGCTATCAAAATCAACAACATCGGACACACCATCAACAACCATACCGATAGTTCGACCTAAAATATTAACAACTATAACAACAGTGTGCGCTGTGAACTCTATTTCTTCCATATTAAATCTACGGCGTAAATCAAGGATAGGCACTATCCCCCCTCTAAGATTTAAAACTCCTCGGATATGCTTCGGAGAGTTAGGAATTGGGGTTACACTTTGCCAACCTCTTATCTCTTGAACTTGCAGAATATCTACACCGTAAACTTCGTCACCTAATATAAAAGTCAAGAATTGAGATTGCTCATCATCCATAACCGACATTAAACCCTGTTCTTTTGTAGCAATGGCATTACTATTATTGCTGGACATGGTTAACTTTCTCCTTTTGATTAATTCCTTGGATTTTGTCTGGTGATACACCTTTATTAAGCAAGCCTTCACGGGTTGCCTTGCGCATAATTGCTGCTAAGTCGAGAATTAAGGATACACTACCATCACCAAGGATAGTTGCTCCTGAAATACCTTCGACCATTTTGTAATTTTGCTCAATACTCTTAATAACAACCTGTCGCTCGCCGAGAAGGTCATCTATAAACAAAGCAAATTGTTGATTTTCCGCCTCAACAATAATAGCTATACCTTGCTCAATTGGTGTTTCTGACGGTAGTAAGAAAATATCTTTTAGGCGCACAAAAGGTAAGTACTCACCTCTAAAATCCATAACTTCTAAGTTATTACGCATAGTACGCACTGTGTCTTTTGTTGGGCGTGTAGATTCTATAATATTAAGAATCGGGATAATATAAGTTACTCCCGATAAATCAATAGCCATACCGTCAAGAATAGCTAAAGTTAATGGTAAACTAATAGTAAAAGTACTACCTTCTCCTGCAATACTCTCGATACGGATTGTACCACCAAGGCTTTGTATATTCCTACGAACAACATCCATACCAACACCACGGCCAGAGACATCTGTTACCTCAACTGCAGTTGAAAACCCTGGTTCGAAAATAAACTGCCACACATCTTCGTCACTATAATTATCATCTGCATTAGCCATGCCTTTATCTATGGCTTTTGCAAGGATGGTTTCTCTGTTAAGACCTTTACCATCATCTGTAATTTTAATAATAACATTTCCACCTTGATAACTAGCAGATAGTGCCACAGTTGCAATAGCAGGCTTTCCTGACTCTTCACGTTCATCTGGCATTTCAATGCCATGGTCAACAGAGTTTCTAACCAAATGGGTTAAAGGGTCAACAATTCTTTCTATAACAGTTTTATCAAGTTCTGTATTTTCACCTTCGGTAATTAGCTCAACATTCTTGCCTAACTTTGTAGCAGTATCTCTAACCATTCGAGGGAACCTGTTAAATACAAAACTAACTGGCATCATCCTAATGGCCATAATTGCTTCTTGCATATTCCGGGTATGGTGGCTCATTTCTGCAACGACTTTATGTAAGCTATCATTGCCATCTTTTTCTAGTTCTTGGCTATGTTGGCTTACCATTGCACCTGTTGTTACAAGCTCTCCTACAAGGTTAATTAACTGGTCAACCTTGCCTGTTTCTACCCTGATAAAGGCTGTTTCTTTAGGTGCAGTCTCTTTTTGAGTTGAGGCCTGACGACGGTCACCTTGGCGACGGTCTTCATCATCACGACGGTTAGCCAATGGTGTTAGTTCTAAGATTTCTTCCACCTGTTTACGCTCACCAGAGTTAACCTCTTGGTATTCAATATCAGCATCATCTTCTACAAATAAAAATACGTCTTTAATGTCATCTAACCCAACCTCTGTCTCAAGTGCTATCTGCCAAGAGTAATACAGTGATTCAGGGTTAAATTCCTTTAAGCTTGGAAGCCCTGATTTATCAATAGTTACATTAATATTACCAAGACTAGATAATTCTCTGAATATATTTAAAGGATCAGAACCTGTTTGTAGTAAATGTGGGCTAGGTTTAAATGAAATATTAACACAACGAATACCATCTGAAGAATCAGCTGTAGATACCTCTTGCTTACCATTATCAGAAGCCTCCCCTACTAGATAAGAGTTAAGCTCTTTACTTACTTCAACTCCACAGTCATCATCAACTTCTTCACCAGACCTTGCAGCATCTATCATTTCTCTCAATACATCTACGGCTTGTAATAATATGGCTGACAATGGCGGAGTTATAGGAAGTTCCCCTTCTCTAGCTTTATCCAGAACCCCCTCAAGGTTATGTGTGAAATTAGCAATTTTCATGAACCCAAAAGTACCAGCACCACCTTTAATAGAATGTGCGGCACGGAAAATAGCATTTAGGTCGCCTTCTCCAGTTTTCTCTAGCTCAAGTAAGCCAGTCTCCAGAGCACCTAAATGCTCTGTTGCTTCTTCTAAATAAGTCTCATTAAATTGGCTAATATCAATTACCATTTTTAAAACATCCTTACGATGGTAGAACTCTGCTGATAACTTTCAGCAGCTGTTCGGGGTTAAATGGTTTAACAATCCAGCCAGTTGCACCAGCCTCTTTACCTGCCATTTTCTTGCTATCATCTGACTCTGTTGTTAACATCAAGATTGGTGTAAATTTAAAAGCGGGAAGTTCTCTTAATTTTGAGATTAATTCCAATCCATTCATATTTGGCATGTTTAGATCAGTGATAACTAAATCCACTGGCTGTTTTTGTGCAGCCACAAGACCTTTTGCCCCGTCTTCAGCTTCAACAACAGTAAATCCTGATTGTTTTAAAGTAAAACCAACCATCTGCCGAATAGAGGCAGAATCATCCACTGTCAAAATAGTCTTGCTCATAAGTCTCATTGCTCCCTTTGTTTAGAATAACTCAATATTACTATCGTCATCTTGTTTTGATGGTTTATTGTTACTTTCCCCATCATGGACAACACGTTCTTCTTTCATTGTGTATTTAGACCTTATATTGTCCAGAAAACTATTGTCAGCAAGCTCAGCAGATCCATGCCACCCATTAATTTTAATAATGCCGTTTAACTCATCACGGATACCTTGTAGAGGCGTTGCTACATGCTCTAGCCTTTGCTTGGTTCTATCTTGGAATTGCAATTTCTGGACAATTGAACTAATACTGCCAGAAATTTTCTTGCTACATATACCAGCCTGAGCCAACTGCCCAACAACAGAGTTCTTTTGATCTAGCAGCCGCCCAACCATATTCTCAATTGTAGCTTTGTGTGTTAGCAATGGCGTCATATCTCGGGTAACAACTTCGCTGATGCTTCCAAAACTTTTTTCTAGGCCAACAGCAATAGAGCCCATATCACTTTGGATACTCTTACTAAAGTGTGTTGATTGTTGGGCTAATTTACGAACCTCATCTGCAACCACCATAAATCCTGTACCATGTTCTCCAGCACGAGCAGCCTCTATTGACGCATTTAACGCTAGCAAGTTAGTTTGAGCAGCAATTGCATCTATTTGCTTCATGAAACCTTCAATATTTTGTGCGCTGTCTTGCAGATCTTCGATTTGGAATGTAACCCTCATCATATTTTCTGATATCCATACCAACTGCTCAATAATCTCATTAAGTAAAGACTGCACAAGTGCTAACATATTTTCTGTAGAGACAGTCTCCCCTCGTATTTCAACTGAAGACACTTGCTCAGTCGCATCCATAAGCTCCTCACCTTGGCTTAACGCCTCTTCTGATATCCCCATAAAGTCGCCAATAAGGCCGTTGACAGAACCTTCAATATCATCACTAATAGAGGTAGACTGTTCAGCAAGAAGACCAAGGCTCTGCTTATGTGTATGAGCAAATTTTTTCAAGCTTGATAAATCTTTATTACTATAAAATAGCGCCCATAATGGAGCAATCAATGATAACACCAGAACACCAGCAGCTATCCATAGCTCATTTGTCATAGCAAAAGTAAAGGCCGCTGGTAATATACAAGGCGTAAATGGTAGCATCCTACCAAGATTTAATTTCTGTATGCTCCCCGTATTCCCTGAAAAAGACATTCCTTTAAACACAAGAGTTCTCCAAACCTAATACTTCAAATGATTTTTTAACAGGCTCTGAAAAATGACACGCCACATCTGCATTTTTTTGCTGTGCTGCTGTAATAGCCATATCAATGATTTGGCAGCCAGCTGTATCAATATTATTTATAGCCGAGCCATCAATAACAACTTTGCTACCCTTCTTAACCTTAGAAACCCACGTATTGACTCTTTTTAAGTTACTAGCTGCCTCATAAGCAGTCATATCACTATTAAATACGAGAGAAATTTCTTTAGTATCTTTCTTACCAGCCATAAAAAGTATCCTCCTTAGATCTATCTATCTAATTTTAGGAAGAATAAACATGTAATGGAATATAAACTATCTGTAGATATATTAATTTTATAGATTAGTATTAAGCCATAACATTTTGTTTATAAAAAAGATTACACCAATATAACAAAAGAAATTCACTTGCAGCAGCCCACAAATGAAAGATATCTGCTGTATGACAAAGGACAATAGCAATAATAAAATATAACAAAGTATACAAAACCACGCTTGCAACAGCCCTCAAGTAAAGGTATAAATGAATTGTAATACGTAATAATATCACCCCTCTTTTTTGAGGTTTCCTTTTCTTATTATTTTCTTATTATTTTTTT
Source organism: Alphaproteobacteria bacterium (assembly GCA_021774615.1). Classification (GTDB taxonomy): domain Bacteria; phylum Pseudomonadota; class Alphaproteobacteria; order UBA1280; family UBA6503; genus UBA6503. Next base: position 16,980 of record JAJFIW010000036.1, on the reverse strand, counting down.
CTTTCCCCCTTTCTCTTGGGAGTTATTATGACTATAAAAACTAGCTTTCCTCCAGATTTGCCTGTTTCTAACCATGTAGAAGAAATTCTAGCCATGATAAGATACAATCAAGTATCTATTTTAACAGGGGAAACTGGCAGTGGTAAAAGCACTGGGCTTGCCCATATGCTTTTTAATGCTGGATACAAAGTTACTCGTAATACACAACCACGCATTACAGCAGCAACATCGGTAGCTGAATTTGTTGCATCTACCCTTGATACACAAGTTGGCCAACATGTAGGCTATATGTCTAGCTTACTTAAGGAAACTAGCGCAAATACCAAGGTTACCTTTATAACCGATGGCTTGCAACTAGCCCAAGAAGTACATGGGCATGGTATTCCTGACGGTGAGGACTCTGTTATTATCATCGATGAGCACCACGAACGTAGTGTAAACATTGATGCCTTAGTAGCAGTACTACTAGAACGCATTAAAAATGGTGCTAAGTTTAGACTGGTATTTTCATCTGCAACTGCAGATGTTGAACGCTTACAAGCCTGGCTTACTCCTATATTAGGTGGGGAAATTCCTCATACTCATATAAAAGGAAGAACCTTTCCTATTGTTGATAACCTTATCCATGAAGATGACGTAATGGATAGAGTTAGAACTTCTGTAATAGAGGACAAGAACATTCTAATTGTCCTACCTGGTGTCCGTGAGGTACTACACTGGTGCGATATGGTTGAGTCTGAAGACCTTGGTGTCGAAATACTCCCGCTTTATGCCGATTTATCAAAAGGCGATAGAGACAGAGTTTTTAAGACTGACTATGGAAAACCAAAAGTAGTAATAGCAACAAACATTGCCAAAACATCAATTACTATTCCTGATCTAGATGTAGTTATTGACTTTGGCTTAGAACGCCGCTCAACAGTTGACCAATGTGGTGTACGCGGTTTAATTATGGGAAATACGTCTAAGGCTGATTGCCTTCAAGTACAAGGGCGTTGCGGCCGTACAAACCATGGAGAATACTACCTTGTTGGCATGCCTATGGGTAAACGCAAGAAATTTCGTAAACCCGATATCCACACAAGCCAGTTAGATAACATTGTCCTACAACTAGCAAAAGGTGGCTTTAACCCTGATAAGATGGAATGGATTGATGCACCACCACCAGCACAGATTGCAGCATCACGAAAACGCCTAACCATGCTTGGTGCCTTGAGTAAAAATGGCAAACTAAGTAAAATTGGCGAGAAAATGGTAACTTTCCCTGTTGACCCTACCTATGCCCGCATGCTTTATGAAGCAATCCAACGCGGAGTATTGGCAGATATACTTGTAATGGTAGCAGTAGCTAGCATGGGTAAATCCATTTATGACACTTCAAATGATGCATTCAAAGCAATGCGGAAAGCCCACGATAATGACTTCTTCTTACAGAGAGATCTTTTCGTAGACACTCAAACTGAGCTGGAAATAAACCCTAAAGAAGACCCAGAAAAGTGGATGGAAGAACAAGGAATTATTCCTCGCCGCTTTTATCGTGCTCTTGATTTATATAACGCACTATGCGAGCAAATGGGTGTAACACCATTCACTAGCTTTGCAACCGTTAACAAAGAAAAGGACATCCTCGCTAGTGTTTTTAGTGGGTTCTGGGTTTATGGAGTATGGCAGGTTGAAGGCCAATATGCTGTTGATATGACTGGAAACAGGCGCATGTTATCAAGAAATGGTGCCGCTCCTGAAGATGGTACTTTAATTGTTGGGACTCCTTTTAACCTTATAGAAGCAGCTGATAAGAAGTTTTATTTCTTGCAGCAAGTTAGTACCGTAACAGATAAGGTTATTAAAGAAGTTCTTGCTAATGGTTGGGATGATATCCCTACACCTTCTCAGCAAGCTGAACTTCAAAAGCCTGCAAAGGCTAAGAAGGCTAAAAAAGATAGAAGAAATAGGCATAATAGAAAAGCAGCATAGCTGCAACCACTACTAGACCTATCTTTCTTACTATCTCGAACGAGAAATCCCTCAGCATTGTGCTGAGGGATTTCTTACTTTTAGATATAAGGAAAAATTACTTAGTTAGTTTTACCATTGATTGTATCTTCAACTATTTCATAAGTAAGAACCTTAATTGCTTTTCTTGTTGAAAACATCATATTGGACCAATCCTCATCGATAGAGGGATGGTGGCCACTAAAAGCTTGGCGCATTGTTTGGTACTCAACCTTATAAGGTTTGTTTACTAATATATTTCCATAGTTATCTGACACTTTAACATCTGCTTCTACTCGTATGTAATAACGACCAAATTCCCCAGAGATAAAATTCCCCTCAAGGATACGCATATCCATATCTCGCAATTCAAATGCTAACTGTAGTTCTTCTATTTGGTTTATAGATTCTCTATCAGGCTGGATAATTTGCTCCATCACCGAACGAATATAGCCTGGTGCTTGCCCAGGAAGAACATCAGAGTCATAAGTATGGATAACAGCACCAGTTTTATATGTGCTCATAGAAGATGGGACTCTACGGTCAACAAAGTTTGAGAAATTAAAAATTATCTCTTCGTGTTTCCACTTCTTTTCTATTTCAGCGACGTAAACATCATAAGCCTTGGAAACGCTGCCTAAAGTTGCAGGCGCCATATTGTCTCTGTATTCACCGAAACAACCACCCAAAGCAATAGCTAGCATAGTGGGGATAAAAAAACGTGTACTTATTAATAAACGGTTCATTCTTCTATTTTTCTCATTTGGAATCATATTTTAATTATGTTGTTAAGCATACCACTGCAAATAAATATAACCAACTATTTACTATAACCACATACAACCCGTTCGATACCTGCTAAGTCTTTATGGGTTTTAATATTATGCCAATTACCACTCTGCTTCATTAGGTTAGCAACGTCATCAGCCTGATTAACCCCAACCTCTAACCCTAAAAAACCATCTACAACCAATTTGTCTGGAGCTGATTTAATAATTTCTCGGTAAGCGGTCAGGCCATCGTCACCACCATCTAAAGCCAAAGAAGGTTCGTAGTGGATAACATCTCGCATTAACCCTGCCATATCTGCACTAGGTATATATGGTGGGTTCGATACTATTATATCAAAACCATTCTCAGCTATATTGTCAAACCAGCAACTATTAATAAATCTAACTCTATCAGCTAAACCAATAGTTTTTGAATTATTAGTAGCACATGTTAATGCAGTATCACTAATATCAGCCCCTATAGCAGTTGCATTGGGTAAACTATTTAAAAGAGATAAAACAATAGCCCCGCTTCCAGTTCCTAAGTCACATATCTTCAGAGGTTTATTTTTATCTGCAATATTCTCTAATACAGCTTCTACTAGAATTTCAGTATCAGGACGTGGGATTAATACACCGCTATTTACTTGTAATGTAATATCCCAAAATTCTTTCTCGCCTAAAATATATGCCATTGGTTCGGCTTTTTCACGCCGCCCCACAAGCTCTTCAAAAATATTATACACTTCGTTATTTATAGACATTTTAGGGTATGTATAAAGATGAATTTTATTTTTACCAGTTGCTTTAACTAAAAGTAACATTGCATCAAGCTCAGGCGTAGAGCTGCCCGCATCACGTAAACGTGCTGATGTTTCTAATAATGCTTGTTGGTATGTTAACAAAACTATTCTTCTATATTAGAAAGTTTTTGCGCTTGGTCTTCACGACTTAAGCTATGTATCATTTCGTCTATATCGCCATTCATGAAAGCATCAAGGCTATAGATTGTCATATTAATACGATGGTCAGACACCCGTCCTTGTGGGTAATTATACGTACGGATACGCTCGGATCTGTCACCACTACCAACTTGGCTACGGCGATCATCTGAACGTTCTTTATCTATTCGTGACCGTTCAAGGTCAAGCACCCGTGCACGGAGGATTTTCATCCCCTTCTCTTTATTTTTATGTTGCGATTTTTCATCTTGCGAGCTTACAACAACACCAGTTGGTAAATGGGTAATACGTACAGCAGAGTCGGTAGTGTTTACCGATTGTCCACCAGGCCCTGATGCTCGGAAAACATCAATACGAATATCTTTTGCTTCAATGTTAACGTCAACCTCTTCTGCTTCTGGTAGTACTGCTACAGTACATGCTGAAGTGTGGATACGCCCTTGTGTTTCTGTATCAGGTACACGTTGTACACGGTGCACACCAGACTCAAATTTAAAATGTGCGTAAGCACCTTTACCTTTAATCATCGTAACTACCTCACGAAGGCCGCCCAATGGTGTATCACTACGAGAAAGCTCTTCTATTTTCCAGCCTTTTCGTTCTGCCGACATAATATACATCCTATATAAATCAGCAGCAAATAATGCAGCTTCATCACCACCAGTACCAGCGCGTACTTCTAAAATAACGTTACGGTCATCGTTCTCATCTTTTGGTACTAAAGAAAATTTTATACTTTCCTCTGCTTCTGGGATTTTCTCGCTTAGTTCCTTTAATTCAAGCTCGGCCATTTCTCGCATTTCATCATCATTGTCATCAGAGCCAAGCATTTGCTCTAAGCCTTCTTTTTCTTTTAATAGCTTTTGATACTCTTTATAAGACTCAACAACTGGTGTTAATTCTGCATATTCTTTATTAAGGTTAGTAAATTTTTCCATATCATCTACAGCATCGGGCTTACTTAAATCTTGTGATAACCGCTCATAACGAGCTGAAATTGCTTCAAGTTTTGGAATAATATTCATTCTGATTAATTGTCCTTTATAGTATTTAATAGACTACGCAAAGTGGGTCACAAAACAATTTGTGACTATAGCCGTTTAACCATCTAAATACAAAGTTAAACGGCTATATTTTATCTAAATCAAATAGCTTTTTAAGCGTATCTACAGTCTGTTTATCACCTTTTCCATCTCGAAGAAATGATAGTGGTGTATGTAAAATTTTATTAACTAATAGCCTAGTTGCCTCATCGCTGTTTAGCCCTTTAGCTAAAATGTCCTCACGGATTTGGTAAAAATTATCACGTAAACTTTTAATAACAACAGCTTGCTGGCGTGCTTGTTGCCAACGCATAAAGCAATTAACTTCTTCATTAATAATACGTTGTGCTTCACCAATAGAGGATTGACGCTTCTTTTGCGACTTTGCTGCAAGTTTCCCTAAGCTATCCATATCATAAACGTAGCAATTTTCAAGGGTATGTACTAAAGGGTCCACATCTCTGGGTACCGCCATATCTATAAATAATAATGGTTGTTGTTTACGACTAAGCAGCGCTTGTGCTGCCATGTCTTTACTAACAACATAACCACGGCTAGCAGTTGAGGTTATAATCATATCGGCACGAGTAATCGCCGAAGAAATATCTTGGAACGGAATAATGTTAGCATCAAAACGCCCTGCCAGGTCTTTTGCTCGGGACAAGCTGCGGTTACAAATAGTAATGCTGCCAACTCCAGAAGACTTTAAGTGCTGTGCTGCATTTTCGCACATATCGCCAGCCCCAATTAATAGAGCATTGACTTTTCCAAGGTTACCATAAATATTCTTGGATAATTTAACCGCTACCGATGCCACCGACACTGCTTGTGCAGCAATGGCAGTCTCAGTTCGTACCCGTTTGCCGACCTTAAATGCTGTATTAGCAAATCTATCTAAGTAAGTGCCAGTATGGCCTTTGCTTCTGCTTTCTTGCCATGCTTGTTTCATTTGACCAAGAATTTGCGGCTCTCCAACGACCATAGAATGGATAGAAGCTGCCACACCAAAGCCATGGCGCAACATGCTCTCATCAGTCTTATGAAATAGGTGATGTTGTAAGTCAGAGGCCCGAACACCCGCCATGTCAGCCAGTTTAGCAGAGAAAAAATCATTTTGTTTTTCTTGTTTCTCTTCACTATAACCATAAATCTCATAACGGTTGCATGTAGATAAAACCATGCTTTCTACAACACCTGCTTCTTTTAGATAGCTATTAACACCATCAACATCTACCCGGGCTAAAGCTTCCCTTATTTCTAAAGGACAAGTATCATGTTGCACGCCGTATACAAAACTCCTGCCACAAGAAGACAAGCCTAAATCCTTTCCGATACAAACGAGACAACTTCTGTTAATCCAATATTATGCTGCTCACCTGTTTCCATATCTTTAACACCACAAATGCCGCTGGCAAATTCATCTTCACCCATTATTAAGGTAAAAACTGCGTTTGCTTTATTTGCCTTTTTGAACTGGTTTTTAAAGCTTGCCTCTTCTAAAGGAAAGGCAACACTTATACCTTTGTTTCTAAGCTTTTCAGCAATTTTTAAGCTTTCAACTCGTGCTGATAAGCCAGCAGAAACTATTGCAACAGGTCGAGTATCATCAACAAGTTTTGGCATTAAGCTTTCTAGGCGCTCAATCCCACAACCAAAACCTATCGCAGGGACATCATCCCCACCCATTTGTGCAATAAGCCCATTATAGCGACCACCTGAAAGAATTTGGCTTTGTGAGCCAAAGTCTTCACTATGGATTTCAAAAACAGTATGTGTGTAATAGTCCAAACCACGCACTAAATTATGGTTTATCTGCCAATTAATACCCAAGCTGTCTAATCCTGCTTGAACTTTTTCAAAATGGTTTTTTGAAGCTGGAGAAAGAAAATCAAACATCTTTGGTGCATTTGCTATCAGTTCTTGGTCCCCTTTGTCTTTAGAGTCTAAAATTCGTAAAGGGTTGCGTTCTAACCGTGTTTGGGATTCGGCAGACAAGTCCTTATGATGAGGGCGCAAATATTCGAGCAATTCTTCACGGTAGTAAGCACGGTCTTTGCTGTCACCTAACGAATTTATCTGTACATATAAATTATCTGAGATATTAAGCTTTTTTAATAAATTAAAAGCCATACTTAGCATTTCCACTTCTGCCATCGCATCAGAAACACCAAAAATTTCAGCGCCTATCTGGTGATGCTGGCGCAGGCGACCCTTTTGTGGGCGCTCGTAACGAAACATAGGAGTACCCACATAACAAAGCTTTAACGGTAAATCTTTCTTTAACCCAGACGAGTAATAAGCACGTACCACAGGGGCTGTACCCTCAGGGCGAAGGGTTAAAGGCTCCCCGCCTCTATCTTCAAAGTTATACATTTCTTTAGTTACAATATCGGTCGAGTCGCCAACATTGCGGCTAAAAATTTCTGTGAATTCAAAAATTGGGGTTCTTATTTCACCAAAACCATATTTCCCAAAAATTTCAATAGCAGTTTGCTCAATATGGCGAAACCTACGAGAGTTATCTGGCAATGAATCATGCGTACCGCGTACTGGCTGTAGAATCTGGCGAGATTTACTCTTTTGTGCAGCAGTCTGATTAACGGTCATTATTTACGCCTTCTACTTCTTCTTTAGGGTCAACTATCTTATCTATACGCACAACTTCTTCTTTGATCTCAACTGATGGTATTTCAGCAGAAACCTTCTTAACTTCGATAGTTTTCTTAGGTTTAATAATTTTAGTTTTAGCAGCTGCTACGTTTGGAGCCATATTCATTTTTTTCGCAAAATATACATCTTTCAAATAAGCAGGCTCTAGCTTTAGGGCATGAACTTTGCGGTCAGCTATACCGCTAACGCCTAGTTTCTCTCCATCAACGTAAATTATTAAAGCAGGAGGAAGCCCCACATTAACTAACAAATCATTTTTAGAAACCACATAGCTCTTACCAGCTTTTAGTGTTTTTGCAAAAATTGGTTTTTTATTGCCTTTTCGGTAAATATGGAGCCACACATCTTTTTCAGCGTATAGGCGAACTCCCTTTTCTTTTGGAGGTTCGGCAACAGCAACAGTTTTAACTACAGGCTCTTTAACTACATCTACTTTTTTAACTACAGCTGCTTTTTCAACAACAGGTGCTTTAACCTCTGCTACATCTTTAGCAATAAGAGCAACAGGAGATTTTTCAACATCAGCAGGGGCTACGACTGGCTGTGCAGTAACTTCTTGCTCAAGGTTGTCAGGCTTAAGGAAAGCCTCTGCTGGGGTAGGTGGGTTTAGCTCATCAATAATAGGTTTTACATCTACTAGTGCTGGTTGCTCATTAAAAATAGGGTTTGTTAATTCGCTAATTCTTTGTGCATTATGCCATACGCCACCCACAGCCAACAAAACAATAAAGGCAGCTACCATAGTTTTTATAGACGGAAGGGCCCCCTCTTCTACTGGTGTTGATAATGATAAATTATTTTCTTCAGGGAAAACACCTAAACGCTTTAGATCTGCTAATATTTCAACTGTATCAAGCTCTAGAAATTTACCGTACACTTTAAGGAAAGAACGCACATAAACAGCTTCAGGAAGGTCATCAAACCGATTTTCCTCAAGTGCTGCAATATTTTCGGTACGTATTTTAGTTTGGTCAGCAACTTGATTAATCGTTAGTTTACGTTTCCTACGAGCTTTTGCAAGACGCCCCCCAATATCAATTGAGTCTAGCAGGTCAGCAGTATCTTGTTCTGGTAAGTCTTTTTTATTTTCATCGTTCATGGCTTGATCTATCACAATTTTTAGAAGGTGTTTTAGTTTAAACCACATTGTACTAGAAATTGACCAAAACAGCAAAAGTATAGTAACTCTAAAAAAATAATAAAATAAACCGCCACAGGTTTCCCTAATGGCGGCTTACAGAGCAAGAAACCTTACACTATGCTGTTCTACCGAACAGTTTTGCGTTTGGATTCCGTCTTACGAATGCGACGGGAGGCTTCAATCTTCTCACGACGGCGTTTCTCAGAAGGTTTTTCAAAAAAGCGACGCTTTTTAACCTCCCGATAGAAACCTTCGCGATTCAGCTTTTTCTTTAGCTGACGAATGGCCTGCTCCACATTATTGTCGTTAACGTCAATACGAACCACGACAAATCACCCCTTTCAAGGTTTGGTTTTCAGTTTTCAACCATACTAATGTATAGTTAATTTACTATATGCATGAAAAAAGACTTAATCTCAAGCAATTTTTTAGGCACAATAGACTCACACAAAAATAAATAGGCTTTTGAAAATGAATAAACCAACATCTTTTTCTCTAATACAACGTATAAAAACTCTTAAGAGCATTGTATCTGGAGAAGATAAAGATAATCGTAAAGCCTTTATCGATTACCACCTTATTCGCCGTAAATTTGTTCTATCATGTGCAAGTAAACATTTTAAAAAAGATAAACTAGAGCCAGCCCCTCTTCTTGATATGACACTACTAGACATTGGCTGCGGGACAAATAGAATGTCTCAAGAGTTATCATTAAGGGGTGCTATTTGCACAGGTGTAGACATTGACACATCTGTAATTGAAGAAGCGGAACAAACAGCAAAAAAATATGGAGCACCCGTATCTTTTTTTTCCACATCAGCTGAAAGCTTAGTCCAGCAAGGTAACACTTACGATATAATTTTGTGTTTTGACGTACTAGAACACAGCGACAACCCACAAAAATTATTATGGGCAATTAAAAAGCTACTTGCTCCCAACGGGATAATTGTATTTTCAACAATTAATAAAACTTTTTCATCATTCATATATCATAAAATTATTGCAGAATACATATTACACTGGGTTCCAGCTGGTACACACAAAACAAACAAATTTTTAACTCCAAAAAAACTAGAAGAACTTTTCAATAAAGAAGGGCTGCACATCAATAATTCCATTGGCGTATCTTACAGCCCCTACACAAAAGAGTGGTATAAAACAAGCAATAAAAAACTACGCTATATGGGCACAGCTATTCTTGGCAAAAAATAGACTATTTAAGGAGTGGTAATAGCTTTTTAGCTTTGTGTAAGCTGTATAGTTCGTCACAACCACCGATGTGCTTACCATCAATAAATATTTGAGGGACAGTTGTTTTACCACCAGCCATAGAGACCATTTCGTTGCGTTTTTGGGGCTTTGCAAGAAGATCTATTTCCTTATAAGAATAACCAAGCTCATCAAAAAGAGCCTTTGCACGATGGCAAAATGGGCAATAATCTTTAGTATAAATTAGTACATCAGCCATGGTTGTATCCTTTATAATTTCTTATACTTTAGGCTCAACAAAAGCAAAGGTCAATAGCTCTACCTTCTTTGCTCCTGCCTGTAATAGGGCTTGGCTACACCAGTGTGCAGTGCTACCCGTGGTGCAAACATCATCAACCAATAGAACTCTCTGCCCTAAAAAACGATTATCTGCAACAAATGCATGGCGTAATTGCTTACGTCTGCGGTCAGCATTCTGCCCTACTTGCGATTGCGTTGCGATTACACGCTGCAACCCTACACCATCCCACGGTAAGCCACTATCATCAGACAACCTACGCCCCAACTCGGCAGCTTGATTGTAGTACCGATGGTACAACCTCTTTTTATGGAGTGGCACAGGTACAATTATATCAACATTTTCGTGCTGTATAAAAGGAAGCATTTGCTGTGCCATAAAGTTAGCGGTTGCTGTTCTGCCATTATATTTTAATTTCTTAACAAGGGTTGCCGCAGTTGAATCATAAAAAAATGGTGCTAAAATTTTATCAAACGCTACTTCTTTTAAAAATGCGTCAACAGCAGCATCACAGTCTGATAAAACATGTAACTCCCCCCAACAGTAAGCACACAAAGAGCCAGAGAAATCTTTTGCCACAACATTAGCACCACAAGCAAGACATGTAGGAGGTAGCAACATATCTAAAGCCCACTTTATAGGCTTTAGTAGCCGTGGCAACGGCTTATAGTAATGGTTTTTAGTTTTTGTTATGGTATTATTCATAAAGAAAAGGATAACATGGCAAAGATTATTTACCACCCTCAGATTTTACAAAAAAGACTAGTTCGATTTGCCGAGCAAGGCGAAGTGGTACAGCCTGTGTTCTCTGCTATTGCCGAGCGTCTTTGTGAGAGACTACTCGATATAAAGTATAACTTTAACTTATCTTTGGATTTAGGCTCTGGGTTTGGTGGTGTGGCCAATTCATTTCCAGAAAATAAAACTTCTAAACACTTAATAGAGCTAGACCTATCATTACCAGTTCTAGAAAAGAATAATGGTAGAATGCGGGTTTCTGCAAATGCTGAAATGCCCCTACCTTTTGCAGATAAAACGTTTGACCTTGTTATATCGAACCTTCTTTTACCATGGATAAACAACCCCACTCGCTTTCTAGCACAAGCTGGTAGGGTTCTAAAAGATGATGGACTTTTTCTTGCTAGTACTATAGGTCAGGAAAGTTTTTGGCAATTACGGCAAGCATTCATTAAAGCAGGGAGTACCAACCAACATATAAACCCCTTACCAGACATCCAAACAGCAGGTCAAATATTGCAATCTGTAGGCTTTGCCTTACCTGCTATTGACAGAGATTTAATAACACTTAAATACAGCTCTTTTAATGACTTATGGAGAGACTTTAAAGCTATAGGTGCAACAAATATGCACCCTGAACGTAATAAAGGAATTACAACGCCGCAACTACTACGCAACGTTGAAAAACACTACACCGACCTTTTTGCCCTACCTGATGGGCAAATCCCGCTTACTTTAGAGGTTATCTATCTCCACGGCTGGCGTCCTCATCATAGCCAGCAAAAACCATTACCGAGAGGTAGCGCAAAAGTAGACTTATCAGAAGTACTATAACAATATTTTAATACCATATAGTTTTAGACTGCCAGTTAGGTTTATTCCTTAGTGGAGGTAATTTAGCTGTATCTGGATAACCTAAATAAAAGAACGCCATAACTCTATCGCCTTTATTATCATCTACAGCTAAAAGTTTTTTAACTGCATCATGCTCTGTAAAAACCCCTGTACGCCAATACCCTGCTAGACCAAGGCTATGGGTTGCTAGTGCCATATTTTGTATAGCAGCGGCAGTAGCTGCGTGGTCTTCCCAGATAGGTGGGTTTATTTTGCCACGCCCTACTGTAGAAACAACAGCAATAACAACAGGTGCTCTAAAAACTTTTTTATACCCTTCTTCGCCACCTTGTTCAGCAATAGCAGCAGCAAGTTTATGGCGCCCATCACCTTTAAACACATGAAAAGACCAAGGCTCTGTACGTTTATGGTTAGGTGCCCACGAGGCTGCTTGCAAAATTTCTTCTATAAAATCATTGCTTACATCTTTGTCTAAAACAGCTCCATAACTTCTGCGTGTACTAATTGCTTTGATAATATCCATATTGCTAGCAGCCTCTCTATTTGTTATGTTAATAACAACCCTAAAAAGATCGTTATACCACATGAAAAAAATTATTTTTATTACTATTCTAATTTTTGTGCCTCTAGTTGGAGTTATCATTGAAGAGAGTAAAACCACATACCCTGACCCCCTTCTAATGACTAAAAAATATGACTGCGCACTACTACTACACGGTATTCTAATGGGTTCATGGCACATGAGACTTATAGAAAGATCCCTCATAGCCGAAGGTTATGATGTAACTAATATTAGCTACCCTTCCCGCAATTACTTTATTGAGGACTTAGCAGAAAATTTTATTGCGCCTGAAATGCCCGTTTGTGCTGGTAAAACTCATATTGTTGCCCATTCTATGGGTGGCCTTATCACACGCCAACTGCTAATCGACCATACCCCAGAAAGAATGGGCAAAATCATTATGATTGGCACACCAAACCATGGTAGCGAACTTCCAGATTATTTCCTTGAACACAAATATCTAAGCGGATTTTATAAATTCTTATTTGGCCCAGCAGGCGAGCAACTAAGAGTTAAAGATAATTCGTTTTTAGCCAGGCTACCAATTCCTGATGAAACTATCGGAGTTATTGCTGGTCGTGGCTCTCTTGACTTTATCCCTAATTGGCTTTCATTGCCACAACCAAACGACTATAAAGTCAGCGTTGCGAGCACCAAGCTTGACAATATGGCAGACCATATAGTCCTGCCTGTATCCCACACATGGCTGCCCATAAACCACTTGGTTCGTAAGCAGGTTGTGTATTTTTTAGAGAATGGTAAGTTTGATAAATAGTAAAGTTATTTACAAGCTTGCTTAAGCCTTGCTCTGGCTCGTTCCTCACCCATTACTGGCAATAGTTCTGCTAGTTCTGGGCCATGACTAATCCCTGTTAAAGCAATTCGTAATGGCATGAATAAATCCTTGCCTTTACGACCTGTCTTTTCTTTTAGTGTGCCTACCCATGCTTGCCACGTTTGCTTGCTATATGGGCCTTTTGGTAGTTCTTGCTCAGCAATCCGGATGTAATCTGCATCATCAGCTATTAACCCTGTATTTTCTATATCACCAAAGCATAAGTCAAACTGCTCTTTAATTTGCGATAACAAACTAATGTTTGGGCGTACGGCATGCCAGAATAATTCCATTTCATCTTCTGCCATCGGGTTATCAACTCGTGCTAGCACGTAATCACGAGCCTCTGGCCAGTCCATATCGTGAATTAATAAAGCATTTAACCGCTCTATTTGTTCTAGCTCAAACCGTACTGGTGCACGACCAGCAGTTGCAAAGTCAAACCTTTGGGCTAGCTCTTCAATAGATCCAAGTGTCGGGTCCATACTCGTACCAATGGCAGCCAAATAAGATAAAATTGATTTAGGCAAAAAGCCTTGCTCTCGCAACTGGGCAATAGATAAGCTATCTAAACGTTTTGATAATTTACCGCCATCACTATCTAGCAACATAGTAAAATGGGCAAAACTAGGGACTTTAGCACCTAGAGCCTCAAAAATGCGAACTTGTATTGCAGCATTAGTTACGTGGTCTTCACCACGAATAACATGGGTTATTTTTTGGTTTATATCGTCAACAGCACCTGCAAATGTAAAAATTGGAATGCCATTAGAACGTACAATTACAGGGTCACCACCAAGGTTTTTAGCTTCATAACGTACAGAGCCACGCACTAAATCTTCAAAGGCAATCTCACCATCTAATAATTTAAATCTAATTACAGGCTCACGCCCTTCAGCACGATAAGCTTCTTTTTCCCGTTCTGTTAAATCACGATGGCGGTTGTCGTACCCTGGAGGTAGCCCACGAGATGTTCTAAGGCGACGAATCATGTCGAGTTCTTCTTTAGATACAAAACACTCGTATGCCAAACCTTTTTCGAATAAAACTTTTAGCGCTTCGTCATAGTCACCACGTTTAGCTCTATCCCGAGTGCGGTATGGGCCAAAGTCGCCACCATGAGCTGTTGATTCGTCAGCTGTTATACCTAGCCAATCAAAAACTGATATCATCTGTGTTTCGGCCTCTGGCACTTCTCGCTCTAGGTCTGTGTCTTCAAAACGGAGTACAAATTGCCCACCCATTTTGCGAGAGAATAAAACATTTACGAGTGCTGTACGAACATTACCTACATGGAGCTTACCTGTAGGGCTTGGAGCAAAACGAGCGCGAACTGACATTAACCTAAAACCTTTCTTAATAATCTAACGAAAATAGCACATTAACGCCGTATTATAAATAAATTTAATTAATGGAATAAGCGATTTGCCTCTATCCCTAAACCTTTACCAACGCTGCCAAACATATCTGCATTATTTATATTTGCTTGCGGGAAGATTTGTTGAAGATTTTTGCGAATAACTGGTATAGATGCAGAGCCACCTGTCATAAAAATAGTTTGGATGTCGTTGGCTTGTAGCCCTGCGTCTTTAACTGTTCTAGTAGCCCCATTAATAATAATTCCTACTTTTTCTGCCAATGTTTGCTCTAGCTCTTGGCGGGTTAAACTAGCTACTAGCCCATCTTCAATAAGAGATAAACCTATTGTTTGTTGATTGTCTGAGGTTAACTTAATCTTCGCATCCTCAACACATGCAGCTAATAAATGCCCTTCTTCATATTCAATAACCTTAATCATCCGTTCAAGAAGCTTTTTATTTTCAACCGCACGATTAATCTCGGTAAGCTCTCGTATAGTTTTACGATTATATAAAGTTTGGATTTCCTGCCATGAAGCAAGCCTCATAAAATAATGGTTCGGAATAGGCGTATGGCCACCTACCCCATAACCCAATAGTGGCATAATTTTATCTACACTTAACAAGCGATCAAAGTCGTTACCAGCTATATGAACTCCGTCATTAGCTAATATGTCTTCTTTGCGGTTAGCTTTAAGGTGTCGCTGTGGAGATATGCGGACAACAGAAAAGTCTGATGTACCACCACCCATATCCACAATAAGAACTGTCTCTTCTTTACTTACAGTGCTTTCGTAAGCTAAAGCTGCTGCTACTGGCTCGAACTGGAATGCTATATCCTTAAAGCCTTGTTGTTGTAGAACTTTCTCTAGCTGCTTTTGTGCCAGATTATCAGCAGTTTTATTATAGTCTACAAAATGCACGGGGCGCCCTACTACGGCTTGCTCTATGCTATCGCCAATAAACTCCTCGCTCTGAGTTTTAAGGTGTTTAATAAACATACCAAGGATGTCTGTATAACTAAAAATTTTATTTTCACCAGTTGCAAGTGTCATCCTGCACATATCTTCCATAGTAGAAGTACCAAGTAAACTTTTTAGCGAGCGCATTAAACGTCCACCTGCTCGGTTATGATAAAGAGACACTCCTTTACGCCCAAAAGAAACATCGCCTTTATTCATGTCAAAAAATATAGCACTAGGAATAGTAGTGTGTTTTTGCTCTAGTTCAGCCATGGCTAGATTATTATCTTTCAAAACAGCTACGGTTGAATTAGATGTTCCAAAGTCTAAACCACAATAAGATTTTTTCATGAGAGTTTCCTCAGTGGTTTAATTTAAGATTTTGAAATAGTGTATCGATAGTTGAATTTAAAAAGCACCTAACAAGTAGGTGCTTTTTAAATGGTGTCCCCTAGGGGACTCGAACCCCTGTTTCCACCGTGAAAGGGTGGCGTCCTAGGCCACTAGACGAAGGGGACACAAGGACAGAGATTTGTATAACGGCTATTAGAACAATATGCAACTGTAAAGTTTAACTTTATACTTATTTTTTATATTATTTAAAATACTAATGGTACTAGACAGATGTATGTTTGTGCCTTATACACAAGTATAAACAATGATTTATCTTATTATAGATACAGATAAATCAATAAATTTTTATTTTGGAAAAAAATCTATGTCTTCTATCGAAAATCGCCAAATTATTACTTCCCCTGTAGAGCGGGCAGATGAAGGACGTAGGCTTGACCAATTTTTAGCCGAGCAAGCTGCTAAACTAGCCCCTGATTTATCTCGTCAACGGTTGCAAGCTCTTATTAGCCAAGGTAAGGTCTTTCAACAAATAAATAACACCCCTGAGGGAACTCCTCTTACCAAACAAAATTACCGAGTAAAATCTGAGCAGGTCTTTATCATTCAAGTACCACCACCAGAAGCTTACGATGTCGTTGCCGAAGATATCCCCATAGAAATACTTTATGAAGATAAACACCTTGTAGTGGTCAACAAACCTTCTGACATGGCCACACACCCTGCTCCAGGCAGTATGACAGGTACATTAGTCCATGCCCTACTCCACCATTGTGCTGGCAAGCTATCGGGTATTGGTGGCGTTGAGCGCCCAGGGATCGTCCACAGGCTCGATAAAGGCACAAGTGGAGTCATGGTAATAGCAAAAGACGACATTAGCCACCAACACCTTGCACAGCAATTTAAAGACCGTACCCTAGACCGTCGCTACTGGGCTGTTTGTTATGGTGAGCTAACTTTAGCCGCAGGAGAAATAGAAGGAAATATAGGACGCAACCCACAAAACCGTAAAAAAATGGCAGTACTTAGCCGCGGTGGTAAACATGCTTTAACAAACTATGCATTAAAAGGTACATCAGAATATGGCTTCTCGTTTGTTGAGCTAAAACTACAAACTGGGCGAACCCACCAAATACGGGTCCACATGACGCACCTTGGGCACCCTCTAGTCGGCGACCCACTCTACGGGCGTAAACGACAAACAACAAAATTACCAGAGGATGTGGCTGCTGCA
>JAJFIW010000035.1 GCA_021774615.1 Alphaproteobacteria bacterium | reverse complement strand
CAGGCCAAGATATAGCGATCCCGTAGGTAGTTCAGCTTTGTGCCTGGGAGGCACTCCACCTATTCCGCTGTGAAAAACTCTAAAATGCCCTCGCGGAAAAGCGCGACTCTAGAGTCTAGCAGGTTTTTTAGGCTGCTAGTTTGTATTCGAAGTTATCTTCTGCAACTATAAAAGTGACTGTTTTTTAACGGAGGACTGTCGCCGCCGGCATGCACTTCATCGCTTACAGACCCCGTCGAAACCGTGACGCCCCCAGCAATTAGTACACTATTAGTATAGTGTTTATTTATGCATTTTTCAAGGTAATTACTTCCATTCTTCAGGGGGTTCGTAGCGTTCGTAGAACTCTTCTGACTTGAATATACGGCGTTTAGCTACTCCGTCAGCCATGTGGCTATCTTTAATTATGAACATATCCATGCTTGGCGAGTGGACTACACTTTTACTGCTACTAAAGCTATCGTTACTGTCTATCTTGCGGAATCCAAATGGCATTTTTTCTAGCTCACCAGTTCTTTCTAAAATCCTGATGGTGGCATCCATGCGTTTTGATAAATTTTCCCCCATGGCTATAACTTCTTTTTCGTCTAAATTATGCCCGCCTTCTTCCAATGCTCTTGAGTAAGTATAGTGGGTAACTAGGTCAAGTTGGTTCCCCTGTAGATTTTTTGGGAGGCCATCGCCAGCCCGTAAAGCTTGTTTTGCTCGGTATGTACCATTTAGCAAGCCTTCACGGCTAGAAGGGATAGCTAAAGCTTCTTTTACTAAAGGTTTCGCCTCATCCCAGCGAGTATCTGCCATGTATTTCACCCATTTATTTTTTATGCCCTATAAAAAGTCTTGGGTCTCTTTCTTGGGTTTTCAAGCCCTTGCTCTTTGGTTTATTCGTGATATTATTAGGAATAAACAATAAAATTTGAGGGTTTGAATAACAATGCGGGTGTTAAAAATTATTATCGGTATATTGGTTGTATTGCCAATTGCACTTTACTTAGTTCGGGAGCCATTAATTAAAATGGCAGTTAATAATGTTGGTAGTGCTGTAGTTGGAACAAAGGTTTCTTTGGCTGATGTTACATTTTCTCCATTCTCTGGCCTTTTGGAGCTAAAGGGTCTAACAGTTGCTAACCCTACTGGCTACAAAACCACTAATGCGATTAAGCTTGGTGGTGTGCGGGTGCAACTAAACCCTAATAGCTTGCTAACTTCTCGCATTCAAATCCAAGAGATTATCATTTCTGAGCCTGAAATAACTATTGAAGGCGGCATGAAAAATAATAATCTAACTGCCCTACAAAGGAATATGGCTAGTGATGAGCCTACAGCAGAGCAAGAAGCTACAGAGCCTGCAACAGAAAATGCTAAAAAGGTAGAGATTGACCTAGTTCGCATCGAAAATGGTAAAGTTAATGTTACTAAGCCTTTCGAACTTTCTGCAAGCTTGGGCACAATTACGATGCGTGACATTGGCAAGGAAGATAATAAAGACGTAAGCATTTCTGAGTTTTTTAGTACTGTGATTAATACTGTTATTAAATCTTCAACTGTTGCTGCTAGTAGCGAAATGGCTGCCAAAGGCAAAGCTATGATTAACCAAGCTAGCGAAGGCGCTACTGATACGGTTAGCAAGATTGGCGCAAAGCTAAAAGGTTTATTTGGTAACTAGCCTTTATTTTGCATAGCTAGCTGTAGTTGGTTTTCTGTGTGCTGTACTCTTTTTGCATAGGCGAACAAGAATGCTATAGATATAGTTATTACTGAGAATGAGATAAGCATTTTGTCATAGCCTTCCTGCACATTGCTTGCAAAGAAGGCGCATGCTGAGAATGATATTGCTGCAGCACAGTGTTGGTATATTTCTTTGATTTTAGTGTGTTGGCTATAGTTAGCTGGGTCGCTTTTTTCTATTTCAGACAATATACCGAAGGAAAACATTCTATGAGATAGAGTGTATAATGACAGCACTATTGTAGCCATTATAATGCTATCCGTAAGAACCCATACAATAAAAACAAATGAAGTAGCGACTGTAGATACCAGCGTGATAACGCTTGTTGGGGCATGCTCTCGTTTCGCTTCTTTTTGAACCAATTTACTAAATATAGCAACAAAGCATAATATGCTTAGTATAATACCTATTTTCGCAAAATCACCATCTAGCTTATCGTATAAGTATAGCGGCACTATAATGTTGGCAGTTACATAGTAGGGCGCTACATATATAACATTACACGCAATTATTATCTTTGTGGATAGGGGTGTTTTAGATGCCATCTTAACTGGTGGTGGAATAATGTTTAAGCGCTTTTTTTTCATAAAAATGATAAATACAAAAATCGATAATGTGGTGGCAATAAATGCAAGCGCCAAGTTTATATGTATTTCTGCTATAAATCCCAGTATTACGTATGATATGGCCTGTATAACTGGTAGTAATGACAGTATGATAGCGAGCTTCATATCTTTATTATGCCCATTTTGGATAAGGGGTAAATTAACAGCATAATTACAGGTTGAGAGTATTCTGATCGCTGAAATAG
The DNA here is from genome assembly GCA_021774615.1 of Alphaproteobacteria bacterium. Classification (GTDB taxonomy): domain Bacteria; phylum Pseudomonadota; class Alphaproteobacteria; order UBA1280; family UBA6503; genus UBA6503. The sequence goes on along the minus strand of JAJFIW010000035.1, from coordinate 2,010 downwards.
CGATAATAAATGTTAGATACATCATGGTGGTATTGCTGGTTGTTAGTACCATTACTAATATGGAAATGGCAGGTAATAGTAGTAATAATTTTTCTATCCAAGCAAATTTATTAATTGGTTTTATGAAAGATGTCATCATTAGCAATACTACAGATATTGCTGCATATGCTTGCCCCCAGAGTAGCTCTGTAAAGGTTATCCCTGCTTGGTAAACTGCAATTATTATCCAAGCTGCATATGTTGCCAATACTCCAAATAGGAGTATTAGTAACGCTGCTGGGTCTCTAAGCGATTTTATGGACTCTTGGAATTTGTTCAACTTAGTTCTTTCGTTATATTTGAAGTAATATTTTTAGAGCATAACGAATCACTAGTATATACTTTTCTGCCTGTTTCTTTAACTAAGATAAATCGCTGCTAAAATAAGATATATTAAAGGTGTTGTTCTTGACAATATGGTTATAAAGGCTATATTCAAAGTCGGATTAAATTAGTACGGTATTGGGTCATGAAACTCTCTCGAATGGCAGATTATGCGGTTACGCTAACAAGTATTATAGCGCAACAGCCTGAGGAATTACATACGGTAGCAGCGCTCGCTGTCAAGACTGGCCTTGGTGTGCCTACTATTAGCCAAATTCTTAAAAAATTAACTCGTTATGGGTTGTTATCATCTGTGCGGGGTGCTAATGGTGGTTATTGTTTAGCTATGGGTGCTGAAACTGTAACCATGGTACATGTTATTGAGGCCATGGAAGGGCCTATATCGCTTACCCGTTGTTTAAGTAAAAGCAAAGGTGGCTGTTCTATAGAGTCTCTTTGTAACGCAAAGAATAGCTGGGAAAAAGTAAACAATGCAATTAAAGATGCATTAAGTAAAATTAGTCTTGCAGATGTTAGTAAATAAATTGATGAATAATAGCGATAACGTAATAAATAAAAACAGTACCGACGAGCAGCTAGGTGGTGCATACAAATATGGCTTTAGCAGCGATATTGCGATGGACTACGCACCTAAAGGTTTAAACGAAGACATTATTCGCCTTATCTCCACCAAAAAAGAAGAGCCAGCATGGATGCTCGAATGGCGTTTAAAGGCGTACCATATTTGGTTAAATATGGAAGAGCCAAACTGGGCAAAACTTGGTTATAAACCAATTGATTATAACGATATTTATTATTATGCAGCACCAAAATCGCAGGCCGAGCAACCAAAAAGCCTTGATGAGGTTGACCCTGAGTTACTAGCTGTTTATGCAAAGCTAGGTATTCCATTAAAAGAGCAGGAAGTTCTAGCAGGGATTGAGGGCACTTCTAATATTGCGATTGATGCTGTTTTTGACAGTGTTTCGGTAGCCACCACGTTTAAAGATAAGCTTGAGGCTATGGGGGTAATCTTTTGTCCAATATCGGAAGCAATCCGCAATCACCCAGACCTTGTGCGCAAACATTTAGGTAGCGTTGTACCGCAAGGGGATAACTTTTTTGCAGCATTAAACAGTGCAGTCTTTACTGATGGCTCGTTTGTGTATATCCCCAAAGGTGTCCGTTGCCCGATGGAGCTTAGCACTTACTTTAGGATTAATGCCAAAGACACAGGGCAGTTCGAGCGCACCTTAATTATTGCCGATGACGACAGCTACGTAAGCTATCTTGAAGGCTGCACAGCACCACAACGTGACGAGAACCAACTCCATGCGGCTGTTGTTGAGTTGGTATCTAATAACCGTGCTGAAATAAAATACTCAACCGTACAAAATTGGTACCCCGGGGACGAAAATGGCAATGGTGGTATTTATAATTTTGTAACAAAACGTGGTTGTTGCGCTGGTACGGCAAGTAAAATAAGCTGGACACAGGTCGAGACAGGATCGGCAGTTACGTGGAAATACCCAAGCTGTATTTTAGAGGGTGATGAGTCGGTAGGCGAGTTTTACTCTGTAGCGGTTACAAATAATTACCAACAAGCCGATACTGGCACCAAGATGATCCATAAAGGGCGTAATACCC